>DASUSM010000074.1:0-2711 GCA_036375115.1 Gemmatimonadaceae bacterium | reverse complement strand
AGGAAGGTGAACTTCTCGTCGTACGCCGCGGCCAGCGCCGTCGCCGTCGCCTGCGGGAGGTCCCAGAGCTTCCGCTTGAACGGGCCGAGCGCCTTCTTGCGCGACTTGTAGTAGAACTGCTCGTCGCTGTCCGTCGGCTTCCGCTCGTCCTTCGCGTTCTCGCGCAGCCACCGGTACATCTCCTCGCGCAGCTGCGTCGGGAGTTGGTCGAAGAGCATGTTCTGGAAGTTCGTCGCGAGGTGGATCTCGGCCGTCTCGCGCTGCGGGAAGCTGTTGAACGCCGTGTCGGGGAGGGTCGAGGCGCCGTGCTGCACCGCGCCGGCGAGCCCGTACTCGTCGCGCGCCACCTTCGACAGCCGCTCGAGCGTGTCGAGGTCGAGCTTCACGTCGGCGATCGACCCGTCGGGGAGCACGACGCCGCCGTGCGACGTCCCGGACTGCACGCTGATCTTCGAGAGCCCCGGCATCTCCGGATCGACCCGACGCAGCGTCTCCTCGAAGCCCGTCATGTACGCGCGCAGCTCCTCGACGGTGCTGTTGTGCGAGCCGACCTCGCCGATCTCGCCGCCGACGGAGATGGTCACCCCCTCCGGCTCGAGCTCGCGGACCGTCGCGAGGATGTCCACGCCGACCTCGTAGTTGAGCCGCTGCTGCTCCGCGAGCGACTCCTTCGAGAGGTCCACGAGCGTGGAGGTGTCGATGTCGATGTTGTAGAAGCCGGCGTGGATCGCCTCGTTGGCGAGCGCCTTCACCGCGTCCACCTCGGGCGCCGGGTCCGCCGCGTACTTCTTCGCGTTGACCTGGAAGTGGTCGCCCTGGATGAAGACCGGGCCGCGCCACCCCTCGCGCAGCGCCGCGGCGAGGATGACGGCGACGTACTCGGCGGGGCGCTGCTCGGTGTAGGCGATCTCGGAGCGCGCGATCTCGAGGATGAAGGCGCCGGCGTCGAGCTTCTGCGCGGTCCGGATGATCGCGCGCACGGTGTCGTACGTCCGCGCCCGGATGTTCATCGCGGGGACGGTGAAGCCGCGGATCTCGCCGCGCCCGCGCGCCATGTACAGGTCGTGAATCGAGGCGGCGCGCACGCCGACGGCCTGGCCGACCTCCCAGATGAGCCACCGCGCGTACTCGCGCGCCGCGGGGTCGCCGAAGACGGCGGTCCGCACGAGGTGGTCCATCTTGTCGGAGGCGAGCGCCTGCTCGCGCTTCACGGTGACGTGGTCCTCGTGGACCTCGACCGCGTCGCCGAAGAGCTGACCCACGGTCACGAGCGTGTTCTGCATGAGTCCCTCGGATCTGCAAGGCAGTGCGGCGGCCGTGACGAGGGCGCCCACGGCGGGGCGGGTCACGACCGGTTCGGATGAGCCGCGTTGTTCGTGGATTCCGGAAGCTGGCGCTGCGAATACGGCGTCGCAAGTGCGCGCGGCGCGGGTGCGGCGCTCAGACACGCCGGCGCGGGTCCGACTCCGGTAGCATTTTCCATTCCCGGCGCGCCGCCTCCGCATCCGCCCGTCCGAGCATCCCGTACGTGAACTGCTTCCCCAGCTCCACCCCCGGCTGATCGAAGGCATTCACGCCGTACAGCGCCCCCGCGTACGCGGTCGCGAGCTCGAGCAGCATGATCAGCTCCCCGACGTGCTCGGCGTCCACGCGCTCGAGCGTCATCGTCATGTTCGGCCGCCCGCGCCGGGCGAGCGCCCCCGCCGTCGCGCGGCGCTCGATGTCGAGCAGCTCGCCGAGCGAGTGCCCGCCGAGGTAGGCGAGCTCGGGGACGTCGGCGTGCAGCGCCGGGATTTCGACGTCGCTCTCCGGGGAGGCGACGGCGAGGAAGGTCACCGTCTTGTCCGCCGGCCCCTCCATGAAGAGTTGGACCTGGCTGTGCTGGTCGGTCGCGCCGAGCGCCGCGAGCGGGGTCGGCCCCACGGACTGCCCCCCGGGCCGCACCTTGCCGAGGCTCTCCGCCCAGAGCTGGACGAACCAGGCGGCGAAGTCGCGGAGCGCGTCCGAGTAGGGCATCAGCACCTGGATCGGCTTCCCCGCCCGCGTGTCGGCGAGCCACTGGAGCGTCGCGAACACCCCGGCCGGATTGCCCGCGAGCGCCGCGCCGCGGCACCGGGCCGCCATCGCCCCCGCGCCGCGGAGCAGTCCCGCGACGTCGATCCCGACGAGCGCCGCGGGGAGCAGCCCGACCGGGGAGAGCACGCTGAACCGCCCGCCGACGTTCGGCGGGATGTCCACCGCAGCGATCCCCTCGGACGCGGCGAGGGCGCGCAGCGCCCCCTTCGCGGGGTCGGTGACGAGCACGAGGTGCTCCGCCGCGCGGTCGCCGAGCGCCGCGTCCAGGCGCCCGCGCACGACGAGATACTGCGCCATCGTCTCGGCCGTCCCTCCCGACTTCGAGATGACGACGAAGAGCGAGCGGGCGAGGACGAGGGAGTCGAGGAGCGCGCCGATCGTCCGCGGGTCCACGTTGTCGAGCACGTGGAGCCGCGGCATCCCCGCGCGGCGCTCCGCCGGGAGGGCGTTCCACCCCGGCGGGAGGAGCGCGGTGCGCAGCGCGATCGGGCCCAGCGCGGAGCCGCCGATCCCGAGGACGACGACGTCGTCGAAGCGGCCCCGTACGCGCTCGGCGAAGTGCGTGCTCTGCGCGAGAAGCGCAGCGTCGCCCGGGAGGTCGAGGAAGCCGAGCACGCCGTCGGCGTGCAGCCGCG
>DASUSM010000073.1:0-3062 GCA_036375115.1 Gemmatimonadaceae bacterium | reverse complement strand
GTGCGGCGCGCGGTCCGATGATCGCGCGCCGTGCGCGCCGCTCGCCGCTCGGCATCCAGCCGACCCACTCGATCCTCCCGATTCACCCGATGCATGTCGCTCCCGTGATGGTGTCACTCCGTTCCGCCGTCCCTGTCCTCGCGTTCCTCGCGGCCGCCGGCTGTGCCGCCGCCCCGTCATCCTCGCGCCCGCGCGACCCGGCCGGTGTGATCGACGCCACCTCCGCGGCCGCGGGAGGCGCCGTCGCCACCGCCCATCAGGCCGCGCCGCGCCTCGACGCCGACGCGCCCCTCTCCGCCCGCCAGCGCCGGTGGGTGGACAGCACCCTCGCCGGCCTCGATCTCCGCGGCCGCGTCGGCCAGATGCTGATGGTCTGGGTCCTCGGCGACTACGAGCACGAGGACTCGCCCGCCTTCGCCGAAGCCCGCCGTTGGGTCGTCGAGCAGCGCGTCGGCGGCGTCGTCATGTCCCTCGGCTCTCCCGTCGAGGTGGCCGCGAAGGTCAACGCGCTCCAGCGTCTCGCTCCCGTCCCCCTGCTCGTCGCGTCGGATGTCGAGCCCGGCCTCGGGCGCCTCGAGGGCGGCGTCTTCGCCCCGTCGCTGATGACGGCGGGGAGCGCGACCGTCCTGCCGAGCAATATGGCGATCGGCGCCGCCGGCGACGAGCATCTCGCCTACGAGGCCGGGCGCGTCACCGCGCGCGAGTCGCGCGCCGTCGGCATCCACATGGCCTTCGCGCCCGTCGCGGACGTCAACAACAACCCGGCGAACCCCGTCATCAACACGCGCTCCTTCGGCGAGGACCCGCACGCCGTCGCGCGCCTGACGGCGGCGTTCGTGCGCGGGCTCCAGGAGCACGGCGTCGCGGCGACGGCGAAGCACTTCCCCGGGCACGGCGACACCGACACCGACTCGCACCTCGCCCTGCCGGTGGTGTCCTCCGATCCCGCGCAGCTCGACTCCGTGGAGCTCGTCCCCTTCCGCGCGGCGATCGGGGCCGGGGCGCTCGGCGTCATGACGGCGCACATCGCGCTCCCCGCGATCGATGCGACGAACACGCCGGCGACGCTCGCCCCGGCGATCGTGGACGGACTGCTGCGCGACTCGCTCGGCTTCCGCGGCGTGACGGTGACCGACGCGCTCTCGATGGAAGGGGTGGGACAGGGATACACGGTCGAGCGCAGCGCCGTCCTCTCGGTGCTCGCCGGCGCGGACATCCTCCTCAAGCCGAACGACATCGCGCGGGCGATCGACGCCGTCGTCGCCGCCGTCGGGGAGGGGCTCATCGACACGGCGCGGATCGACCGCTCGGCGCGCCGCATCCTCGAGCTGAAGGCGCGCCTCGGGATCGCCGACGCGCCGCTCGTCTCGCTTCCGGCGATCCGCGGGACGGTCGCCTCTCCCGAGCACCAGGCCGTCGCGGACTCGATCGCGGCACGCGCGATCACCCTGCTGCGCGACGACGGCCAGGTGCCGCTGCCGCCGCGCGAGCAGGTCTCGATCGTCAGCTACGCGCCGGAGCTCGACCTGCTCGCCGGCCGCGCCTTCGCCGCGACCGTCCGCGCCGCGCGCCCCGATGCGCGCGTCACGCGCATCGACCCGCGCGTGTCGCGGGCGCAGCTCGACTCGATCGCCGCCGGCGACGGCCGCATCGTCGTCACGACGCACGTGCGCACGATCGAGGGCGAGGGACGCTTCGCGATCGCGCCGCACGTCGCCGCCTGGGTCGATTCGCTCGCCGCGGCCGGCCGGCCGGTCGTCGTCGTCGCCTTCTCGAACCCGTACGTCATCCGCCAGTTCGCCGGCGTCCCGGCGTACGTCGTCGCCTACGGGCGCGGCGAGGCGCTCGAGCGGGCGGCGGCTCGCGCCCTCCTCGGACACGCGGCCATCGTCGGCCGCGCTCCGATCTCGCTCCCCGGATTCTTCTCGCGCGGCGACGGCATGACGCGTCCCGCGGCCACGGAGGTGGCTCGATGAGCGATCGTCTTCCGGGCGCTCGCGCCGCCGCGGTGCCGCACCGGGCCCGCCTCCTCGCGCCGCTCGCCCTCTGCGCCGCGGCGGCCTGCGTCGCGCCGCCTCCCGCGCGACCCGCCCCCGCCGCCGTCATCGTCGTGACGGCCGACGAGCCGCTCCCGCCGAGCGCCCGCATGGACGACATCGCCCGACTCCGCGACACGGTCCGCTCCGTGCTCGACCGCGCCGTCGCCGACAGCGCATTCCCCGGCGCGGTCGCCGTGATCGGCACGAGCGAGGGGATCCTCGCGACGTACGGCGCCGGGGTGCTGGACCGCGAGATCCCCGTGCGGCCCGACGAGCACACGATCTGGGACCTCGCGTCGCTCACGAAGGTCGTCGCCCTCACCTCGGCGATGATGCAGCTGGTGGACGAGGGCGCGATCGACCTCGACGCGCCGGTGCAGCGCTACCTCCCGGAGTGGACTGGCGACGGGAAGGAGCGCGTCACGGTCCGGCACCTCCTCACCCACAGCTCCGGGCTTCCCGCCTGGCGCCCGCTGTACAAGGAGGCCGAGGGCCCCGACGGGGCCGTCGCGCTCGCCCTCGCGACGCCGCTCGACACGGTCCCGGGCGCCCGGACCGTCTACAGCGATCTCGGGATCATCATCGCGGGAAAGCTCGTCGAGCGCGTCGCCGGGACGACGCTCGACGCGTTCGTGCGCGAGCGCGTCTTCGGGCCGCTCGGCATGACGAGCACGGGGTACCGTCCCGACCCGTCGCTCCGCGCCCGGATCGCGCCGACGGAGTTCGACCCGTGGCGGCAGCGGCAGCCGCACGGCGAGGTGCACGACGAGAACGCCTTCGCGCTCGGCGGCGTCTCGGCCCACGCCGGACTCTTCAGCACCGGTCGCGACCTCGCCCGCTTCGCGCAGGCGTACCTGGCCGGCGGGGCGCTCGGCGGCGTACGCCTCGCGAGCAGGGAGACGATCGAGCGCTTCACCGCGCTCCAGGACTCCGCGCTCTCCAACCGGGCCATCGGATGGGAGAAGCCGACGGGGCGCAACTCCGCCGGCACGCTGATGTCGCCTCACGCCTTCGGGCACACCG
>DASUSM010000072.1:0-26119 GCA_036375115.1 Gemmatimonadaceae bacterium | reverse complement strand
CGCCGAGGGCGCGGAACGCGACGGTGCGCGCGGGGGGTGAGAGCATGAGTCGCCTCCTGATCGGGGTCGGAGCTCGGGGCCGCGCGGTGCGGCCCACCGATCAGGAGGGCGACGGAATGGGCGATCGGCCCTCATGGGGGGCTCGGCGCTCGGCGAACGGCAACCGGGGCTCGGCGCTCGGCACTCGGCGCTCGGCGAACGCCTTCGGGATCCTCGAGCGGTTTGGGGAACCCGGATTGCGCGGAGAACCCCGTCGCGTCGAGGGTCAGGCGTCGCAGACCGCGGCCGCGAGCTCCAGCGCGCGGCCCGTGTCGCAGGCGAGCAGCACGTCCGGGTGAGTCGCACCGATGCGGGCGGCGAGCGCGGTCATCCCGTCGGCGTAGAGCGGCGCCGCCGCGGCCGCGTCGCCGCGGCGCGCGAGGTGGAGCGCGAGCTCGACCGTCGCGCGGCTGCGCGCGTGGTCGGCAGCGCCCACGCGCTCGCGCGCCAGCGCGACCGCCTCGCGCAGCACCGTGTCCGCGTCCGCCGCGCCCCGCCGGCTGAGCACCGATCCGAGCGCGGCCAGCGTGAGCACCGTCACGCGCGGCGCGTCGCGGGCCGCGGCGCGGCGGATGACGAGCGCCTCCCTGTACCATCGCTCGGACTCCGCCGGGTCGCCGCGCCGATCGGCGAGGATGCCGAGCGAATGCAGGATGTAGGCGACGGCCGGGTGGTCCGGGCCGAGCGCCGAACGGTAGACGGCGAGTCCGCGCCGCAGGACGGAGTCCGCCTCGGCGTAGTCTCCATCATCGCGCCCGCGCTGCGCGAGCATCGTTCCGAGCGAGAAGTACGACTCCCCCGTCATGCGGTGCTCGCTGCCGAGCACGCGCTCGCGCATCGCGAGGCCGCGGCGGATCACCGGCTCCGCATCGTCGTACCGGCCGGCCTCGCGCAGCATCATCCCGAGGTTGTCGATCGCCATCGCGGTCGCCGGGTGGTCCGCGCTGTCGCCGTGCAGCCGGAGTCGCAGCGACTCGCGGAGGAACGGCTCCGCCTCCGTGAAGCGCCCCTCGTTCGCGAGCTGGACGCCGAGGTTGTTGAGGACGTAGGAGCGGTCGATGTGGTCCGGGCCGAGCACGCGCCGGTCGATGGGGATCAGCCACCGGTAGATCGACTCGGCCTCCGCGGCTCGCCCCAGCCGCGAGTAGGAGATGGCCAGGTTGTTCGCCGCCGCCCGCACGGTGCCGTCCTCCTCGCCGAGCAGCCGGCGGCCGAGCGTGCTCGCCTCCTCGAAGGCCATCACGGCCGAGTCCTGGATCCCGAGCATGTTGAGGGCACGGCCGCGCATGTTGATCGATTGCACGACGAGCGAGTCGTCGTCGGTGCCGAGTCGGGCGCGGCGGATCGTCTCGTTCCTCGCGTACAGGTCGGCGGCGCTGCGGTACTCGCCGAGCTGCATCTGCACCGAGCCGAGCAGGGCGAGGAGCTCCGCCTGGAGCGCGGGCTGCGCCGCCAGCTCGTCCACGCGCTGCACGCCGCGCTCGAGGAGCTCGCGCGCGGTGACGTCGGCACCGCGAGACTCGCGCGGATCGCTCGCGCGGAAGAGCGAGGTGAGGAAGTCCTTGACCTCGACGGACTGGGCGAGCGCCGCCTCCGCGCGCCGCTGCGCCGCTTCGGCGCGCCGTGCCTGCCAGAGGGTGGCGCCGAGTCCGCCGGCGAGGGCGAGGAAGAGCGCCGATGCGGCGGCGACGGCCGGCGCGTTGCGCTTCGCGAACTTCCGCATCCGGTAGCCGAGCGTCGCCGGACGCGCGGAGACCGGGGCGCCGGCGAGGTGCCGTCGCACGTCCTCGGCGAGCTGCTCGACGCTCGCGTAGCGCGCCGCCGGCTCTTTCCGCAGCGCCATCTGCACGATGGTGTCGAGATCGCCCGCCAGCTCGCGCGGCGCGAGGCCCGTCCGGCCGCCGGAACGGCGGAGCGCCTCGCTCGGCGGCACGGGCTCGTGCTCGAGGATGCGACGGCGGACCTCCTCCGTCGTCATCCCCTCGGCGGCGAACGGCTGCACCCCCGTGAGGAGCTCGTAGAGCAGGACGCCGAGCGACCAGACGTCGGTGGCGACGTTGATGCGCTCGCCGAGGAGCTGCTCGGGGCTCGCATAGGCCGGCGTCATCCGCCTGACGAGCGCGGTCGTGTCGGGCGACGCCTCCGGTCCGAGCGGCTTGGCGATGCCGAAGTCCACGAGCTTCGGCACCCCGTCCTCGCCGACGAGGATGTTCGACGGCTTGATGTCGCGGTGGACGACGAGGGAGCGGTGCGCGTGTCCGACGGCGTCGCAGACGGCGCGGAAGAGCCGCAGCCGCGCGGCGAGTCCGAGCCGCCGGCGGTCCGCCCACTCGGTGATCGGCTCCCCCTCGATGCATTCCATGACGAGGTAGGGCGTCCCGTCGGGCGCATCGCCGCCGCCGAGGAGCGCGGCGATGTTCGGGTGGTGGAGGTCGGCGAGGATCTGGCGCTCGGCGCGGAAGCGGCGCTCGAGCTCGGGGCTGGCGAAGCCGCCGCGCACGAGCTTGATGGCGACACGCGCGTCGTACGCGCCGTCGGCGCGCTCGGCGAGCCAGACGGTCCCCATCCCGCCGTGCCCGAGCTCGCGCAGCAGCCGCCAGGGGCCGAGGGTGAGCCCGGCGCGCGACGCGGGCTCGGTGAACTCCGTCGTCGCGCGCCGGACGGCGACGTCGATGAACGCCGCGCCACCGGTGGACTCGGCCGCCGAGAGCAGGCGCATGACCTGCTCGCGCAGCTCGGCGTCTCCCGCGCACTCGCGGTCGACGAATGCGGGGCGCTCCGGCGCCGGCCGCTCGACGGCGGCGTCGAAGACCGACTGGATCCTGCCGAGGCGACGCGGGTCCATGGGGGCTCACTCCTGTCGCAGGTGGTCGTACATCCAGCTCTTCGCGAAGCGCAGGTCGCGGTGGACGGTGGCGGGGGAGATGCCGAGGGCGTGCGCGACCTCGTCGTAGTCGAGCCCGGCGAAGTAGTGCAGCTCGACGGCGCGCGCCTTCCGCTCGTCCATCGCGGCGAGATGTTCGAGCGCGGTGTCGATGGCGATGACGTCGATCGGGTCGGAGCCGGGGTCGGCGGCGGGATCCTCGAGGGTGACGACGTCGAGTGCGCCGCCGCCGCGCCGCGCCCGGCGCCGCTCCCGCGCGTGGTCCACGAGGACGCGGCGCATCGTGCGCGCGGCGAGCGCGAGGAAGTGGCGCCGCCCCTCCCAGCGCACGTCGCTCCCGACGAGGCGCAGGTACGCCTCGTGGACGAGCGCGGTGGTCTGGAGGGTCGCCGCGGCGTGCTCGTCGCGCATGTAGCGGCCGGCGATGGCGTGCAGCTCGTCGTAGACGAGCGGCATGAGCCGCTCCATCGCGGTCTCGTCGCCCTCGCCCCAGGCGACCAGGAGGCGAGTGATCTCGCCCCGCTCGGGCTGGGTCATCGGGGCGTCCGTGGTCGGGGGACGAGGCGAACGTAGCGCCGGGGGCGCAGGAGCGCGAGGGGCCTGGCGCTCGACATTCGGCGCTCGGCGCTCGGCGGGGCGTCGCTCGGCGCTCCTGCGCGGGACGACTCCACCTTGTGCTGTGTGTTTCACGCGGAGGCGCGGAGATCCGCGGAGCAAGGCGCCGTGCGCGGGTCGAGTCCATCGCACGACGAGCCCTGAAAATTACGGGGGAACCGCTCGGCGCTCACGCCGCCTCGCGCTGGCGCACGAGTCCGTCCAGGCGCAACCCCCAACATTAGTTGGCCCCGTCGCGACGACGCGCCGGCGCGCACCGTCCGAGTCGTATGCAGGAGAGATCGGATGCATCCGATCCATCGGATGCATCCGATTCCGTTTTGCATCGATGCCGGCCCGAGCGGCCGTTCTCCGCGTCTCCGCGCCTCCGCGTGAAGCGAACAGCAAACGGGGGGAGCCATCCCCGAAGAGATGCCTCCCCCGTGACGCGATCCCGACCGTCCCGCCGAGGGCAGGGCCCAGCGCCCGCCCCTCACCACGCGATCCCGTAGTCCTCTCCGTGGTTGCTCGAGGCCCCCCACATCGTCCCGTGCTTCCGGTCGAACCAGATCGCGTTGATCGGTCCCGACGTGCGGCGCTCCATCTCGATCGTGTACCCCATCGACCGTAGCGCCGACTGCACGCTGTCCGGCATCGACGACGCGACGACGATGCGTCCCGGTCGCGCCTCGTGGGCGCCGAAGCTCGAGCGCATCTGGTAGCTGTTGATGTTCGGCGCCTCCGCCGCCTGCTGCGGCGTCATCCCGAACTCGACGACGTTCAGGAAGAACTGCAGGAGGTTCTGGTCCTGCGTGTCGCCCCCCTGCACGGCGAAGGAGAGCCAGGGCAGCCCGTCCTTCGTCGCGATCGTCGGCGTGAGCGTGACGCGCGGCCGCTTCCCCGGCTCGATGACGTTGAACGGGTTCTCCGCCGCATCCGTCACGAAGCTCTGGGCTCGCTGGCTCAGGCCGACTCCCGTGCGCCCGGCGATCACCGCCGGCACCCACCCGCCGCTCGGCGTGATCGAGACGACCCACCCCGCGGTGTCCGCCGCCTGGATCGTCGTCGTGCCCCGCGTGAACGCCTCGCGGAAGGCCGCGTCGGCATCCGACGCGCCCGCGTCGTCCCGCGGCGGCGCGCCCGAGTCGGGGCGCGCGGAGGGGACCGGCGCTCCCTGCGCCGGAAGCCGGTCCTGCTGCCCGCTCCGCGGCTGGTCCGCCGCCGCCGGAACGACGGTCCACGCGGCGAGCAGCTCGCGGTAGGGATTCGTCCCCCCCTGATACGGATACGGATCCCCCGGCTTCACATCGGGATCGTTCCGCGCCCAGTCGATCTGCGCGTAGCGCGCCTTCGCGTACGCCTTCGAGAGGAGCCCTCGCGTCGGCTCCTCGGGCGGGAAGTAGGGGTCGCCGTAGTAGAAGTCGCGGTCGGCGAAGGCGAGGCTCATCGCCTGGTAGACCGCGTGCACGTAGCGCGGCGAGTTGTAGCCCATCCCCTTCAGGTCCGGGACGTTCTCGAGGATCGAGAGCGCCTGGAGCATCGCCGGCCCCTGCTGCCAGAAGGGAAGCTTGTAGACGGTGATCCCCTTGTACGTCGTGCTCACCGGCTCCTCGATCTTCACCTCCCAGCGCGCGAGGTCGTCCATCGTGAAGAGCCCGCCCTGCTCGCGCACGCTGCGCACGATCTCCTGCGCGATGTCGCCCCGGTAGAAGCGGTCGTAGGCCGCCATGATCGCCGCTTCCCTGCTCTTTCCCTCCCGCCGCGCAGCGCGCTCCGCCTCGACGAGCTTGCGGAGCGTCGCGGCGAGGTCCGGCTGCGCGAAGATCTCGCCCGGCTCCGGCGCCTCGCGCGCCGCGCCGCGGTGGGGGAGCATCACGGCGCGCGAATACGGCCACTGCTGGAGCGACGCCTTGTCCCGCTCGATCGAGTTCGCGGTCTGCGCCTCGATCGGATAGCCGTCCGCCATGCGGATCGCCGGCGCGAGCACCTGCTCGAGCGACATCGTGCCGTAGCGCGCGAGCATCGTCATCAGTCCGCCGGGCGTCCCCGGCGTCACCGCCGCGAGCGGCCCCTCCTCGGGGGGATGCCGCATCCCACGCGCGCGGTAGAACTCCGCGGTCGCCCCGCTCGGCGCGACGCCGAGGGCGTTGATCCCGACGACCTTCCTCGCGCGCGGGTCGTAGATGAGCGCCTGCGTCTCGCCACCCCAGGAGAGGACGTCCCACATCGTGGCGGCGGCGGCGAGCATCGCGCACGCCGCATCCACGGCGTTCCCGCCGCGCTCGAAGATCATCGCACCCGCCGTCGCGGCGAGCGGCTTCCCCGTGATCGCGATCCAGTGCCGGGCGTGGAGCGGCGGCTTCTCCGTCCGTTGCGCGCCGAGGGGAGAGACGGAAAGAAGGGCGGCGGCGATCGCGATGAGGAGCGCGATCGGTCGCGCGGCGAGCGGGCGGGAGCGGGCGGCAGCCATCGGTAGGAGGGGCTCGAGTGACGGCACGGGAGACGACCGGCCGTCCTATCTTGGCTCGCCACGAATCGGGGCGCCACCGTCCGCCGCGCCACCGGTGACGCGCGGGCGTCGCGGCAGGTGGTTATCGTGTGCCGAGCCCGCCACATTCCTCAGCCGACGCTCCCCGCCGACCCGTGCCGTCACTCCTTCGACTCGCCGCGCCGCTCGCGGCCTCGCTCGTTCTCGTCGCCGGCTGCGACGATCCGCTCGCGCCGGACGACGTCGCGGGGACGTACGTCCTCGAGACCGTGGACGGAAATGCGCTCCCCGCCGCGCTCGCGGCCGGACCGCAGGAGCGCGTCGTCGTCAGCGTCGTCATCGAGCTTTCGGACGACGAGACCGGCGACGTCTCGCATGTCGAGGTGATCGACGGGCTCGTGTACAGCTCGGTCGTTCCCATCGCGTACGCGATCTCGGGCGACGAGGGCTTCGTCGCCGAGTTCCCCTGCCCACCGAACGCGCTCTGCACCGCGCCGCCGCACCTCGTCGGCCGCTTCCGCGGCGGGCGCCTCGAGCTGTCGCGGTACCTGATCGACGGCCACGAGTGGTCGTTCGGGCGCCCGCAGATCGAGGCAGCCGCGGTCGGCCGGTAGATCTCCGCCGCCGCGTCGCCCGTCGCGCCGCTGGTCGCGACGGGTCAGCGGTGCGCCGCGCGCTCGCGCATCTCCGCCGCCGCACGCGCGAGGAGGTCGTGCACCTCCTCGTCGCTCGTCTGCGAGAAGTCCGCGTACCAGAGCCCCACCGCGTGAAAGGGCTCGGGCGTCGCCGCGCAGACGACGTCGTCCACCACCGCGCGGAACGCCTCGCACGTCTCGGCGGCGGCGACCGGCACGGCGACGACGACGCGCCCCGGCTCGCGCGTGCGGATCGCCGCCGCCGCGGCGGACATGCTCGCGCCGGTGGCGAGCCCATCGTCCACGAGCAGAACGGTCCGGCCGCGCACGTCGGGAAAGGGGCGGTCGTCGCGGTACTGGCGCTCGCGGCGCGCGAGCTCGCGCTCCTCCGCGGCCGTCACCGCCGCGAGCTGCGCCTCGGTCACGCCGAAGCGCCGGACGATCTCCCGGTCGAGCACCCGGATCCCGCCCGAGGCGATCGCGCCCATCGCGAGCTCGGGGTGCATCGGCAGCCCGAGCTTCCGTACGACGAAGACGTCGAGCGGTGCGGCGAGCGCGCGCGCGACCTCGTAGGCGACGGGAACGCCGCCGCGCGGGAGGGCGAGGACGAGCACGTCGCCGCGATCGGCGTAATGCTCGAGATGCTCCGCGAGCCGCCGCCCGGCCTCGCCGCGATCCCGATAGCGCGCGTGCATCGAGCCACCCTCACGCGACGCCGACGGCGGCTAGCTGCGGCCGCCCTTGCGACCGCCCTTGCGCGAGGACTCGTGCGACTCCTCCTGTCCCCGCCCCGAGCCCGACTTCTTCCCGCCGCCCGTCTGCTTGTTCACCGTCGCCCAGGCGCGGCGCTCGGCCTCCTCCTCGGAGACGCCGCGCTCCTCGTAGCTCTCCTCGATGTGCTCCGCCTGGCGCTTCTGCTTGTCGGTGTACGACGACTTGTCGCCCTGTGGCATCGCTCCCTCCGTCGGTTCGCGACCTCGACCGTTGGTGCGCCGCCGGCCGGCGCCGGCGGCGCGGACGGAGACAGGGCGCGCAAGCGCCACGCCGCGAGGGGCGCGAGGGGATCGAATCCGGGAGTGGTCCGGCGCCACACTCGTGCGGCCGGCGCGTCGAGGCTCAGCGAGGCGCGGCGGCGACGCTCGAGTCCGGTCGCGGGGCGGCGCGCTCGCGAACGACCTCCGCGACTGCCGCGCCGAGCTCGGCGCGCAGCGCGAAGATCTCGTTCGCCCGCCCCTCGTAGCTGTCCGCCCAGAGCATGAAGCCGTCGCGGGCATCGACGAGCCGCGCGTCCACGCGCACCCGGTCGCCCTCGCGCTCGACGACGCCCTCGAGGAACATCGCGACCGCGTCGCCGATCCCCTCGCCCCGCGAGAGGCGCTGCTGGAGCGCCGTCGCCGCGCTCCGCGAGGCGACGCGCAGCTCGCGCACGCCGCCGAGCGCACTCGTCAGCTCGCTCGTGAACGACTCGGCGAGGTAGCTCGACGAGTCCACGCCGAGATAGACGAGCGGCAGCACCGCCACCGCCGGGAGCGGCGACGCCGCCGCCGCGGCGGCCGGCGCCGGCGCGTCGTCCCGCGCGGCGTAGACGCCCCCCGCGCCGAGCCCGGCGACGAGGAGGAGCGCGGCGGCGACGGCGAGGCGGCGGCGCCGGCTCCCGCGACGTGCCGCGGACTCGGCCGCCGCGTCGTTCGGCGTCGCGAAGGCGCCGCTGATCACCGCCGGATCGTCGAGCGCCTCGAGGATCTCCGCGGCGCTCTGCGGGCGCGCCGCCGGGTCCTTCTCGAGGCACCGCTCGACGAGCGCGCACAGCGCGAGCGGCACGCCCGGCCGGCATGCGGCGATCGCGCGCGGGGTCTCCGAGAGGTGCGCGGCGAACAGCGCCTGCGGCGTGCGCGAGTGGAACGGCGTCACGCCGGTGATCATCTCGTACGCCGTGGCGCCGAAGGCGTAGAGGTCGGCGCGATGGTCCATCGCCGGATCGACGGCGATCTGCTCGGGCGCCATGTAGTCCGGCGTGCCGAGCGCGGTCCCCGCCGCGGTGATCGTGCGCGGCTGCGGCCCGCTCGTCCCGCGCAGCGCCGACTGCAGCGCCTTCGCGACGCCGAAGTCGGCGACGACGGCGGCGCCCGAGGAGAGGAGGATGTTGTCCGGCTTGATGTCGCGGTGGACGACGCCGCGGCCGTGCGCGTAGGCGAGCGCGCGCGCGACGTCGCGGAGGATGCGCACGACGTCCGGCACGCGCAGCGGCCCCTCGGCGATGCGCGCGCGGAGCGACTCGCCGGCGACGTACGGCATCACGAGGAACGGGTGCCCCTCCACCTCGCCGGCGCTGAGGACCGGGACGATGTTCGGGTGCTGCAGCCCCGCGGAGAGGAGGATCTCGCGGCGGAACCGGTCCACGCTGACCGAGGCGGCGAGCTCCTGTCGCAGCAGCTTCACGACCACGCGCCGATCGAGCCGCGCGTCGTAGGCCACGAAGACGCGCGACATCCCGCCCCCGGTCAGCTCGCGCTCGACCGTGAAGTCGGGTCCCAGGGCATCGGCCAGCAGCTCGGTCGGCGGCATCGTGCTGAATTAGACCGTCGCGGGCCCGGAAAGGTTTGACGTCGGGCGCCCGGCGCCGGGCGACATCCCGACGCCGGAGGCGGCGCGTTCGCCCTACTCGGCGCGCATCGCGATCACCGGGTCCACCCTGGCTGCCCGGCGCGCCGGGATCCACGACGCGAGCGCGGCGATCCCGACGAGGACGATCGCCACCCCGGCGTACGTCACCGGATCGAGCGCATCCACCCCGAAGAGGAGGCTCGCGAGGACCCGCGTCATCCAGAAGGCCGCGACGAGCCCGACGGCGACGCCCACCACCGTCAGCACGAGTCCGCGCGTCAGCACGAGCGAGACGACCTTCTGCCGGGTCGCGCCGAGCGCGATCCGGATGCCGAGCTCGCGCGTCCGCTGGCTCACCGTGTAGGAGATGACGCCGTAGATGCCGAGCGCCGCGAGCAGGAGCGCGACTCCCGCGAAGCCGCCGAGCAGCAGCATGTAGAAGCGCGGCTGCGCGACCGAGTCGGCGAGCGCCTGCTCCATCGTCGTCATCTCGTACAGCGGGAGGTTGGCGTCGAGCGAGCGCATCTGCGCGCGCGCCGCCGTCTGCACCACCTCGGGCTCCGCCGCCGACCGGACGAGCACGCTCACCTCGTCGAGCGGATGCTGGTGATACGGGAGGTACGTCGTCGGATACGGCTCGCTGTCGAGCCCGTACTGCCGGATGTCGGCGACGACGCCGATGATCTCCCCCCCGACCACGAGCGACGTCCCGGTCTCGGCGGTGTCGCGCCCCCAGCCGAGCGTGATCCGCAAGCCGATCGGATCCTCGTTCGGGAAGTAGCGCCGCACGAACTCCTGGTTGACGACGACGACGTGCTGCCGCCCGTTGCGGTCGTCGGGCGTGTACACGCGGCCGCGGACGAGCGGGATGCCGAGCGTGCGGAAGAAGTCCGGCGTCGTCGTGCGCACGTCCACCGGCGTGCGCCGCTCGGGCGGATTGGGGGGACGTCCGTCGACGTCGAAGATCGTGCGGAAGGTCGAGCGCTCGAGCGGCCGGCCGAAGGCGATCGCCGCGGTCTGCACGCCGGGCAGGCGGCGCATCCGCTCGAGCACGTCGTCGGCGAAGGCGCGCTGCTGCCGGTCGTACGGATACTGCCCGCCCGGCAGCGAGACGGTGAAGCTGACGACGTGCTCGACGTCGTAGCCCGGGTCCACCTGCGTGAGACGGACGAAGCTCCGGATGAGCAGCCCCGCCCCGACGAGGAGGACGACGGCGAGCGCGAACTCCGTGACGACGAGGACGCTGCGCGTCCGGTTCGTCGCCGCGCGGTGGCTCGTGCCGCGCCCGCTCTCGCGGAGCATCTGCCCGGTCTCGGAGCGCGCGGCGTGCAGCGCGGGGACGAGCCCGAAGACGAGCCCGGTGACGACGGCGACGAGCGCCGTGAAGCCGAGCGCGCGCGCGTCCACCGACACCTCGCCCAGCCGCGGCAGCCCCTGCGGCCCGAACGCGACGACGGCGTCGACGATCCAGAGCGCGATCGCCGAGCCGACGACCGCGCCGGCGAGCGAGAGGAGGAGGCTCTCCGTGACGAGCTGCCTGACGAGCCGGCCGCGCGCCGCGCCGAGCGCCGTGCGCACGGCGAGCTCCGTCTCGCGCGACGCGGCGCGGACGAGGAGGAGGTTGGCGACGTTCGCGCAGGCGATGAGGA
This sequence comes from Gemmatimonadaceae bacterium, assembly GCA_036375115.1. Classification (GTDB taxonomy): domain Bacteria; phylum Gemmatimonadota; class Gemmatimonadetes; order Gemmatimonadales; family Gemmatimonadaceae; genus DASUSM01. The sequence continues at coordinate 15,226 of DASUSM010000072.1, read as the reverse complement.
GCACGAAGCCGACGGCGCCGAACATCGCGTAGAGCGCCGGACGCACGTCGCCGACCATCTGCTCGCGCAGCGGCTCGGCGGCGGCGCCGAAGTTCGTGTTCGTCTCGGGGTACTGCTCCATCAGCCGCGCGGCGATCGTCTCGAGCTCGCGCTTCGCCGCCGCCGCCGTGGCGCCGGGCGTCAGGCGCCCGATCCCCGAGAGGTAGTGCGCGCCCCGGTTGTCCGGATCCTCCTCGAACGGCTGCGGCGCGAGCGGCGTCCAGATGTCGCGCTCGTTCGGGTACCCGAAATCGCGGGGAGCGACGCCGACGACGGTGTACGGCTCGCCATCGAGCGTGACCGCCCTCCCGACGATGCGCGGATCGGCGCCGAAGCGCGACCGCCACAGCCCGTCGGAGAGCACGACGACGCGCCCCGCGCCATCCACCTCCTCGGTCGCCGCGAAGCCGCGGCCGAGCTGCATCGGGAGGGCGAAGATGTCGAAGAAGCTCGCGCTCACGCGCGCCGAGCGCAGACGCAGTGGCTCGGAGCCATCCCCGGACAGGTTGCGCGTCCCGCTCTGGATCGCCGCCATCCGCGCGATGCTCCGGGTCCCCTCGCGGTAGTCGCGGAAGTCGAGGAGCGACATCGACGTCAGGCCGCCCTCCGGGCTCGCGTCCGCGCCCGTGCGCGTCGAGCCGATCCGCACCAGCTGCTCCGGCTGCGGATACGGGAGGGGCTCGAGCAGGATCCCGTTGACGAGGCTGAAGACCGCCGTCGTCGAGCCGATCGCGAGCGCGAGCGTGGCGACGGCGACGAAGGTGAAGCCGGGCGTGCGGAGGAGCTTGCGCGCCGCGTAGCGGACGTCCTGGAGCAGGGTGTCCATCGAAGGCGAGGGAGTGCGGAGAGGCGCGGGCCGGCGCCCGCGGTGTGTCGGGAGGGTGCGCGCGCACAGGGCGACAAGCGTGCCCTGGCGGAGCGGAGCGAACTCGTTCGCCGGCAATCACTTCGCCGAGCAGGCGAGGGCGCCGGCGGCGCCTCCCTGTCCGACGCTGGGAAGCGGCGTCCCGGAAGCGGACGGTCGAGCGCGCCTCGCGGCGCGGCGCCTCGCGGCGCGGCGCCCCGAGTCGTGCGCGCGGTTTCGCGCATCGGCGGGCGCTGCGTGGTGACGGCCGTCGCCGATGCGATCTTCCACTTCGACCCGGCACGAGAAGACGGCGCATCCTCGCCGCCGCCCCGGCCCCATTCTCGCAGCGGAGCGCCCGCATGCCGCTCCGAAAATTCCACGACGCGCGCGGCGTCGCCTGGCAAGCGTGGGACACGCTTCCCGAGAAGATCGTCAGCCACACCCTCGAGGGCGGGTGGCTGACCTTTCAGTGCGAGGGAGAGAAGCGACGGCTCGCTCCGATCCCGCTGTACTGGGCGAACGCGTCCGACGACGAGCTGCGCGCCCTGCTCGAGCGGGCGCGGCCGGTCAGACCGTTCGGCGAGAGCGCCCCGGACCCCGAGTCGCCGAGGCCGGACGGACCGTGAGGGCGTGACGCGGGCGCGATTCGCCGCGTCGGCGCGTTACCGTGACCCCGGTCACACCGTCTGATGGGTGCCAGCCCACGGACCGCGGTCGTACGCCCCGGTATCGTGGGTCCCACCTCGCCTCTTCGTTACCCATCCGGAGCCCCGCCATGTCGTCCACGGCCACGAAGACGCCGCCATCCTCCCACTCCCCCGTCCCCGAGAGCTCGGTCGATGCCGGCGAGGAGCGCCGGGCACGGGCCGGCTTCCGCGCCCTGATCGACGAGATGATGGCGCAGATCCGCCTCGCGAGCCGCCATGCCGAGTGGACCCCGGAAGCCCGCGCGCAGGCGGAGGCGGACCTCGCCCGGATCATGGCCCGCGTGCGCCGCGCCGCGGTGAGCGCCGGAGACCGATCGGAGAGCTGACCCGGAGCGCCGCTCCCCGGCACGACGAAGGGCCCGCCGCGTCACGCGGCGGGCCCTCGTGCATCGCCGTCCGGCGGCGGGGGGGAAAGGAATCGCCCCCGGCGAGTACGGCACCGGGGGCGGACGACGGAGTATGCTTGGCCGGGCGCGCGGTTCACGGCATCTGTGTCGCGACCCTCTCGGATCGCCTGGCGGTGCGCGTCTTTCCGCCCTCAAGCCTCCGTCCCTGTACAGGCTCGAGCCGACCGCTGCGCAGGTAGCGCCGCAGCGTCGCCTCGGTCATCGGATAACCCGTGCTCACCCAGAGCTCGTCCTCGGCGTCGCGCGAGTGCGCCACGCGGAGCCCGAGGAAGATGTAGCGTCGTGCGGAGCGCACGTACTCCACGAGCGAGACGCGCGTCGTGTCGCCGCGTCGCTCGATCCCGCAGAACATCGGGTGCAGCACCGCGGCCGGCATCCACTCGAGGACGAACTCCGAATCCGCCGGCGCGACGTTGGCGCGCTCGCAGATGTGGACGACGGTCCCCTCGTGCAGCCAGACGCTGTGACAGACCCCGGGCAGCGCGAGCTGCGCCGCGACGTGGTCCGGGACCGCGCCGACGACCTGCATCCCCCGCGCCCATCTGCTGGGTCGGAGGACCGCCTCGAAGTCGAGTCGCTGGTGGGAGCTTCTGGCGTCCATGACGGCCTCGGGGAGCTCCAGCTCGGATGCTGCGCCGCTCGGCCGCGTCGCCGCTCGGGTCTTCCGCATCTTGACGAGCGAGAAACGGCGGCGTCACCGGCACTTGCCGGAGGTACCATGAGGCGGTTTCTCGAAGCCCGCCTGTTCGGCCCTTCTTCGGCCGCTGACCCGCGCGCGACGTCGTGCGTCAGGGTGGCTCCGCTTACCTTGCGACCATGACCGAGAGCGAGCGCACTCCCGCCGACGCGGCGCGGACGAGCACCGAGACGGCCGCGCCGCACGCTCCGCAGCGGCGCCCGCTCGCGCGGCGCCTCGCCTGGATCGCGCTCGTCGCCACCGCGCTCGTCGCGGCCATCGCCGGGCTCGCGCGGCTCCGGCCGACGCTCGGTGCGCTCGTCGGCGCACGCGAGACGGCGGTCTCGCACGACCTCGTCGTCGAGCAGGTGCGCAGCGTCGCCAAGCTCGTCTCGACGGAGATGCCGGTGCGCGATGTCGTGATCTTCGAGGACACCTGGCTCGGCTCGACGAAGCGCTCGATCGTCGTCGTCACCGGCCGCGTGATGGCCGGGATCGACCTCGACCGCGGGACGGACGTGCGCATCGACGAGCGCGCGAAGCTCATCACGATCGTCATCCCGCCCGCGGAGATCCTCGCCGCGGAGATCGTCGATCTCCGCACGTACGACGAGCGCGCGGGCCTCTGGAACCCCTTCCGCCCCGGCGACCGCGACCGGATCCACCGCGAGGTCCGCCGGAAGATCGTCGGCGCCGCCGAGCAGGCGGGGATCGTCCGGCACGCGGAGGAGAGCGCCGAGCGGCTGCTCACGGCGCTCCTCGAGAAGGACGGCTACTCGGTGCTCGTCCTGCGGACGAACCAGCTCCTCACGCCGCCGACGAGCTGAGCGCGGGGCGCGCGCGCCTCGGCGTCGCCGTCAGTCCCGGTGCCAGTTCGCGATCGGGAGGATGCGGCCGAAGCCCTGCTTGTTCCCGGCGACGTTGATCAGGCCGATCTGCAGCCCCTGGAGCTCGCGGGCGTAGTTGAACAGCCCGATCGTCAAGCCGCGCTGCTCGCCCTTGATGTAGTTCGACGCGCTCACCGAGGCGGCGCGGTGGATCCCGTCGTTCTCGATCCGCACCTGCGCGCCGGCGATCACGAGCCCGCCGACATCCTCGCCGCCGGCGAGCAGCCCGGCGATCGTCGCCCCGCGCAGCCGCGGCGAGCCGGCGCCGATCCCGGCGATCGTCACGCCGCGAAGCTCCGTGCCTGCGCCGGCGCCGATCCCGGCCACCGTCAGCCCGTACACGCGTCCGCCGCTGCCGATGCCGACGAGGCTCGCCGTGATCCCCGTGACGTCCCCGCCCGCGCCGACCCCGACGCCGCCGATCGTGATCCCGGTGACGTCGCCACCGCTGCCGACGCCGACGCCGCCGACCGTCATCCCCCAGACGTCCTCGCCACTGCCGACGCCGATCCCGCCGACGCTGAGCCCGCGTAGCCCGCCGCCGGCACCGACGCCGAAGCCGCCCACGGCGATCCCGCTCACCCGTCCCCCCGAGCCCACCCCGATGCCGCCGACGGTGAATCCGCGCACCGAGCCGCCACCCCCGGCGCCGATCCCGGCGATCGTGATCCCGACGATGTCGCCGCCCGACCCGGCACCGATGCCGGCAATGGTGAGGCCGCGCATGCCGCCCCCCGTCCCCGCGCCGATCCCGCCGACGAGAATCCCCTCCGCCCGTCCACCGGCACCGACGCCGACGCCGCCAATCATGATGCCGGTCAGCCGGTCGCCCGCGCCGAGTCCGATCGGCGCGACGCCGATCCCGCTGATGCTCTCGTCCGCACCGGCGCCGAAGAGTCCGGTCGCGATCCCGGTGATGCGATCGGCGCCGGTCAGCGGCAGGCCGATCGCGAGGCCGTTCACCACGCCCGACGACTCGAGGGGGGACCAGACGGTGATGTTCGCGCCGTTGACCTCCTCGAGGTTGCGGTCGCGGTAGTTGAAGCGAATGCCGTTCACGCGCGGCACGTCGCCGATCGCGATGCCGTAGTGGTCGATCGTCAGATCGAGCCCGCTCTGCGCGGGAAGCGCGGCGGCCGCGGCGACGAGCAGCGCGCCGGCGCCGGCGAGGGTGTCGAGGGTTCTCACGGGGAGCTCCGGGAGTGCGGGTCCACCGGGAACTACGCGCCCTCGACGCCCCTGTTTCAGCCGCTCCCGGGAAAGCGCCATCCCCGCGCGGCGGCGCGCTGGCGGCGGGAGCCGTGCGCGGCCATCTTGCGCGTCTTCGCGCCCCGACGGGAGCCATGCGCATCGCCATCGGATCGGACCACGCCGGCTATCGCTACAAGGAGATGCTGCGCGCCGCGCTCGCGGCCCGCGGACACGACGTCGTGGACTTCGGCACGGACTCGACGGAGCCCGTGGACTACCCGCGCTTCGTCCGGCCGGTGGCCGAGGCCGTGTCCCGCGGAGAGTTCGAGCGCGGCATCGTGCTCGGCGGATCCGGCAACGGCGAGGCGATCGTCGCCAACCGCGTGCGCGGCGTCCGCTGCGCGCTCTGCTGGAACCTCGAGTCGGCCCTCCTCTCGCGGCGCCACAACGACGCCAACGTGCTCTCGCTCGGCGAGCGGCTCATCGGCGAGCGCGAGGCACGCGAGATCGTCGAGGCGTGGATCGACGCGCCGTTCGAGGGGGGCCGCCACGCCCGACGCATCGCGATGATCGACGCCGGCTGACCCCATTCACCTTCTCGCCTCGACGCGTGGAACTCGCCATCGCCCTCGGCTACGTCGTGCTCGGACTCGCCCTCCTCACCGGAGGGGGGGAGGCGCTCGTGCGCGGGGCGACGGCGATCGCGCGCATCGCCGGCCTCACGCCCGCCGTCATCGGGCTGACCATCGTCGCGATGGGCACGTCGCTCCCGGAGCTCGTCGTGTCGGTCATCGCCGCGGTCCGCGAGCAGCCCGACATCGCCGTCGGCAACGTCGTCGGCTCGAACATCTTCAACATCGCCGTCGTCCTCGGCGTCACCGCGCTCATCCTCCCGCTCCCCGTCCGCAGCGGCGTCGTGCGGCTCGAGTGGCCGGTGATGTTCGCGGTGAGCGTGCTCGCGCTCGTCTTCGCGCGCGACCATCTCCTCGACCGCGCCGAGGGCGGCTTCTTCCTGCTCTCGCTCGTGATCTTCACGGCGTGGGTGGTGCGGCTCGCCAGGCGCGAGGTGACGGCACGCGAGCGTGCGGAGTACACCGAGGAGGTGGAGCAGCGCACGCTCCACCCCCGTCGCGGCCGCGAGATGATCGTCTCCGTCGGCGCCGTGCTGCTCGGCGTCGGCCTGCTCATCGGCGGCGGCCACGCGCTCGTGGAGGGTGCGGCGACGCTCGCGCGGCTGGCGGGGATGAGCGAGCGCGTCATCGGCCTCACCGTGGTCGCGGCCGGGACGAGCGCACCGGAGCTCGCGACATCGCTCGTCGCGGCGTGGCGGCGCCAGACCGACGTCGCGGTCGCGAACTGCATCGGGTCGAACATCTTCAACATCCTCGGGATCCTCGGCGTCACGGCGGTCGTGACGCCGACGCCGATCTCGCCCGCGGTGCTCTCGAGCGACATGTGGTGGATGCTCGGCACGTCGCTCGTGCTCTTCCCGCTGATGCGCACGAACATGCGGATCGGGCGGACCGAGGGGGGGATCCTCTTCGCGATCTACCTGACGTATCTCGCGCTCCTGCTGCGCAGCGGAGCCTGACCGCGGGCGGGGCGGGCCGCGCTTCGAGGCTCGTCCTCCGTGACCTCGGCGGTCGCGCCGGCGGGAGCTTCGGTTCGCTCAGTACACGAGCGACAGGCGTCCGTCGCGCCGCGTGCGGCGGGCGCGGCGGCCGGCGAGCCGCCGGACGACGGCACAGACCCGGTCGAGGAGCGAGGGCGGCTCGGTCCGCAGCAGCGCGTCGCCCAGCGCGCCGGCGCTCGGCCACCGCGCGAGCGGATCCTTCGCCATGCAGCGCGAGAGCGTCGCGAGCAGGTCCGCCGGCGCTCGCGGCGCGAGCAGGCCGAGCGGCACCGGGGTCCCCGCGAGATGACCCGCGGCGATCTCCTGCGCCGTACGTCCCGTGAACGGGAGCACGCCGGAGAGCATCAGGTAGCCGAGCACGCCGAGCGCGTAGACGTCGGCGCCGCCCCCCGTCTCGGCGTCGCCGGCGAGCTGCTCCGGCGCCATGAAGTGCGGCGTCCCGCCGGCGCGCGGCGCCGCGACCTGCTCGCTCTCCGACCAGGGGAGCGTGCTCACCCCGAAGTCCGTCAGCACCGGACGGCCCGTGTCGCGCTCGATGAGGATGTTCTCCGGCTTCAGGTCGCGGTGCACGACGCCCTGCGCGTGCGCGTAGGCGAGCGTCGCGGCGAGGTCGGCGAGGAGGCTCCGCGTCTCGGTCGCGTCGATCCGTCCGGTGCGGCGCAGCCGATCCGCGAGCGACTCTCCCTCGACGAAGCGCATCACCATGTACAGGACTCCGCCCGCCTCGCCGAAGCTGTGCAGCGTCGCGACGCCCGGGTGCTCGAGGCGGGCCGCGATCCGCGCCTCGCGCCGGAAGCGCTCGCGCGCGCTCTCGCACTCCATGAGGTCCGCGTGCAGCACCTTGATGGCAACGACGCGCTGGAGCACGAGGTCGCGCGCGAGGAAGACCGCCCCCATCCCGCCGCGGCCGAGCGAGCGGACGACCTGGAAGCGGCCGCGCAGCTCGCGCGCGACGAGCAACCGCTCGGCGTCGATCACGTCGGGCTGCGCTGCCGGCCGGAGGGGCCGCTGCGCCTGACGTCGGGTGATGTCGAAGGCCTGCATGATGCCGAGCTCCGTGTCGAATCGCTCCGGCCGGACGGATGCCGGACGCGTCGAGCACCTCTAGGGAAGTCTCGTACCGCGCCAACGAACCAGCGACTTCGTTACGTCGCAACGACTTGCACCTCGCGCCCCGATTCCCGCCCCGGCCCCGGGCGTCCGGAAATGGGACGCGGTGCGCGCGAGCGGGACGCCGCCGAGCCCGCGCTTCGTCGATCCTTCTGACACCCGAATCTATCGGTCGGTTGCTTTTCCGCGTGTCAGATCGTTGTCAGGACGCCGACAAGAGCACACCCGCCGCGAGGTGGGGTCGCAAAGCCAGGAGTCTCCCGGTGCATCGGGAGATCGTCCGGTTGCCGAAGCGGTCGCAGGCAGGATTCCATGCCTCGCGATGCCCTGGTGTCGGCCTGTCGTCGATCCGGCCGCCGGGCGCGCGGGGCATTGTCGCATCCGCTCCCATGGCCGGCCGGCATCACTACCCTCAGGCCAGAGGAAGACCACCGATGCACGCATTCAGGAAGCTGTTCCTCGCCGCCGCGATCGTCGGCGTGAGCGCTTGCGGCAGCGACAATCCCGCCGCGCCGGACCTCGACATGGAGCTCGACCCGGCAGTGATCGAGGCTCGTCTCGCGGATGTCGAGGCGATCCACGACCACCCGGCGCTCGCGACGATGCTCGAGCTGGGCAGCGGCAGCCCCGCCGTCACGAGCGTCTCGAAGACGTTCGAGCGCACGTCGAGGATCCTGAGCCGCACGAAGCAGGCGACGCAGAGCGGCACCCTCGTCCGCAATCCCCACGAGTCGCGGAAGATCGCCGCGGCCGTCGGCCAGTACGTTCCCGTCGAGAATCGCGGGACGGTCTACATGTGGGAGGGCGAGGCGGGCTGGATCGAGTCGGCGCGCACCGGCGCGCCGTCGGACGGGATCCGCTTCATCATCCCGGAGCTCGATGCGACGGGCCTGCCGACGGAGAACGAGCTGGGGTGGCTCGACGTCCGTGATCTCGGGACGGCAACGTCGGACCGCGTCGTGGCGACGCTCGTCGCCGGCGGGAAGACGCTGTTCTCGATGGACGAGCGCGACAGCGAGACCGAGACGAGGTGGACCGAGTCCGGCACGGCGGTCGTGACCGACGGCGTGCACCGTGTCGAGTACACGTATTCGTACGACGAGACGTGGACGAGCGAGACCGAGTATCGCGGGCTCGAGACGTACACGCTCGGCACGAACGTCGGCCTCGCCTATCGCGGCGCCTGGGCCTGGGGCGACATGCGCGCGAGCGACGTGAACTACAACGAGGTCACGGTCGGGCGCGCGACGATCCGCTTCGCCTGGCGGACGGTCTTCGACGCCGAGACGCAGAGCTACTACGAGAGCGACGACGCCGACATCACCGTCAACGGGCAGCTCATCGCCCGCGAGATCTACGACGAGACGCTCGGCGACTGGGTCTACGAGGACGCCGAGGGGGTGCCGCTGAGCGAGGAGCGGATCGCCCAGCTCAACACCGCATTCCAGGTCACCGAGTGGCTCTGGGAGGCGGTGATGTGGCCCGCCGAGGTCGTCTGGAACTGGACGTACTCGGTGGCGGGCGCGCCGATCCTCTGAGCGATCGGACCGCGCGAGATGGTCGAACGGGGCGGCGCCGAACGGCGCCGCCCCGTTCCACATCCGCGACCCGGAGTGGCGGGCGTCACGGCGTCCCCTCGCCGACGAGATCCGTGCTCCTGGCGCCCGCCGCGTCTCCCGCGCCACGTTACGGGATGACCGGTACCCGATCGACTCCGGCAGGCGCGCCCGCCGCGCGGGAGGCGGCCCCGCGCAGCGCCCTTCCCGGCGTCGTGCTCGAGCACCCGGCGGGCGGCCGCGCGGAGATCTCGCTCCACGGCGCGCACGTCCTGTCGTGGACGCGCCCCGGCGGCGACGAGATGCTCTTCCTGAGCCGCCGCGCCGTCTTCGACGTCCGCTCGGCGATCCGCGGCGGCGTCCCCGTGATCTTCCCCCAGTTCGGCCCGGGCCCGCTCCCGAAGCACGGCTTCGCGCGCACGGCGCGCTGGACGCTCGCCGAGCTGCGCGCCGACCGGTCCGCGGCGCACGCGCGGCTCGCGCTCCGGGACGACGACGCGACGCGCGCCGTGTGGCCGCACCCCTTTCACCTCGAGCTCGAGGCGACGCTGGACGACTGCCTGACGATGCGGCTGTCAGTGGCGAACCCGGGCGGCGTCCCCTTCGCGTTCACGGCGGCGCTCCACACGTATCTGCGCGTCGCCGATGCCGGGCGCGCGCGGCTCGTCGGGCTGCGCGGCGTGCGCTACATTGACAAGGTGCGAGGCGGTGCGCACGCGATCGAGACCGCCGATGCCGTGACCATCGCCGAGCCCGTGGATCGCATCTACCTCGAGGCGCCGCGGTCGCTGCGCCTCGACGACGTGGCCGGCGGCCGCGCGATCGAGATCGTCCAGGAGGGCTTCCGCGACACGGTCGTGTGGAACCCGTGGGCGGACGGCGTCGCCTCGCTGCCGGATATGGCCCCCGACGAGTGGCGCGCGATGCTCTGCGTCGAGGCGGCCGCCGCCGGTGACCCGGTGCGCGTCGCGCCGGGCGGCACGTGGTCCGGCACCCAGCGGCTCCGCGCGATTCCGACTCCCTGACGCCCAACGCTCCCCGAATCCTCCATGCACTCCACGACGCTCCTCGCGCGCGGCCTCGCGCCCGCCGTGATCCTCGCGCTCGGCGCCTGCCGCACGGCGGCGCCGGCCGACGCCGGCGCCACGATTCCGCCGGCGGCGTCGGCCGGAGCCACCGAGCCGTCGATCACCGCCGAGGACATGCGGCGGCGCATCTTCGCCTTCGCGCACGACTCGATGCTCGGGCGGGAGGCGGGCACGCTCGGCAACGTGAAGGCGACCGACTACGTCGCCGCGGAGTTCCGGCGGCTCGGACTCGAGCCGGCGGGGGAGAACGGGACGTACTTCCAGACGGTGCCGATGGTCGAGCGCCGCCTGCTCTCGAGCCGGGTGATCGCGGACGGCGAGACGCTCGCCGCCGGCTCCGACTACGTCCCGCTCCCGCACGCCTCGTTTCTCCCCTTCGGCGGCGGCGGGAGGCTGGACGGCGTTCCGGTCGTCTACGGCGGCCGGCTCGGCGAGGGCGCGGAGCTCGCCGACGAGGAGTCGGTCGCGGGGAAGCTCGTGATCGTCGCACCGGCGACCGGTCCGAACGATCGGGCGATGTACAACTTCTGGGCGCACGGTGCCGCGCTGCGCCGCTTCGCCGGCGCGGCCGGCGTCGCCGTCGTCTCGCTGGAGGTCACGCCGCCCGGCGTGCGCTCGTTCTTCACCAGCCCGCAGACGATCGTCGCCGACCCGGACGAGGCGCCGCGCACGCGGGTGGGGCTCGTCGTCAGCCGCCGCGCCGCCGAGCGCCTGCTCGGCACATCGCTCGACGCGGCGCGTCCGGGACAGGCGGGGCGCACGGCGACCGCGGTCGTCGAGTTCGGCGACGAGCCGCTCCCCCACCCCGCGCGCAACGTCGTCGCGATCCTGCGCGGCGCCGATCCCGCGGTGAACGGGCAGTACGTCGCGATCGGCGCGCACAACGACCACGAGGGGATCTCGCCGCGCGCGGTCGAGCACGATTCGCTGCGCGCCTTCAACTCCGTGATGGCGCCGCTCGGCGCGAACTCCCCCGGCGGCACGCCGACGCCGGCGCAGTGGGCGCTGATTCGCGCACGCCTCGACTCGATGCGCGCCATCCGCCCGCCGCGCCGCGACTCGATCTACAACGGCGCCGACGACGACGGCTCGGGCACGGTGACGATGCTGGAGGCCGCCGAGGCGCTGGCGGCCGGGGACCCTCCTCGGCGCTCCATCCTCTTCGTCTCGCACACGGCCGAGGAGAAGGGGCTCTACGGGTCCTTCTGGTTCACCGACCACCCGACGGTGCCGCGCGACTCGATCGTCGCACAGCTCAACATGGACATGGTCGGCCGCGGCGCCGCGCACGACATCGAGGGCGGCGGCCCGAACTACCTCCAGATCATCGGCTCGCGGCGGCTCTCGACGGAGCTCGGCGACCTGATCGACGCGACGAACGCCGACCTCCCCTCGCCGTTCGTCATCGACTACTCGTTCGACGCGCGCGGGCACCCGCTGAACCGCTACTGTCGGAGCGATCACTACAGCTACGCGCGCTACGGGATCCCGATCGCGTACTTCTCGCGCGGCTACCACATCGACTACCACGAGCTCAGCGACGAGCCGCAGTACATCGACTACGCGGGGATGGCGAAGGTCGGACGGCTGATCGCCGACGTCGCGGCGAACCTCGCGAACCGCGGCGAGCGCATCGCGGTGGATGGTCCGGTGCTCGGCCCGGACCAGCCCTGCCGGCAGTAGGCGCGGCACGCCGATGCGCGGCCTCATCGGGAGCATCGCGCCCGTCGTCGGCTTCGCCGCGCTGATCTTCCTCGCGCAGTTCCTGTATCTGCGCTGGGAGGCGGAGCGGCTGACGCGCGAGGTGCCGCCGGAGATCGCGGGAGATCCGGCGCGCGAGGAGGCATACCGGATCGCGCTCGAGATCGAGCGGCGCCGCTCGCTCGCGACGATGCGGCGCGTCGCGGTGATCGCGATCGTCCTCTTCGCCCTCCTCGTGCTCGGCGTCTCACTCTCGGGGCGCGGCGGCTGACGCGGCTATATTGCCGCCCATGCCGCGACTCGTTCCCGCTCCGCTCCACGCCCCCCACACGACCGGGGACGACCCGCGCGTCGGCCACCTCCTCGGCGCCTGGCTCGGCGACGGTCGTCCGCCGCGCGCCGTGCTCGTCGGCTTCCCCGTGGACGATGGCGTGCGCCTGAACGGCGGGCGCACCGGCGCGGCCGCGGGCCCGGCGGCGATCCGCGCCGCGCTGGCGCGACTCACCCCCGACGCGGCGCTGCACGACGGGATGTGCGCGCTGCTCGCGGAGACCGCGGACCTCGGCGACGTCGCCGCGAGCGGGCGGCTCGAGGAGGACCAGCGCCGGCTCGGCGAGGCGCTCGCGCCGCATCTCGCGGCCGGCCGCTTCGTCGTCGTGCTCGGCGGCGGGCACGAGACGTCGTTCGGGCACTTCCTCGGTTGGGCCGGCGCGGAGCGCGATGTGTCCATCGTGAACTGGGACGCGCACGCCGACGTGCGCGCGCTGCGCGATGGCCGGGCGCACTCCGGGTCGCCCTTCCGGCAGGCGCTCGAGCATCCATCGGGACGATGCCGCCGCTACACCGTGGCCGGACTCCTCCGCCACGCGGTCGCGCATGAGCACGCGCACTTCGTCACGAAGCGAGGCGGCGCCTGCGTCTGGCGCGACGAGATGGACGCGGCGCGCGTCGGGCGCATCTACGGCGAGCAGGACGGCGACGTGATGGCGAGCTTCGACCTCGACGCGGTGGACCGCGCGTCGGCGCCGGGCGTCTCGGCGCCGGCGACCGGCGGTCTTCCGGTGGACGTCTGGCTCCGCGCGGCGTACCTCGCCGGGCGCACGCCGTCGGTGCGGTCGATGGACGTCGTCGAGCTGTGCCCCGCGCACGACCGGGACGGCCAGACGGCGACGCTCGCCGCGCTGACGGTCTGGTGGGCGCTGCGGGGGGTGGCGGAGCGGTCGGCCGGGGGTCGTTAACGCCGGGCCGTCCCGCTCCGTCCTGATCCACCGGCGCCGGGCACGGCGCGGAACTCCGGACACGGGAGGACGGCCCTTGAGACGTGCGGCGCGTGTCGGAGCGAGCGTTTGAGCTCGGGCGGATCGGGCGAGGGGACGTCGGCGTGCAGCTGACGCCTCGCCGCACCCCCGGGGAGGACGCGGCGCTCGTGCGCCTCGCCCGCGGCGGGGACGAGCACGCCTTCGGCGCGCTCTACGCTCGCTACGCGCCCGTCGTGCACGGGATCCTCCTCGCGCGCGTGCCGCGTCACGAGGTCGCCGACCTCGTGCAGGACGTCTTCCTGCTCGCGCTGCAGCGGCTCGGCGCGCTGCGCGAGCCGGCGGCGTTCGGCGGATGGCTCGTCCGCATCGCCAGGCACCGCGCGGCCGACTTTCATCGCTCCGCGCGTCCCGACGTTCTGCTGCTCGAGGCGGAGCACCGGGAGGCCGCGGTCGAGCCCGTGACCGACGATGGGGAGGCCGCGCGCGTGCTCGCCGTCGTGCGCGCGCTCCCCGATGCCTATCGGGAGACGCTCGTGCTGCGGCTCGTCGAGGGGCTCACCGGCCCGGAGATCGCCGCGCGGACCGGGCTCACCCCGGCGTCGGTGCGGGTGAACCTCCATCGCGGCATGAAGCTGCTTCGCGAGCGACTCGGACGAGGAACCGCCGATGCGTGACGACGACGGGCGCGATCTCGCTTCGCGCGACGACTATCTGTGGGACGGGAGCGGGACGCCCGATCCCGAGATCCGGCGGCTCGAGCGCCTTCTCGGGACGCTGGGCCACGACCCCGCGATTCCGCTCGCCCGCGGCCGCTCGCTTGCGAGCGCGAGCTCTTCCGCGGACGCGGCGGCGATCGACCTGCATGCGCGCGCCGCATCGCGCGTGGCGCGGCGGCCGCGCCGCCTGCTTCGCCTCGGGTTGGCCGCTGCGGTGCTCGTCGCCATCGCGACGACGCTCGTCGCGCGCAAGGTGACGCGCTCGGAGTGGGAGGTCGTGCGCATCGCCGGATCGGTGGAGCGCGTGCCGGAGGAGAGTGGACGGCGCGCCCCGGCCCACGCCGGCGCCCTCGCGCGCGGCGAGATCGTCCAGACGAGTGCGGACGCGGAGGCGACGATCCGCATGGGCGACATCGGACGGGTCGCGCTCGGGCCGCGCACGCGCGTGCGCCTCGAGCGGTCGAGCCCCGTCGGGCACCGCATGGAGCTCCTCGAGGGGACGATCGACGCCGTGACCGTGGCGCCGCCGCGCCTCTTCGTCGTCGAGACGCGCGCCGCGCGCGCCGTGGACCTCGGGTGCGCCTACACGATGGAGGCCGACTCCACCGGCGCCGGTCTCCTGCACGTCACGCTCGGACTCGTTTCGGTGGAGCTCGGCGGCCGCACGTCGTACGTGCCGGCGGGGATGATCTCCGCGATGCGCCCCGGCCGGCCGGCGGGGACCCCGTACTCCGACGACGCGTCACCCGCCGTTCGCGAGGCGATCGCGCTGCTCGACACGCTTTCGCGAGTCGATGCGTCGGGCGGCGTGCATCGCGCCGCGGCCTTGTCGGACATCCTCGGCGCATCGCGGCCGAAGGACGTCGCGACGCTCTGGCACCTGCTCTCGCGCACGGAGGGCGCGGAGCGCGCGCGCGTGCTCCGGCGGATGCTCGAGCTGACACCGCTCCCCGACGGCGTGACCGCGAAGGGGATCCTGCGCGGCGACGCGCGCATGCTCGACCGGTGGGGCGCGGAGCTCGGGCTCTCCGATTCCCCCTGGTGGCGCTTCTGGAAGTTCACGTGGGCGCTCGGCTGGTAGGAGCGCCGATCGGTCGACCACCCGTACGAGGAGGCTCGCCATGTCACCTGCCACGATCGCCCAGCTCCTGCTCGCCGTTCCCGTCGCGATCGCCGTCGCCGCGGCGTCGAGCGACTCACCGATGTCCGACGCCGCGGCGCCGGCGACAGCCGGACCGCCGTGGATCTCGATCGAGTATCCGGCGAACCCGCTCGACCGCACGACGAAGGGCGCGTACCTCCTCGTGCACGCGTTCCATCACGGCACGCCGGTCGGACTCCCGGTGCGCGGCACCGCCGAGGGGCTCGTGAACGGCGCTCGCCGCACGATCGCGCTCGACTTCACCGCG
>DASUSM010000071.1:0-6412 GCA_036375115.1 Gemmatimonadaceae bacterium | reverse complement strand
GAGCACCGACGCCTCCTGCGCGCCGAGCACGGCCCCGGGCGCGGCGCCCGCGGCGGCGGCGAGCGCCGCCGTCGCGAGCGACGCGAGGACGCGGCGCGCTCGCTCCGGTCTCCTGCCCCCCCGCCCCCGCCGCCGCTCAGTCCACGGATGCAACCGTCGTCCCCGGGTAGTAGGTGCGCAGGATCTCGCGGAAGTCCTGTCCCGCGCGGGCACGGCCGATCGCGCCCCACTGGCACATGCCGATCCCGTGCCCGTAGCCGCCGCCGCTCGCCGTGAGCGTCCGCAGCGCGCCGTCGCCGCCGCGCTCCGTCTCGATCGAAAAATACGTCGAGTTGAGGATCTCGCCACCGGCGCGCCTCAGCACGAAGCGCACCTCGTTCCCGACGAGGCGGTAGCGTCCGGTGGACGTGACGAGGGCGAGCGTCCCGACGCGCCCCGACGGCGTGCGGTCCTCGATCTCGACGGCGCGGATGGCCCCGACGCCGCCGGCGGGAACCGTCGCGTATCGGCCGAGGTGGCGCGCGACCGTCGTCGCGAGCGCGTCCGCGGTCCAGCGCTCGCTCCACGCGAAGCGCGGCGACGACTCGCAGTAGGCGCGTCCGGACCCGCCGGCGTCGCTCACGCTGCGCAGGTAGGGGGCGCCCGTGCCCCGCCACACCTCCGTCGCCTCGGCGGTGCGCCCGCCGCAGGTGGAGTGATAGGGGGCGCTGACGACGGCGCCGTCGTACGAGAGGACGAGCCCGCGCGTCGCGAGGACGCCGCGGTCGGACCAGTCGCGCTCGGCCTCGACGCCGCCGTAGACCTGGTCGTCCACGGTCGCGAAGACGTCGAAGGGGCGCGACGGGTTGGCGAGGCGCATCACCGCGTAGCTCCGCGCGGCGACGGCCTGCGCCTGCACCGCGGCGGCATCGCCCGGCCGGTCGGTTCCGATCTCGAGCGGCACGACGCCGCGCAGGTACTCCTCGAGCGGGAGCCGGTTCACGACGAGCGGGCCGCCGGCGCCGGGGACGACGTGCAGCTCGCCGCGGTAGCGCTTCCCGCCGAGCGTGACCATCCCGCCGGGATCGACGGCGCGCAGGATCAGCGGGCCGCTGGAGGGCGCGGAGACGCGGCCGTCGTCGTGCACGGCGCGCAGGCGGCCGTCGTCGAGCCGCACCTGCCAGACGTCGCCGGCGCCGCCGCCGACGAGCGCGCTCGAGCCGTCGGCGTCGTACAGGAGCCAGTCGCTGGTGGCGGATATCGTCGTCGCACGGTCGCGCGAGGAGAGGTTGACGCGGATCGCCCCCGCGCTGGCGTCGATGCGGCTCGCCGCCCCGCGGGCGACGCCGCCCGCGGACGGGCGCGCCGGCTCCGGACGGCGCCGGCGCGGGATCGCCCCGCACGCCGTCGCGGTCGCGCCGGCGGCGAGGGTCGCGAGCATCGAGAGGGCGCGCCGGCGGCTCACGCCGCCGGCGGTCTCCGCCACGTCGTCGAGCGGCACCGCACGGTCAGCCACGCGCCGCCCTCATCGCACCCTCGAGCGCGTCGAGCGTCTCGTCGATCTCGCGGTCGCCGTGCGCGGCGGAAACGAAGGCGGCCTCGAACGCCGACGGCGCGAGGTAGACGCCGCGCGCGAGCGCCTCGTGGAAGAAGCGCCTGAAGCGCTCGACGTCGGACCCCTTCGCGTCGGCGAAGGAGCGCACCGGCTCGCCGCGGAAGAAGAAGCCGAACATCGAGCCCGCCGCGTCGGCGGCGAAGGGGACGCCGAGCGTCGCGGCGATCGCGCGCAGCCCGTCCACGAGCCGACGCGTGCGCGCGGCGATGCGGTCGTGCAGCTCGGGGGTGAGCGCCGTGAGCGTGGCGAGCCCCGCGGCCATTGCGAGCGGGTTGCCGGAGAGCGTCCCCGCCTGATAGACCGCGCCGCTCGGCGCGACGGCCTCCATGAGGTCGCGGCGGCCGCCGTAGGCGGCGACGGGGAGCCCGCCGCCGATGACCTTGCCGAGCGTCGTCAGGTCGGCCGTGACACCGAAGCGCTCGCGCGCGCCGCCCCAGGCGACCCGGAAGCCGGTCATCACCTCGTCGAAGATCAGGATCGCGCCCGTGCGGTCGGCGACGTCGCGCAGCGCGGGGAGGAAGCCCGGATCCGGCGGGATGAAGCCGGCATTCCCGACGAGCGGCTCGACGATGATCGCGGCGAGCGCGCCTCCCTGCTCGTCGGCGATGCGCTCGACGGCGGCGACGTCGTTGAACGGCGCGACGAGGGTGAGCGCGGCGAGCGACTCGGGGACGCCGGGGGAGTTCGGCAGTCCGAGCGTGGCGACGCCGGAGCCGGCGCGGACGAGGAAGGAGTCGCCGTGCCCGTGGTAGCAGCCGTCGAACTTGAGGATCGTCTCGCGTCCGGTGACGGCGCGGGCGAGTCGCACCGCGCTCATCGTCGCCTCGGTGCCGCTGGAGACGAAGCGGAGCATCTCGAGGTGCGGCATGCGCGCGACGATCGCCTCGGCGAGACGGACCTCGAGCTCGGTCGGGATGCCGAAGCTGGTGCCGCGGCGCATCGCGTCGTCGAGCGCATCGAGGACGGCGGGGGCGGCGTGGCCGAGGACGAGCGGGCCCCAGGAGAGGACGTAGTCGATGTACTCGCGGCCGTCGACGTCGGTGATGCGGGCGCCCTCCCCGCGCTCGACGACGAACGGCTCGCCGCCGACGCCGCGGAAGGCGCGGACGGGGGAGTTGACGCCGCCGGGGAACAGCGTGCGCGCCTGGCGCATGATCTCGGCGGAGCGGGCGCCGGGGGCGCCTGGCGAGTGGCGCTCGGCGCTCGGCGCTCGACGCTCGGCGGGGGACGGCGGGCGTGTGTCGCGGGTCCCGCTCATCGGCCGAAGGCGCCGATCGTGGCGAGCATCGGGAGCGCGCGGGTGCGGGGGGGCGTCGCGATCGGCTGCGGGGCGTCCACGACCGCGATCTGCGTCGCCTCGAAGTCGTAGTCGTCCACGACGTCGTCCACGCGCACGTCCAGCAGCGTGCCGGCGGGTGCTTCCGTCGTCAGGCGGGTGATTCCGTCGATGTCGTCGGCCTGGCAGACGAGGCGCGCCTGCGCGGGCTCGCCGCCCGACGCCGGGCGGTCCACCATCGCGCGCACGGTGCGGCCGAGGAGACGCTCGTAGCGCTCGGCGGTGATCACTCGCTGGAGCTCGCTGACGCGCTCGAGGCGCTCGCGCTTCTCCGCCTCGGGGACGTCGTCCGCCATCGCCGCGGCGCGCGTTCCCTCCTGCGGCGAGTAGGTGAAGACGCCGACACGCTCGAACTGCGCCTCCTCGAGGAAGTCGAGGAGCTGCCGCACGTCGTCCTCGGTCTCGCCGGGGAAGCCGACGATGCACGTCGTGCGGATGGCGAGGTCGGGGACGATCTCGCGTGCACGCGCGACGCGCTCGCGGATCGTGCGCCGGCGCTCGGGGCGGCGCATGCGCGCGAGGACGGCGTCGGAGGCGTGCTGGATCGGGATGTCGAGATAGGGGACGATGCGCGCGTCGCGCGCCATCGTCTCGAGGAGCCGCGGCCCGATCCCCTGGGAGTAGAGGTACATCAGGCGGATCCACGGCACCGACGTCTCCGCGAGCAGCGCGTCGAGGAGGTCGGGGAGCCCGGTGCCGTCGCGCAGGTCGCGTCCCCAGTGCGCGAGGTCCTGCGCGACGAGGTTGATCTCGCGGGCCCCCTGGAGCTCGAGGAGCTGCGTCTCGCGCACGACCTCGCCGAGCGCGAACGAGCGGTGCTTCCCGCGCATGAGGGGGATCGCGCAGAAGGCGCAGCCATGATCGCACCCCTCGCTGATCTTGAGGTAGCGGATGTGCGGCGTGTCGCCGGTGAAGAGGCGCACGCCGGGGTGCGCGGCGTACGAGGCGTCGCCGAGGACGCCGCGCTCCTCAAGCTCGGGGACGAGGCGGTCCATCTCGGAAGAGCCGAGGAAGAGGTCCACCTCGGGGAGCGCATCGGCCAGCTCGTCCTTGTGACGCTGCACCATGCAGCCGACGGCGACGAGGGTGCGGCACCGTCCGGTCAGCTTCAGCTGACCGGCTTCCACTAGAGCGTCGATGGACTCGCGCTTCGCGGCGTCGATGAAGCCGCAGGTGTTGACGACGACGACCTCGGCGTCCTCGAGGTCGGGCGTGTACTCGACGCCGCGGTCCACGAGACGCGCGAGGTAGCGCTCGGAGTCGACCGTGTTCTTGTCGCAGCCGAGGGTGATGAAGCCGATCTTCAGGGGTGCCTTCAAGTTGTGGTGGTTCTGCAACTTAACGGGGCGCGAGGCGAGGCTCAACGCGGAAGCGGCGATGGGGCGGATGGCGGGGCGAGGGGGGAACGCGACAGAAGCCGCTCGGGCCGGCCGGACGGACGAGGGGGTACACCGCGGATTACGCGGATTCAACGGATCACACGGATCGCCCCCCATGGCGGGAGAGACCGTCGTGGCGGCGCCGATGAATGTTCGGGGGTGCGCCTGGACGGACTCGTGCACCGGCGCGAGAAGCCGTGAAGGAAGAGCCGTTCCCCGAAGCATTCACGGCTCGTGACGCGACACTCTCGACCCGCGCACGGTGCCTTACTCCGCGGAGCTCCGCGTCTCCGCGTGAAACACACAGCCGCCAGGCGGAGTCGTCCCGCCGACGAGCCCCGCCAGGCGCACCGGCCTCGCCGCCCCGCCGAGCGCCGCCCCGTCGAGCGCCGAGCGCCGAGCGCCGAGCCCCTATCGGTAGTTCCCGAACTTCAGCTCCACCCCAAAATCCCCCGCCCGCAGGATCCGCATCGCCTCCTGGAGGTCGTCCTTCGACGGGGACGAGACGCGGACCTGGTCGCCCTGGATCGCGGCCTGGACCTTCTTCAGCTTCGCCTCCTTGATCGCGGCAGCGACCTTCTTCGCCGTGTCGCCGTCGAGCGCCGTCTTCAGCTTGATCTCCTTGCGCACCGTGTCGCCGCCGGCGGGCTTCGTCTCGCCGATGTCGAGGTTCTTCACCGAGACGTTGCGCTTGATCAGCTTCGCCTGGAGGACGTCGAAGAGCGCCTTCATCTGGAAGTCGCTGTCGGCGACGAGCACGAGAAGATCCTCGGCGCGCTTGAACTCGATCGTGGACTTGGAGCCCTTGAAGTCGTAGCGCTGCGCGATCTCCTTCTGCGCCTGGTTGACGGCGTTGTCGACTTCCTGGAGGTCCACGCCCGTGGTGACGTCGAAGGAGCTGGCGGATGGCATCGTGGGGAGAGCTGGCTGATGGGCTTCAGGGAAACGGACGGGACCGGCTGGGGACCAGGGACCGGGGAGCAGGGACCGGTCGCCGCCCGGACGAGTAGTCTCGGCGGATTCCGCGCCGAGCGGAAGGGACCGAGATGCAAGACGGGGACGAGATCGGCTCTCGTCCCCTTTTCTGGTCCCCGGTCCCCGGTCCCCGGTCCCCACCTGGTCCCCCGAAACCCGGTCCCATCACCCCAGAAAGCTCTCCAGCGCCCGCGCCCGGCTCACGTGCCTGAGCCGCGAGAGCGCCTTCTCCTTGATCTGCCGCACCCGCTCGCGGGTGATGCCGAGGAGCGCGCCGATCTGCTCGAGCGTCATCGGCTCCTCGCCGTCGAGCCCGAAGTAGAGGCGGAGGATCTTCGCCTCGCGCTCCTTCAGGTGCGAGAGCGCCTCCTCGATCGACTCCGTGAGCGCCTTCTCGAACGTCTGCTCGTCGGGCGTCGGGTTGAGGTTGTCCGGGAGGTAGTCGAGGAGCTTGTTGTCTTCGCCGGGCGTGAGCGGGGCGTCCAGGGAGAGGTGGGTCTGCGAGATCGACATCGTCTTCGCGACCTCTTCCTCCGTGATGTCCATCCCGTCGGCGATCTCGGCGTGCGTCGCCTCGCGGCCGAGCTCCTGGAGGAGCGCGTTCGCGCGCTTCCCGATCCGGTGCAGCGTCCCCGCGCGGTTCAGCGGGACGCGCACGATGCGGCTCTGCTCGGCGAGCGCCTGCAGGATCGCCTGGCGGATCCACCAGACGGCGTACGAAATGAACTTGATCCCCTTCGTCTCGTCGAACTTGTGGGCGGCGCGGATCAGGCCGAGGTTCCCCTCGTTGATCAGGTCGGAGAGCGAGACGCCCTGGTTCTGGTACTTCTTCGCGACGGAGACGACGAAGCGCAGGTTCGAGCGCACGAGCTTGTCGAGCGCCTCCTGGTCGCTCTGTCGAATGCGCTGCGCCAGGCGGACCTCCTCGTCGCGGCCGATCAGCGGATAGGCGCTGATGTCGCGGAGGTACTGGTCCAGCGATCCTTCCTCGTAGCCGGACTTCTTGCCGGGGGAAACGGCCATACGGGGTGCGGCTCCTTGGCTACCACGCCGCGGGTGCGACGTCGCCCGCAGTCGGGACTGAGACTCTCCTGCCGAACCGCCGGGCTCTCGTGTCCGCTCGTCGCG
>DASUSM010000070.1:0-17433 GCA_036375115.1 Gemmatimonadaceae bacterium | reverse complement strand
GGCGACGAGCGTGCGGGCGGCGACGTCGCCGGACGGCAGCGCGAGCGTGCCGCGGATGACGAGCGAGCGCAGCTCCGGCGGCGAGACGTCGAGGACGATGCGCGCCCCCTCGGGGATCACGACGTCGGCGCCCGCGGCGGGCACCCGGTCGTCGGGCCAGGACTTCCGGTCCGACCAGCGCAGGCCGTCGGCCTGCGACGGGCGCTGATGCGCCGCGACGGGACCCGCGGCGAGCGTCGCGAGGTCGCCGCCGCAGGCGGAGACGAGACAGAGGGCGAGCGGGAGCAGCATTCGGTACGACCGGCCGGGCTGGAATCGTGCCGTGCTACACCGGGTGGAGGAAGTGCGATCCGTCATCGGGTCGCTCCGTGAGGCTGAGGGCTGCGTGATGCGCGTCCGCCGCCGCATCGGCGCGGCGGCGGGCTGTGCCGTCATGACGAGCCCTGCCGTGCACGGCAACACACAGATTTGTGATCACGTGCCGTGCATCCTCTCGACGGCGTCGCGTCCGCGAACGGTTCGCGCACGGTCGCGACGCGTCGCACGCCGAGGGCGTGCGGACCGTCACGATCGCCGCGCGCGCGGGCGCCGGACACGCGCACGTCGCCCGGATGCACGAAGGGCCCGGTCTCTTCGACCGGACCCTTCGTGTATTCGCCCCGTCCCCCGGGGCCGGGTCGGGATCAGAAGGCGACCACGCCCTCGACCACGAACCCGTCGAACTTGCCGCCGTTCCGAATGTCGGTCGTCGGGAAGTCGTTGTACTTCTGCGTCACGTACTCGCCCTTGAGCAGGATGCTCGGGGTGATGAACCAGCCGCCGGCGAAGGCCACGCGATCCGCACCGACCTTCGGGGTCACGCCCTGGAGCTCGCCCTCGACCGTGTTGTACCGGGCGCCGACGTAGAGCTGGTCGTCGAGGAAGCGGTAGATCCCGTCGATCGCGTATTGCGTCCACTCGCGGTTCTCGGTCTCGCCGCTCGCCCTCCCCTCGGCCCGCTCGATCACGCCGAACAGCTCGACGCCCTTGAACTGGATGAAGGGGTTGAGCTGGTAGGCGACCAGCTTGTTGCGGAGGCCGGGGTTGAGCAGCCCGGAGGTGTACTGGGCGGACGTCGTCGCGGTCGAGTTGTCGAGCACCATGTAGTACCGGGAGCCGGCGCGGTCACCCGCGAAGAGCGTCGCGCTCGGGGTCTTGCTGACCTGGTACGTGGAGCCCGTGAGGCGGACGCGGACGTCGTCGCTCAACTGGCGGTCGACGCCGAGCTTGCCGTAGTAGCCGGGGCGGCGGCGCTGCGGATTCGTGACGTCGCCCTTGTTGACGCCATCCGTGATTCCGACCATCCCCATGAAGCCGTTCGAGCGGACGTACACCTCGCCGCCGATCTCCGTCGTGAAGGCATCGAGGATCAGGTTGCCGACGAACGGGTTGTACATTGCGTTTCCGTTGTCGCTGCGGCGGAAGTGCCCGTCGCCGTAGTTCAGCTCCATGTGGCCGGCGCGGATCGTCACGTACTCCATGACTTTGTTCAGCGTCGGGTGGTCGATCGGCGAGCCGTCGATCAGCAGGTAGCCATCCTTGACCCACGTCTCGTTGTGGTGCCGCGAGGACAGGTACGTGCTGAGGGCCACGCGGATGCCCGGGGCGAGCTGCGCGTTCACGTACAGGTTCGCCGTGGCGAGGTTGAAGCCCTGCCCGATCGTCATGAGGCGGTTCTGCGAGACGCCGTCGCCGTCCGGATCGAGCACGGCGGTGTTCTCGTGCGAGAGTCCCTGGTACTGCTGCGTGAAGGCGGCGCCGAAGTCGAGCTTGAAGCCGGTGAACGGCACGCCCGCTTCCTTCGGCGCCTCGAAGATGTTGATCCCGCGCTGGTCCACGGGGCGCATGTTCTGGATCGTGATCGGCTTGACGAGGCTCGCCTTCTTCGCGGCGGGAGCGGCGACCGTGTCCGTCATCGCGGCGGTCGTATCGGGCGCCGTCTCCGCGGACGCGAGGACCGTCTGGGCGTTCGCGGGCGCCGCGAGCAGCGCGGCGGCGGTCAGCGCGAACAGGGACGTGGTAGTTCTCATGGGGTGGATCCTCTCGGGTGTGGTGTGCGGCCCTTCAGTCGTGCAGTCTCGACGTTCTCGGATCGTTCGTCGTGCGGTCCTACCGGTCCTTCAGCAGCAGGTCGAAGCCGACGGTGACTTTGTCACCGACCTTCATCGTGCCCATCATCAGCGACGGTGGCTTGAGGCCGAACTCCGTCATCTTGATCTCGTGCGTCCCGGCCACGCGGAGCATCCCGTCCGGCGTCTCCGTCGCGGTCGCCGTCACCGTGATCGGCTTCGTCACGCCGCCGAGGGCGAGCTCCCCCGCCATCGTCACCGTCGTCCCCGCCGTCGCCCTGGCGAGGTCGTAGCTGACGACGCGGAAGCCGATGACCGGGTTCTCCTTCGCCTTCAGCGCCTTCCGCATGTGGTCGTTCATCGTGCCGTTGCTGCAGTCGAGCTTCGCCGCCGGCACATCGACGGCGGCGGCGATCACCGCCTTCTCGCCGGCGACGACCGCGACCGCGGCGCCCGGGCCGACCGTCTCCACCCGCGCCTCGAGGGCGCTCGCCTTGCACTCGAACGAGCGCACGGTGGAGGTCCCCTTCACCGACAGCGTGCTCCCGGTCTCGAGCGACATCGTGTTCATCGCCGCGGGCCACGCGACCAGGACGGGCGCGAGGGCGAAGGCGGCGAGCTTGCTGGTCATCGAGGTGCGCATGGTTCGATCTCCACTGGGTGGATCCGAGCCGCGCGACCTGCGCGACTCACGGGATCAATCTCACCGTGAGGGGGAAACTGCTCAGTCGGGCTATGGAGGAACTTGGGTGGGGTCCCGCGCCCCCCCGGCGGGGGGTTTCCCCTACAGCCGCTGTCAGGGCAGCGCGGGGGCGGCCGGCCGCGTCTCCGCGAGGTCCACGGCGGAGGGGGATCTGCCGCTCAGCGACATCACGGCGGTGCCGACGACCGGCATCCGGCTCTCGATGCGCACGGGGACGCGCGCGTCGTCGTCGCTCAGGTGGATCCGGATGACCCCTTCGCCGCGGTAGCGCCGCGGGTCGCGCACGCGCATCTCGAGGACGACGGTCGCGTACTCGCCCGCCTCGGTCGTCACCCGCTCGCGCCCGACGACGCGCACCAGCGTCGGGTTCCGCGCCGTGTCGAAGTGCCGGTCGAAGCGGAGCGTCGTGTCGGCGTCGATCGGGATCGTGCGGAGGAAGTACATGAACGAGAGCTCGTCGAGCGGCGCGTCGCTCGTGCTCGTCCCCTCGTCGCCGCCCGCCTCCGCCCACCGACCCGTCTCGGGGAACATCTCGACCGACTCCGAGCTCCTCGAGAGCGGATGGCGCTCCGTCTTCGTGTACCGGAGCGACGCCATGCGCTCCGGATCGATCCAGGACGTCGTGCGATCCTCCGCCTTGAAGGGGCCGCGCCCCGCCTTCATGTCGAAGCGCAGCACCCACGCGTCGTGGCCGCGTACCTCGGCGGGACCCTCGATCCACATCGTCCCGCGCCCGATCGTGCCGAGCCCGGCGACGCGCACGCGGTACTCGAGCCGCTCGCCGATGGCGAAGGGGAGGTCGGCGGACTGCGCCTGGAGCGACGCGCCGGCGAGGGCGACGAGCCACGCGGCGCCGAGGGCGCCCGTCAGCGTCCGGCGCATCCGCCGCGCGCCCGCGCTCGTCATCGGTCCGCTTCGCACCATGCTCCGCATGTCCCTCCGTGGTCGTCGCCTGCCGACGTTCGAACAGTAGCGACGCCGGCCACGGCGGTGGATCAGGGAGTGGAGCCGGGAGTGCGGGGGAAAGCATCGCGGCCGGTCGGGGATCACCCGACCGGCCGCGGTCCCATCTCACGCTCGCCCGGCGTGCGCCGGACGTCAGTCGTGGTGGGCCTTCGACGCCGGCGTCGGCGACGCCGTCTCCGCCCGGCGAGCCACCGACGCCCCGCCCTCGCGCACGCGGGCCTCCACCCAGCGCGCCAGCCCCGGATGCGGGAGCAGCGCGTCCGCCGTGTACTTCATCGGCAGGCCGGCGAGGTCCGCCGGGATCTTCACCTGACTGACCGTGCCGCGCGAGACGAGCACGGGCACCACCGTCACCGTGTCTCCGGTCGCGAGATGCTGGAGCTGGATCAGCTCGCGCACGGCGCGCACCGCCTCCGCCCGCACGGGGCCGGGGGCGTCGTCGCGGACGAGCCCCACGCGCACATCGCGGAACCCCGTCAGCGCGCGCACGGAGTCGGCGATCGGGCGCAGGTTCGCCATCCACGCGGCGTTGTCCTCCGCCGAGTTCGGCCCGTGCCCGACGATGAACAGCGCGCGCCCCGCGGGCGCCGGCGTGATGGCCAGCGCGCGGTCGGCGAGCACGCGCGCGACCTCCGGCGAGTCGTCGATCGCCCGCGTCACCCGGATCGGCAGCGCCGTCGCGGGACGCTCGATCCCGGCCATGTGCAGGTGGTGCATCATGCCCTTCCCGAGCTCGACGCTGTCGCCGGCGAGCCAGCGGATCTGGTCGTAGTGGCCGCTGTGGCTCGAGACGAGCAGCGGGACGACGACGATCTCGCCGACCCCCTTCGACTCGAGCTCGCGGACGATGTCCTGGAAGCGCGTCGTCTTCGCGCCCGGTCCCATGAGGAAGCTCACGGCGACGGGGCCGCCGGTGCGCACGCCGCTCGCGACCTTCACGACCTGCTCGTTCCACTCCGGTCCGCCGCCGTGGGCGACGATGATCGTCCCGACCGGGCGCGCCGTCTGCGCGGCGGCGGGGACGGCGGGGACGAGCGAGAGAATCGCGCCGAGCGCGAGGCCGGCGAGACGGGGGCGTGCGTGCATCACGGTGTTCCTCGGGCGAGCGCCCGGTCGAAGGTCCAGGAGAGCGACGTGTAGACGTGACGTCCGGTGAAGCCGGCCCAGCGCGCGGGACGCCGGTCGAACAGGTTGTCGGCGCCGACGACGAGCTCGAGGCCGCCCGGGAGCGCGCGCGCGAGGCGCGCGTCGAGGCGCGCGTACGTCTCGCGCCAGCCGGTGATGGCGCCGGTCGCGTCGTCGCGCTCCATCGGCGTGCGCCCGGTGACGACGACGGTCGCGGCGGCGCGCAGGGCGAGCGGGAGCGGGGAGCCGATCGTCGCGCGCAGCGCGTGCGTCGGCCGCCCGAGCAGCGGACGGCCCGTGCCGCGGTCCTCGGTGTCGAGGAGGCTCCAGGCGCCCTCGATCCGAACGATGCCGACGAAGGCACCGGCCTCGACCTCCGCGCCGCGCGTGAGCCCGTCGTCCACGTTCGCGTACTGATAGACGGCCGGCTCGTCGGGCGCGCTGATCGGACGCGTCTCGATGAAGTCGCGGAACTCGTTCCAGAAGAGCTGGCCGCGCGCGTACACCGCCCCGTCGCTCCACTCGGCGCCGACGGTCGCGTTGCGCGAGTGCTCGGGGCGCAGGTCGGGATTGCCGCGCACGGAGTAGTTGGCGCTCTCGTTCTGGAAGAACATGTAGAGCTCCTTGAAGTCCGGCGCGCGATACCCCGTGCCGGCGGACGCGCGCAGCGTCAGCCGCTCCCCCGCGCGCCAGCGCGCGGCGAGGCGCGGCGTCGTGTGCGTCCCCCACTGCTCGTTCCACGAGACGCGGACGCCGGGGACGACCGCGACGGAGCCGAGCACGACCTCCGCCTGGGCGAACGGCTCGACGCCGTGCAGCGTGCGGCGCTCCCCCTCCACGCGCTCGGCGCGCGTCTCCTCGCGCTTCGCCTCGACGCCGAGATCGAGCGCGTGCGCGCCGAGCGCGACGTTGTAGAGCAGCTCCGCCTCGAGGAGGCGCTGCACCTGGCGGTCGCCGGGGTCCCCGGCGATCGGCTTCGGCGCGGCGCTCTCGCGCGCGAGGTGGTCGAACGACGACGCGCTCAGCGTCGGCGCGAGGCGGTGCGCGCCGCGGCGCCACGAGGCGCCGAGGCGGCCGGTCCACTGCCGGTTGTCGGCGAACTGGAAGAGGCTCCCCGCGCGCCAGCGCTGACGCTCGTCGAGCGCGAGGAGCCCCGCGTCCACGATGAGCGACGCGTCCGGCGACCAGTGTGCGCGCGCCGCGAGATCGGTGCGCTCGGCGAGCGCGCCGAGCGTCTCGTCGCGGCCGGGCGTGTTCTCGATCGTGCGCCGGCTCGCGTCGAGCGCGCCGGCGAGCGTGCGCGTGCCGCCGCTCACCCCCGCCGATCCATCGAGGCGCGACTCCGTGCCGGCGAGGAGCGTCGCGTGCGCGCCGATGCGCCCCGTCGGCGGACGCCGCGTGATGATGTTCACGACCCCGCCCATCGCCTCGGACCCGTAGAGCGTGGACTGCGGCCCCTTCACGATCTCGATGCGCTCGACGGAGGACGCCGGGATGCGCGAGACGTCGAACACGCCGGCGATGCGGCCGGCGATCGGCTGGCCGTCGAGGAGGATGAGGACGCGCTCCGAGCCGATCCCCTGGAGCATGACCCCCGCGCCCGCTGGGTGTCCGCCCTGCAGCTCGACGCCGGTGCGCTCGGTCAGCACCGCGGCGAGGTCGGACGCGCCCGTCTCGGCGATCTCGGCGCGCGAGACGAGCTCCGTCGTGACGACCGCGTCGCCGAGCCGCTGCTCGCGGCGCGCCGCGGTGACGATCATCGCGTCGAGCGGGAGCACCGCCGGCTCGAGGACGAGCGCGGGCTCGGCGCGCGCCCCGGCGGCGAGGTCGACCGTCGTCGCGCGCGCGATGTGCCCGATGTGCCGCGCGCGGACGACGTAGCGACCCGGCGCGAGCCCCACGACCTGCCACCGGCCATCGGCCGCGGTCCGCGTCCGGCGAGGCGTCGGCCCATCGACGACGACCTCGGCGCCGGCGAGCGGCTCACCGGTGCGCCCGTCCGCGAGGCGGCCGTAAAGCGCCGCGGCGCGCGCGGCCGCGGCCTCGCGCCGCACCGCGGTGTCGGGGCGCGGGGCATCCTGCGCGGCGAGCGGCGACGCGACGGCGCCGGCGAGCGCGAGGACGATCGCGAGCGGCGCGCGCGCCGTCGATGCGCTCGGCGGGCGCGGACGCGCACGCCGCGGACGCGCGGTCACGGGGCGATCCGCTCGTAGCGGAAGGTGATCTGCCGCGGCGTGCCGGTCGTGCCGTAATAGTCGAGGAGCTGGACCTTGTACACCGACGCGCCCCGCTTCACGAGGTAGACGTCGAACGTCGGCGAGACGCGGTGGTCGCCGAGGATGTTGTAGCGGTACCACGGGTGCTCGCCGAAGATGCCGGCGTAGCGGTCGGTCGCGTAGGAGACGCCCTCGACCCAGGCCGTCGTGATCTCCTCGAAGGCATCGGCGGTCGGGATGACCCCGGCCTCGCCGGCGCCGCTCGGGCCTCCGTTGAGGGTCACGTTCCACCCCTCGATGCGGAGATCCCACCCCTCGCCGATCGGCACGCCCTCCTCGGGATCGAGGTCGACGAGGATCGTGCTCGACCCGTTGACGGCGGTCACGTGGGCGAGCGTCGGGCCGAACTCGTCCGCGCTCGTCGGCTGGACCGCGTACTCGAAGGTGATCGTGCCGGGCGTCGCCGCCGTCGGGTCCTCGAGCTCGGTGACGCGGAGCTTCGCGTACGAGTCGCCGTCGGCGAGCCTGACGAGGAAGACCTTCGACGGATCCGCGACGGCGCTCGCGCCGCTCCCCGTGTACCAGCCGGTGAAGGCCGGGGTGAGCTCCTCCTCGAGCCAGGTGATCCCGGCGGGGACGCTCGTCACGCCCTCGAAGTCGGCGAGCTCCGACGCCGCCGTCATCGCGAGCACCTGCTCGTTCGTCGCCGTCTCGTTCTGGCAGATGCAGTGGCCCGCGACGCCGCCCGGTCCGGCCAGGCCGCCGTTCAGCATCACGCTCGTCACGCTGAAGGCGATGTCCCACGCCTCGGACTCGCTCGACGAGGGCGTCGGCGTGACGACCTCGCCGCTCTCGAGATCGACGAACGCCCATCCGCTGGCGGCGTTCACGGTCATCGTCCCCTCGACCGGGGGCGGGGGCGCGATGACGTCGTCGCTCGAGCAGGCGGCGGCGACCGGGACGGCGAGGGCGATCAGGAGCGCACGGGACGAGCGGAGCGCGGTGCGGCGAGCGATCATGGACGGGTGGTCGGCAGGGAAGATGAGAATCGTTCTCAATCGGTGTCACGCCGAAACTAAGGGGGCAATCCCGATAGTGTCAATCGGGATTGGATCGCCGCGCGACGAAGGGGAGGCGCCGGACCCGGGGCCTCCCCTCGTTCTACCTCCCGACCCGGTCCCGGCCGCGCCGCTGCTCGACGCGGCCGAGCCTACTCCCGTGCGGCTGCCGGCCCGAGCGTTCGCTCCAGGAACGCCCACGTCCGCTCCCAGGAGTCGATCTGCTCCGGCGAGTCGTCGCGCTCGAGCGTCTCCCGGTTCACGCGGCGGTTGAAGGTGTGGCCGCCGCTCGACGGGCCCGGCGTCGGATCGACGTACACCTTCGTCTCGGCGAGCTCCGGCTTCCGCGCGCGCAGCGCGTCCACGAGCTGCTGCGCCTCGACGTAGTCCACGTCGGTGTCGTTCGTCGCCACGTGGACGAGGAGCGGGACCGAGAGGCTGTCCACGCGGTAGAGCGGCGAGCGGCGGATGTACTCCTCGCGCCGCTCGAAGGGGAGGCCGAGGATCTCCTTCTGCGTCGAGAAGGCGCGCTGGTAGCGCGGCCCCTTGTACGAGAGGCGGAAGACGAGGTTCGTCACCGGTACCATCGCCACGCCGGCGCGGAAGGGCGTGCGCTGGCGGAAGACGAGGTGCGCGGCGATGAAGCCGCCGTGGCTCCACCCCATGACGGCGATCCGCTCCGGATCGACGAACGGGAGCGTCTTCAGGTGATCCACGGCCGACGCGACGTCGTCGAGCTCCTTGCCGCCGTAGTCGATCGCGTTGTGGTGCGCCTCGCCGTATCCGGTGCTCCCGCGGTACTCCGGCGCGATGATGACGTAGCCGCGCTGCACCGCCTCGACGACGAACGGCAGGTAGGTCTCGGCCCAGTTGCCGTGGACGCCGCCGTGCACCCAGACCATCGCGGCGTGCGCGCGGTCGCCGCGCGGGGCGAGCGGCGCGAAGACGTACGCCGGGATCTCCATCCCGTCCGCGGTGCTCCGGTAGGTGATCTTCTCGAAGCGCATCACGCCGCGCGAGCGCGCGGCGTAGATGCTGTCGATGCGCGCCTTCTCCGCCATGTGGCGCGCGTAGTCCGCCTTCGGGTGGTCCTCGTGTCGGTCGCTGACGTAGAGCGCGGCGGCGCGGGCCGCGTCCATCGGCACGTCGCCGCGGCCGGCGGCGCGCGTCGGCGCGGGGCGCGGCTCGGCGACGCCCTGCGCGCAGGCGGGCACGGCGACGGCGGCGAGCGCGAGCGCGAGCGCGGTGGCGCGGGCGCTCGGGTGCGAGCGGAGCATGCGGAGGTGTCCTCGACGGCGGTGGAGGCTGTCGGAGCGGCCGACGCGGCCGGTCCGCGGGAAGCTGCTCCCGAATGTACGCCCAGGCGGGGGGCGCGCCACTGCCGGCGGGCGCGTCGTCCTCCTCGGCGGCGGCCCATCGCCCCCCGCGTTCCAGGCGCCTTCGTCGGCGCTATCATTCCCGTCTTCACCCCGACACGACTTCCATGACCCCGGACGAGTTCCGCGCCATCGGTCACAAGGTCATCGACTGGATCGCCGACTACCGGCGGGACGTCGCCGCGCGCCCGGTGATGGCGCGCACCGCCCCGGGCGAGATCCGCGCCGCGCTGCCGCCCGAGCCTCCCGCGCACCCCGAGCCCTTCGACGACGTGCTCCGCGACCTCGAGCGGATCGTGCTCCCCGGACTCACCCACTGGCAGCACCCGGCCTTCCACGGCTACTTCCCCGCGAACGGAGAGCTGTCGAGCGTCGTCGGCGACATGCTCAGCACGGGGCTCGGCGTGCTCGGGCTCTCGTGGCAGTCGAGCCCCGCGCTGACCGAGCTCGAGGAGGTGACGACCGACTGGGTGCGTCGCATGACGGGGCTCTCCGATGCGTGGCGCGGCGTCATCCAGGACACCGCGTCGACGACGACGCTCGTCGCCCTGCTCTGCGCGCGGGAGCGCGCCACCGGACACTCGATGCAGCGCGGCGGCCTCCAGGGCGAGGCGCGTCCGCTCGTCGTCTACGCGTCGGCGCACGCGCACAGCTCGGTGGAGAAGGCCGCGCTCCTCGCCGGCGTCGGACGCGACAACTTCCGCCTCGTCCCGCACGACGAGCGCTACGCGATGCGCGCCGATGCGCTCGCCGCGATGGCCGACGAGGACGCGCGCGCGGGGCGCACGCCGTGCGCCGTCGTCGCGACGATGGGGACGACGGCGACGACGGCGCTCGACCCGATCGGCGCGATCGCCGAGGTCGCGCGCGCGCGCGGGCTCTGGCTCCACGTGGACGCGGCGATGGCGGGCGCGGCGATGATCCTCCCCGAGCAGCGGTGGATGTGGGAGGGGATCGAGGGGGCGGACTCGATCGTGATCAACGCGCACAAGTGGCTCGGCGTCGCCTTCGACTGCTCGCTGCACTACGTGCGCGACCCCGACGCGCTCGTGCGCGTGATGTCCACGAGCCCGAGCTACCTGCGCACCGCCGCCGACGACGAGGTGCGCAACCTGCGCGACTGGGGGCTCCCGCTCGGCCGCCGCTTCCGTGCGCTCAAGCTCTGGTGCCTGATCCGCGAGCAGGGGGTCGAGGGGCTCCGGCGCCGCCTGCGCCGCGACCTCGAGAACGCGCGCTGGCTCGCGGCGCGCGTCGTCGAGACGCCCGGATGGCGCGTCGTCGCCCCGGTGCAGCTCCAGACGGTGTGCGTGCGCTACGTGCCGAGGGCGCTCGAGGGGCCGGACAGGGGCGAGGCGCTCGACGCGCTCACCCTCGGGTGGGCGGAGCGCCTCAACCGCTCGGGCGACGCCTACGTGACGCCCGCGATGCTCGACGGGCGGTGGATGGTGCGCGTCTCGATCGGGTCGCTCGGCACGGAGCGGGACGACGTCGAGCGGCTCTGGGAGCGGATGCGGGAGGAGGCGGAGCGGGTGTGAGTACGGCGGCGCTCGTCAGCGGACGACCGTCACCCCGATGCGCGCCATCGTGCTCTGGATCGGCGCATCGAGGCGTCCGCCCGCCGTGGACGTGCGGCGGTCGAAGCGCTGGAACTCGAGGTCGCCGGTGATGCGGACGCGCTCCGACCACGGCGCATAGCTCGCGTTCAGCCCGACCTCCATCGCGAACGGCGCGGCGCCTCCGCCGGAGAACGCGCTGCCGGCGAGCCAGGCGCCGCGCACCGTCACGTCGGAGCCGGGCGCGAGCGGGAACGCGGCGAGCGCGCCGATCCGCAGCGTGCCCACCGACTGCGCCGCGTGCAGCGGCGTCACGTCGCGCTGGAGGAATCCGACCTCGGCGCTCGCGACCCGCGTCAGGCGCGCGCGGACCCGCACGTCCATCTGCACGAGATCGAACGACTCGCCGGCGGCCTCAGGCTCGAAGGCGAGGCGCGCCGCCGACGCGAGCAGGTCGAACCGGCGCCAGCCGATCGCGGCGTGCCCGGCGATGCCGTCGCCGGCGAATCGCAGCGAGGCGCCCTGCTCCGCGTACTCGGCGAAGGCGTAGCCGGCCCCCGCCGAGAGGCGCTGCGCGTCGGCGCGCGGCGCCATCGCCGCGACGAGGGCGACGGCGGCGACGATGGCGCGCACGGTCGCGGCGCTCATCGCTCGCTCCCCGCCAGTCGCGCCGTCGCGAGCGGCGCGATGGTGAGCAGCACCTGCTGCCGGCGTCGCGCGTTCTCCGCCGCGATCTCGGCGTTCCGCCGCGCGAGCTGCTCGCGCACGAGGGCGTTGTAGCGAATGTTCGCCGCCGCCGGCACCGGCGCAGGACGCCGGATGGTCGCGAGCACGCCGGCCACCGTCGCGCCCACGCCGACGGTCAGCATCGGCCGCCGTCCGGAGCCGCCGAGATCGGCGCTCTCGAGCGCGACGATGGCGCCGGCCGTCGCGGCGGTCGCGATCAGCGCGACGCCGAGCGGCCGCCAGCTCCGCGGCGGGACGACCGTCTCGGGGAGCACGTCGTAGCCCGGCAACGAGGCGAGGTGCGCGACCGTGTCGACCGCTCCGGCGACCACGCGCACGGGGAGCGAGGCGGCGTAGGAGTCGCGCCCCGCGGACGCCTCGACGACGATGCGGTAGATCCCGCTCGGCGCGGCCCGCCCGCCGTCCAGCAGGCCGTTCCAGCGGATGCGCCGCTCCCCCTCGCCGAGCGACGAGTCCACGAGGGCCTCGCCGGCGGCGCCGGTCACGCGCGCGCGGACGCGCGCGGTGCGCGTGAGCGTGTAGCCGATCGGCAGCGACCCGTCGCCGGCGACGAAGGCGGCGCTGTCCGCCGCGAGGTGCCTGACGACGAGGACCTGGCCGAGCGCGAGGGCAAAGAGGCTCGTGATCTTCGGCGAGATGCGCGCGGGATCGAGCTCGCGGTCCGGGCTGAGGAAGAGGAGCTGCTTGAACGCGTCGGTGCTCTGGCGAGCGCTGTCGAGCGCGGCGTAGGAGAAGCCGAGCAGCTCCCACGCCCTCGCCTGTTCCGCCGCGCTCAGCCGTCCGCCGAGCGCGCGCCGCGCCTGCGCGATGGCCTGGCCGTACGAGAGGTCGCGGTACGCCGCCTCGGCGCGGGCGAGCGGGGATCCGCCCTGCGCCGCGAGCGGCGGCGCGACGAGCGCGACGAGCAGGCACGCGCCTGCGGCGAGACGGCTCACGGCTGACCTCCGGGCTCGAGGATGTAGCGGAGCCGGATCGGGTTGGGGCCCTGCACATCCACCGTCTCGCGCTTCGCCTTGTAGCCCTCGCGCTCGACGCGGATGCGGTAGCGTCGTCCGACGTCGAGCGCGTGGTTGGCGACCGGCGTGTCGCCGATCTCGACGTCGTCGATGAAGAGCGTGCCGTAGGGCTCGGAGGCGACGGTGAGCTGGGCGACGGCGGGGCGGGGGTTGGCGGGACGATGGGACTCGGCGCGCGCCGCCGGGCCCTCGGCACTCGGCGCTCGGCGCTCGGCGGGGCGGCGCGGGGTCGGCGCCACGGGCACGGCATCGGCGGCGCGCGCCGTGGTGTCGACGACGGCCAGCGTCGCCGTCGGCTTCGCGCTGTCTGCAGAGCGCGCACGGACGGCTGCGGTGCTCGAGTCGGCGATCCCGCGTGGGGCGGCGAGGGAGCCGACGCTGGACGGGCCGCGGTTCGCCACGGTGAGCGAGACGGCGACCGCGGCGAGCGCCGCGGCGGTCGCCACTGCGGACCAGGCGAGGGCGCGGCGCGGGCGCGGCGCGGCGGCGGGGCCGGCGGCGGAGAGGGCGACGGTCGGCACGCGCGAGGGGGTCGGCTGGCCGGCGGCGGATTCGCGGCGCGGCACCGGCGCGGCGAGCGCGGCGGCGTCACCGCCGAGCGCGCGGGCGAGGTCCTCCATCGTTGCGAAACGGTCGCGCGGGTCCTTCGCCAGCGCCACCGCCACCGCCTCCGCGAGGTACGACGGGACGTCGGGGCGCAGCGCCGCGACGGGCTTCGGCTGCTCGTGGATGTGGCGGTAGATGATCGTGTGCGCCGAGTCGCCGGTGAACGGGCACTGGCGTGTGAGCATCTGGTAGGCGACGACGCCGAGCGCGTACTGGTCGGCGCGGCCGTCCACCTCGGTGCCGAGCGCCTGCTCCGGCGCCATGTAGTGCGGCGTGCCGACGATCGTCCCCGTCTGCGTCAGCGACGAGCCCTCGCCCGCCTTGGAGATGCCGAAATCGGTGAGCACGACGCGGTCGTCGGCGTCGAGCATGATGTTCGCCGGCTTCACATCGCGGTGCACGACGCCGCGGGCGTGCGCGTGCCCGAGCGCGGCGGCCGCCTCGCGGACGATGCGCACGGCGACGTCGAGCGGCAGCGGCTCGGGCGCCTCGAGCAGGTCGTCGAGCGACCGGCCGGGCACGTACTTCATGACGAAGTAGTGGAGCCCCGCCTCGCTCTCGACGCGGTGGATCGGGATGATGTGCGGGTGGTCGAGCTTCGCCGCCGTCTTCGCCTCGCGCTGGAAGCGGGCGACGAGCCCCTCGTCGCGCGAGAGCTCCGGCGGCAGCACCTTGATCGCGACCGGCCGGTCGAGCCCGATCTCGTCGGCGAGGAAGACGGCGGCCATCCCGCCGGCGCCGAGCAGCTTGCGCACCTCGTACCGGCCGGCGAGGGTGCGCGCGAGCCGGTCCTGCAGCTCGGCGAGCGCATCGCGCGGCTTCGTGCGCACCGTCGCGCCCGGGTCGGTCACGTCGGCGCCGCACGCCATGCAGAAGCGCGCGTCGGCGGGGAGCGGGGTGCGGCAGGCGGTGCAGTCCATCACGGACGCGGCCTCTCGATCCCGGAGCGCGCGCGCACCGCCGCTCGCGGCCGCACCCCCGAGGATGGGGCGGCGGACGATGCCGGCGCGGACGCCGCGGACGCCGCGGCGTCCGCCGCGGGGAGCGCGCAGTCCGAGCCGACCGCGATGCAGAGCGCGTACGGGGTCGGCACGCCTGCGGAGTCCACGACCGCGAGGTAGTAGTCGCCCGGGTCGAGCGTCATCGTCACGAGCGCATCGGAGCCGGTGGCGACGCTCCCGCCGACGACATCGAGTCCGCGCGTGGCCGTCGGCACGCTGAGCACGTACAGGTCGATGTCGCTGTCGTCGCGCGCGCCGGGCGGGCGCGACGCGGAGCGCACCGCCACCGGCTGCGGCGCCGCGCCGGGCACGCGGAAGCGGAGCCAGTCGATCTCCTGGGGCGTGTCGATCGTCAGCTCGTCGACGAACGGCGCCGTGAGCTCGATGTGCAGCGCCGGATCGGCGAAGTTCTCGTCGGCGAAGGTGCAGATATCATTCTCCTCGAACCGGTCGGCCGCGACGCCCGGCGAGGATCCGTATCCCTGCACGACGATCATCCCGTAGCGACCCTGCTGGAGGTACGCCGAGACGAGGTCGACGCTCCCCGCCGGAAGCCGGCCGAGCGCGATGACGAGCGAGTCCGACGGCGCGACCGGCGGGCGGAACTCGAACCCCTTGCAGTCGTACATCCCCGGCCCGAGCCGCCACGCGGTCGACCCTCCCGCGCCGCCGGCGTCGTCCGTCATGTAGGAGCCATGGGTGCCGCGGAGCGCGGGCGCGACGAGATAGAAGGTGTACGCCGTCGCGGGCTCCGAGGTCGTCCAGCGGTACCAGTCGTAGCCGAACGCGGCGCCGCGCAGGTCCTCGTAGGCGAGCGCCGGGTTGTAGAAGCGAACGGCCGGCACCGGCGGGTACGGCGGCGCGCCATCGAGCGGAAGCACCGTCGGCGCGAGCTGGTTGGGCTCGTGGAGGTCCCACGGGAGGACGACCGTCGGCTCGGGCGAGGCGACGAGCTGGCCGGAGCCCGCGGCGACGAGGACTCCGCTGCTCGCCGGATAGGCGACCCAGAAGGACTGCGCGCCGAGCCCCGTCGGGTCGCCGGCGCCGGCGAGGCTGTCGATGCCGAGCGTCCCGTTGCCGAGCCCCGCGAAGAAGAGCGAGCCGACGCCGACGCCGTACGCCGTCAGCAGCTCGCCGTAGCGGACGGTGTCCGGCGTGATGCTGTCGATCTCGAGCGGATTCGCGACGCGCAGCTCGAAGAGCCCGGGCTCGGCGTCCTCGAAGCCCGGGGCGAGCGCGCGGATGAGCACGATGCCGGGATTCACGCCGGTGACGCGGGCGCTGGCGCCATCGAGCCCCGCGACCGTCGCGAGCTGCGGATCGCTCGTCGTCCAGACGAGCTCCGCGTTCCGCACCTGGACGGAGTCGTCCTCCCCGCGGCGGATCCAGACCGACGCCGAGAGCTCGGCGACCGAGCCGCGCAGCAGCACGGGGGCCTCCGCCGCGACCTCGACGTACATACCGGAGCTCCGGTCGGTAGGATGGTCGCACCCCGCGGCGAGCGCCGCGGCCGCGAGCAGTCGCAGCGATCGGAAGCGGAGGGGCATCTGTCGAGGGGGCGAGAAGGCTCGCGATCCGCCCGCCCGACCGAAGGGCGGACAGGGGATCGCTCGTCAGGAAGACGCGCGGTGCGCGGCGGGGGAAACAGCGTTCCGGGAAGGCGCGGGCGGGTGCATCTTCGGACCGGGCGCGGGCCCGCCCCCGAGGCTCGCCGTCCGCCTCCACCCGATCCCCCTCCCGCGTGCGACCGACACGACTCGCGCTCCTCGTCTCGCTCGTCCTTCCGCTCGCCGGAGCCGCCGCGCCTGCGGCGCTCCGCGCGCAACGCGCGTCCGCGCCGCGCGAGACGTACTTCCCCGAGCCGGGGGACCGCTGGCAGCGCCGCGCGCCGCGCGAGGTCGGGATGGACTCCGCGCGCCTCGCCGCGGCGGTCGCCTTCGCCGTCGAGCGCGAATCGCGCGCGCCGCGCGACCTCCAGCTCGCGCACTACCAGACGTTCGGGCGCGAGCCGTTCGGCGACGC
The DNA here is from genome assembly GCA_036375115.1 of Gemmatimonadaceae bacterium. Taxonomy (GTDB): domain Bacteria; phylum Gemmatimonadota; class Gemmatimonadetes; order Gemmatimonadales; family Gemmatimonadaceae; genus DASUSM01. Next base: position 936 of record DASUSM010000070.1, on the reverse strand, counting down.
CGTCGGACCGTTCCGGACGCGCGGCGCGCCGACGGGGATCGTCGTGCGCCACGGCTACATCGTCGCCGAGTGGGGCGACCCCGATCGCGTGGACATGACGTTCAGCGTGACGAAGAGCTTCCTCTCGACGACGGTGGGGCTCGCCGTCGACCGCGGGCTCATCCGCTCCGTGCACGACACGGTCGCGCGGTACGTCGGCCCGGTGGTGGCCGCGGGCGCGACGGCGCGCGACCGGCGCGCCGAGCGGCTCGGCGCCGCCGAGGTGCTCGAGCCGTTCGCGTCGCCGCACAACCGGACGATCACCTGGGACCACCTGCTGCGGCAGACGAGCGACTGGGAGGGGACGCTCTGGGGAAAGCCGGAGTGGGCCGACCGTCCGACGGGCGAGGCGCGCGAGTGGGCGACGCGCGCGCGGCGCACACCGGGGAGCACCTACGAGTACAACGACGTGCGCGTGAACGTCCTCGCGCTCGCCGCGCTCGAGGTCTGGCGACGCCCGCTCCCCGAGGTACTGCGGGAGGAGGTGATGGACCCGATCGGCGCGTCACGCACGTGGCGCTGGTACGGGTATGACGACTCCTGGCTCGTGCTCGACGGAATCGCCGTGCAGTCGGTCTCGGGCGGCGGGCACTGGGGAGGCGGGATGTTCATCAGCGCGCGCGATCAGGCCCGCTTCGGCTACCTCACGCTGCGGCGCGGCCGCTGGCGCGACCGGCAGCTGCTCTCCGAGGCGTGGGTGCGCGCCGCGCTGACGCCGACGCCCGCGCAGCCGACGTACGGGTTCATGAACTGGTTCCTGAACACGGACCGCAAGCTCTGGCCGAGCGCGCCGGCGAGCGCCTTCGCGCACATCGGGAACGGCACGAACATCGTGTACGTGGACCCCGAGCACGACCTCGTCGTCGTCGCGCGCTGGATCGAGAACGGCGCGGTGGA
>DASUSM010000069.1:0-9717 GCA_036375115.1 Gemmatimonadaceae bacterium | reverse complement strand
TGAGGGGCACCGCGCGCGCGGTGCCCGCCGCCGTGCACGGCGCGGCGGCCGCCTTCGCGCTGTATGGGCTCCTCGTGCTCGGCACGGCGACGTACTGGCAGAGCGTCGGCGGGTGGGCGAATTCGGACGATTATCCTCGCGCGATCGTCCGGTGCGTCGGGATGCTCGCCACCGCCTGGGGGCTCTGGCGCGGACTCCGCTGGGCGTGGTGGATCGCGGTCGGGCTCGGGAGCGCATTCGTCGTCTCGTGGCTCGTCGCGCTCCTGCTCGTCTCACGGCTGTCCGGCGATGCGCCGGCACTCCCCATTCCCGCGGTGCCGGCCGCCGTCGCCGCCGCGCTCGTGGCCATCGGCGTCGCGCTTCTCCTCCTGCCGGGGAGCCGAGCCGCGTTCCGACCGCGCGAGGCCTGAGGGCGCGCGGCCGACGCCGCGGTCAGCTCAGGAGCTCGTACGTCGCGGCGGTGGCGAGCCCGTAGGCGACGTGGGCGAGCACCGGCGCGGCGCTGTCGGTGCGGCGCGGCGCCGCGGTGCCGTTCGTCGGCGCCGCCCGGGAGACGACGCCGAGGCCGGCGCCGCTCGCCGCGTGCACGAGGACGCCGAGCAGAAGGCCGTGCACGATCGTCGGCGCGCGCACCTTCTGCTGAAGCGTTCCGTAGACCGCGCCCCACGCCGCGACGCCGCGCGGATCGCACGGCGAGGGAAGCGATGCGCCGGGAGGACAGGGGACGCCGGCGGGCTCGTCGCGGCGGGCCACGCCCGTCCCGGGGCTCTCGCCGTGGTGCAGCGCCCGCGCCGTCGCTCCCCACACGGCCTCGAGCACGACGCCGCCGACCAGGCTGGCGAGCGCGCCTCGGAGCGCGGCGACGCCGATCGTCTCCGGAACCTCCTCCCGCTCCGTGGTCGGAGAGAGCACGCCATCCTCGCCGATCCGACTCGTCTCGATACGCATCCGACCCTCCGCTTCGCCATCACGACAGGCGCGATGTCCGGCGCATGGGCCGTACCACGGCGACGGCTGAGGGCGACTCGCGCGCACCGCGCGCCGAATTCGCCGAGGACGGGGCCGACGACGGAACGACACTGGCGTACCGGGGCGCGGAAGCGCAGCTTCGGCCTCGCCCCGGCACGTTCGCGGCGGGGCCGACCCCGTCCACGAGGAGCCTTCCATCATGCCGCGCGTCGTCCACGTCGAGGTGCACGCGACCGATCGTCCGAGGCTCGCCCACTCCTGCCAGAAAAGGGAGGCGTGGGCCGGCAGGACGGAGCACTGGTCGATCGGCGGCGACCCGGACGGCATCCTCGTCGGGACGATGCCGTCGGACGCGGGGGCCGCGTGAGGCGCGGTCTCGTCCTGGCACTGCTCCTCGCCGCCGCCTGCGCGAGCCAGCCATCGGGCGACGCCGACTCCGCCGCCGGCGCGCCGGCCGACGCTCCGTCGCTCGCCGCGCAGAGCGAGGAGCTCGGACGCCGGTGGGCGGCGTGGCGTGCGGGGCGCCCCGACCGCTACCGGTTCGTCTACTCGCCGCGCTGCTTCTGCCTTCCGGAGCGCCTGACGATCGAGGTGCGCGGCGACTCGGCGCGGCTCGTCGCGGCCGAGGGGGACACGGCGGCGATCGCGCGGCGCCGCGAGTCGGAGCTGCCGACCGTGGACTCGCTGTTCGCGATGCTCGACGACGCGCTGCAGGCGGATCCGGCGGAGATGCGCGTGACCTGGGATCCGGCGATGCACTACCCCCGCGACGCGTGGGTCGACCGCGACCGGAACATGGCCGACGAGGAGTTCGGCTTCGCCGTGGACAGCCTCGTGCGGATCGACTGATGCGCGCGGCGCTTCTCCTGGTCGCGGCGGGACTCGCCTCGTGCGCGCCGGACGAGGGGTCCCCCGAGGCGCCGCCGCCGCTGCCGGCGACACCCGCGGAGCTCGCGCGCGGCGAGGCGGCGTTCGTCGCGAGCTGCGCCGACTGTCACGGGATGGGCGCGGCGGGGACGACGACGGGTCCGCCGCTCGCGCACATCATCTACGAGCCGAGCCACCACGGCGACATGAGCTTTCGCGTCGCGGTGCGCAACGGCGTGCGCGCGCACCACTGGCGCTTCGGGGACATGGCGCCGCTGCCGCAGGTCGCGCCGGCGGACGTCGAGGAGATCATCCGGTACGTGCGCTGGGTGCAGCGCCAGCGCGGCATCGAGTGAGCGCCGGCGGCCCGGCGCGGTGAGGCGCGGATGGGGATCTGGGGGATCGATGGGTTCGCCAGCGACGAGGCGCTCGACTGGCTCGCCGGGCTGCCGAGGGACTCCGGAACGGAGCCGGTGCGCCGCGCGCTCCGGCGCGCCGTCGAGACGAGTGATCCGCACCTCGCGACCGGCGAAGCGGAGATCGCGCTCGCGGCCGCGGAGCTGGCGGCGGCGCTCCACGGACACCCGCACCCCGCGCTCCCCGACGCGGCGCGCCGCTGGGTCGAGCACGTGCGCGCCGGCGGATCCGGCGAGGCCGGCGAGGCCGGCGACGACGACGGCGCCCTCGCGATGCTCGTGGATGCGACCCGCGCGCTGGACCTCGTCGTGACGAGCTCCGCGCTCGCCGAGATCTGGTCGCAGCGCACGGACGAGCGGCTCTGGCGCGCCGCGCTCGACGACCTCCGCATGCGGCTCGCCGCCGCGGGCGGCTCGGCGCCGGCGTCCCGGCTCGCCGGGGGATGAATGCGCGAAGTGCCCGCGCGGCTCGCCGCGCGGGCACTTCGATCGGTCAGCGCGCTTCCTCTCGCCGGCGCGCGCTCACCTCTGCGTCGTCGCCGATGCCGTCGATCGGCATCGGGATCTCCCGCGGCGCCATCGAGGGGAGCAGCCACTCGCGCGCCTCCTCGGTGAGATCGTCGACGGGGATCCGCACGGGCTTCATCGAGACGAAGCGCAGGACGACCGTGTTGCCGCGCAGCCGGACGTAGACGACTTCGTCGCGGTGCAGGCGCAGGTAGGACGTGACGGTGACGAGCACGGGCACACCTCGGGGTGTCGGTACTGCTGGTGCCCTGGCACGTGCGCACAGGTGTGACGACCAGCGGCCCCCGCCCACCAGCCCGCACGGCCGGCGGTTGCGGGGGGATTCGAAATATAACCCGAAGGTATGCCGAAGACCGGCTGGGCTCGGAGCGGGGACCCGGACGCCGCGAGACGGAGTCCGGGTCCACGGCTGAGCTCGTCAGCGCGGGATTCGCATCGCCGTGAGCGAGGCGAACCGCCCCGTCCGGTCGTACGGGAAGCGGAAGCGCCCGTACGGCGTGTCGACGTCGATGTCCCCGAGCACCCGGTAGTCGATCGTCCCCATCTCGAGCATCTCGCGTCCGGCGCGGCCGATGCTGAGATACGTGAAGCGCACCGGGAAGGACACGAGCGCCGAGTCGCGCCCGTCGATGAAGATGTCCGAGTCGTGGACACCGCTCCCGAGCTTCACGTCCCCCGTCATGATGCGGTAGGCGACGCGCGGGGACTGGAGCCCGTAGTCGTTGGGGTTCCAGACGTTGAGCACGACGTCCAGCGAGCCGCCGGTGATCCCGAGCCCGGCCACGCGCACGTCGCGCAGGGCGACCGCCGGCCGGTAGAACGGTGGCGGCGGGGGACCGGCAGGCGCCCGGCTGCCGCCGCAGGCCGCGGCCGCGGCGATCGACATCGTGGCGCCGACGAGGAGAAGCTTCCGCATGGTGCCCCGCTTGCTCGGGTTCGGGCGCGCCTACCGATTGTCGAGGCCGCCAGTACACGGACGGCCGGAGCGCCGCCGGGGCAACGCCGGCGGCCGGGAAGGGGGCGTCCCCGACTTGCCCCCGCTGCCGGTCGGGCGCAGAATCGGCGGATGATGGCCCGATCGCCCCGACGGCCCAACCGCAGCGCCGGCCTCCTCCTCTTCCGCCGCACCGCAGCGGGAACGATCGAGATCTTCCTCGCGCACCCCGGCGGCCCGTTCTGGAAGAACCGCGACGCCGGCGCGTGGACGATCCCGAAGGGGGTTCCCGACGCCGGCGAGGAGCTGCTCGACGCGGCGCGCCGCGAGTTCGAGGAGGAGACGGGGATCGTGCCCGTCGCGCCCTATCTCGAGCTCGGCGAGGTGCGGCAGAAGGCGGGAAAGGTCGTGCACGCCTGGGCCTGGGAGGGGGACGCGGACCCGGCGCGGGCGACGAGCAACGTGATGCGCGTCGAATGGCCGCGCGGCTCCGGGCGGTGGCTCGCCTTTCCCGAGGTCGACCGGTGCGCCTGGTTCGACATCGCGACGGCACGCGAGAAGATCAACGGCGCGCAGGCAGCGCTGATCGACCGCCTCCTCGACGTCCTCGACTGACCGCCCGCGCCGGCTTCCCGGTCCGGAGTACCGCCGGCAGATTGCGGGAGATGCGATCCGGTCCCGACGCTCCCTCCGCGCCGACCATGCCGCCGCTCGTGCTGCTGCACGGGCTCGGCCGGACGAGGCTCTCGATGTGGCGCCTCGCGCGCCGGGCCGCGGCGCGAGGGTACGCCGTGCACAACGTCGGCTAGCCCTCGCGCCGCGGGGCGATCGCCGAGCACGCCGAGCGTGTCGGCGGCCGGCTCGCGGCGCTCGCCGAGCGCGCCGGTCCGCTCGACGCGGTGACGCACTCGCTCGGTGGGATCGTCCTCCGCGCCGCCGTCGCCGCCGGATGGCTCCCCGCGGCGGCGCTCCGCCGCGTCGTCATGCTCGCGCCGCCGAACGCGGGGAGCGAGCTCGCCGACGTGCTCTCGCGGATGCCTCTCTTCCGGCTCGCGGTCGGACCGGCGGGACCGCAGCTCGTGACGGGGGAGGGGAGCCTGGTCGCGGCGCTCCCGCCGGTGCCGTTCGAGACGGGGGTGATCGCCGGCGTGCGCGCGGCCAACCCGCTCTTCGCGCGCGCGTTCGCCGGGCCGAACGACGGGAAGGTGAGCGTCGAGCGCGCGGTGGTGGCGGGGATGCGCGACTTCGTCACGATGCCGTGCGGGCACACGTTCATCATGGACCGGCCGGACGTCGTGCGGCAGATCTTCCACTTCCTCGCCGGCGGCGCGTTCGCGCGCGACGAGCGGGAGGCGCCGGGGCAGCGGGGAGATCCGGAGGACGGCAGGCGAGGCACCCGCGGCGCCTGACGATCCACGGCGCGCGGAGCGCCGCTTGCGGGACCGGCGGCCCGGACGCACCTTGGCGAGAGACGCGGAACGCTACCCGAACGGCGACGACCGATGGAATTCGCGAGGGAGTTCGACAGCCAGGATCCGCCGCTCGAGCTGCGCTCGCGCGCGGGCGTCCGATTCCTGGGCGAGCACGAAGCGCCGCGGGAGCGCGAGCTGAAGCTCGCGCTGAGCGGGGAGTTCGCGCAGACGCCGGGCGTGCGCTCGGCGTACCTCGCGCGGGTGAGCTACGGGGACGGGAGCGCGGCGGACGTGGCCGACGTCACGCTCTGCATCCGGTCGCTGGCGCCCGAGGACGCGCCGTTCACGGGGCGGGTCGGGCGGGTCTACGGGGGACGGCGCGCGCACCTCGACGTGCTCTTCCTCAGCGACGAGCAGGAGGCGCGGCTGTCCGCGGTGTGCCCCGCGTTCTATCGTGCCGACCGACGCGACGACGCCGGCGCCGACCGGGCCACTGCCGACTGAGCGACGCGGAGTGTCGCACGCGTCGCCGGTCGCTCGCCGCGGACGCGGCGATGGGACGTGCTAGCGCGACGGACGGTCGCGACGGTTCCGGCGCGCGGCCTTCGCCTTGAGCTGGCGGGCCTCGCTCGGCTTCGTGTAGTGCCGCTTGCGGCGGAGGTCCTTCAGGAGACCGGAGCGCTGCACCTTCTTCTTGAAGGCCTTGAGCGCCCACTCGATGCGGTCGCCTTCGTCCAACGTGACTTCGATCATGGAGCCCTCTGGGTGTCAAACGGAGATGCGGCACTCGCGAGTGCCGAAACGATCGCGACAGCAAAAAGGGCCACCGCCCGAGCGGGGCCCCTTCGATCCGGGAGTCGGTCGCGCTCCGAGAGCGCGCTCGTCGCCACGGAAAGCTAGCGCCGGCCGGGAGTCGTGTCAACGAGGCGGGAGGGGCGCCGGCGCCGTTCGACGCCGTCCGGCGTGTGGCCCGGCCCGCTCGAGCGGGGTCCGAGGGCGCGGGGTGGGGCGCGGTGCGGAAAGGGTCCGAGCGAGGGAGCGAGCGCATGGAGAGTCGGGAGTCGGAGCGGGGCGATGGAGGCGGGGCGGGCGGGTTCCGGTCGAGCTGCGAGATCGCGATCCACGTCTTCGACCTCGCGCGCGCGGAGGCGTTCTATACGCGCGTGCTGGGCGCGCGCCTGGTCTCGCGCAGCGACGAGCAGCTGGAGCTCGACACGGGCTCGCTGCGCCTGTTCGTGAACCGGGACGCGAGCACGCCGCGCTCGTACATCCCGTCGTTCGACGTGCCGGACTACGCCGCCGCGCGGCGGCAGCTCGAGACGGCGGGGTGCCGGACCGTCCCGGCCGGGACGCACGCCGACGGCGTGTACTTCTGCGATCCGTTCGGCTTCGTCTTCGACATCGTCGAGCGGCGCTGAGCGGCGCTGAGCGCCGGCGCCGCCGCCCGCGCTGGCGGCACGCAACTGGCCGACGGGAGGGTGCATGTCACGCGCCTTCGTGAACGAGGACGCCGGCGGCGCGGCGCCGCGGCGGAACTACGGGCTCCCCGAGCGGGACGACCCCGGCTTCGATGCGGCCGCCGCCGCGGCGCTGCTCGAGGCGGCGCGCGCGGGGGAGACGGAGAGCGCGGAGTCGGCGACGGGCTACTACTGGGGCGAGCCGCGGCTGCGCGGGCACGTGCGCCGGCTCCTCGAGCGCGCCCGCGCCGAGGCGGACGAGCGTCTCGTCCAGCTGGCCGAGCGCTTCCTGCGCTGACGGCGCATTCCGATCTCGCGCGACGGCGCGCCGCGTGATACCGTAGCGGCATGCGCCACCTGATCCTCGTCCTTCTCGCGCTCGCGCTGCCTGACGAGCGCCTCCTCGCGCAGCGGCTCGACGCGCGCGACGTCTTCCCCCGCCCGGAGCTCGCCCGGGACGCCGACCCGAACGACTGGGGGGCGTACTACGATCTCGGCGTCGAGCAGCTCCGCAAGCGCCGGCCGGAGCGCGCCGAGCCCGCGTTCTACTGGGCCTCGCGGCTGAACCCCGAGCGCGCCGAGCCGTACTTCGCGCGCTGGGTCGCCTTCCACCTGCGCGACCAGAAGCGATGGATGGGCTACCTGGACGGGCGGGAGAAGGAGCTGTCGAAGCCGGAGGTCATCGCGATGGACTCGGTGCGGCTCCGCGCGATGATCCGGAATCCGTTCGTCTATCGCGGGCTCGAGCTGATTCTGTGGGACGAGATGCCGGGGCGCTTCGGGCGCGACACGTACACGCGCGGCTGGCTCGCCTATTCGGTGCCAGACTTCCCCGCGGCGGCGAGGCTCTTCGGGAGCGCGATCGACGTCGATCCGGAGGGGCGGGCGTGGGCGCGGATGCTGCGCGCGCAGGTGTTCGTCTCGCTGCAGCAGTACGACAGCGCGCTCGCGGAGCTCGAGACGCTGCGCGCGGTGCTCGAGGCGCGCGACGCGGCGCGACTCGTCCTCGCCTACGAGTCGAGGGAGTACCTGCACTACGCCATCGGGATACTGGAGGCGGTGCAGCGGCGCCCGGACCGCGCGCGGGAGGCGATGGCGCGCGCGCTGACGGACAACCTCGGCTTCTTCCCGGCGCATCAGTTCCTCGGCGACCTCGCGCTCGCGGCGAACGATGGCGCCGAGGCGCTGCGCGAGTACGAGGCCGCGCTCGCGATCGGCGCCGACGATCCGCTCCTGCGCTATCGCCAGGGTCTCGCGCTGGTGCGGCTCGGCCGGCGCGGCGAGGGTGCGGAGGCGTTCCGCGCGGCGATCGCGCAGGAGCCGAACTGGGCGGCGCCGTGGCTCGAGCTCGGGCGGGTGCTCGAGCGGACCGGGGACGAGGCGGGCGCGCGCGCGGCGTACCGGGGCTTCGTGGCGCGCGCGCCGGCCGCCGATGCGCGCGGCGTGACGTTCGCGCGCGGCCGGCTCGCCGCGCTCGAGGCGCCGCCGGGCACGCCCTGACGGCGCACCGTCGGGCGACGCCCCCTACCGCTCGACGGTGGCGATGTAGCGGATGACGAGCGGCCCGTCGCGCCCGGGGCGCGTCTCGGGGCGGACGAGGAGCGTCCGTCCGTCCGCCGTCGGGATGCGCACGCCGTGCGCGGGGAGCTCGGTGAGGAGATCGCCGGCGCCGGCGATCGCGCCGGCGGGCACGCCGGCGAGCAGCGACTCGGCGCCCGCGCCGTAGATCATCGGGAGCGTCTCGCGCACGATCCGCTCGAACTTCTCCGGGCGCCGCGTGCGTCCGAGCTCGGTGTCGAAGTGCACCGTGAGCGAGTCCCCGACGCGCACGACGGAGAGCCCCTCGGGGAGCTCGGTCGTTCCGGGCGCGACGACCGGCCCGAGCGGCGACGCCGGTGCCGGGGCGGGTGCGGCCGAGGGGGCGGTCTCGGTGACGGGCGCGACGACGGCCGCGGGCGCCGGCGCAGCGACGCGCTCGAGCGTGGCGGGCGTCTCCGGCGCGGCGGCCGGCGTCTCGGGCGTGGCGGCGGGCGTCCCGGCCGCGGAGCTCGTGTCGCGCGCGGCGTGGACGTCCGCAGCCGCGACGACGGGCGTGTTCGCCGCGATCCCCGCGCTGTCGCTCGTCGCCCCGGCGGCGGCGAGCGTCGCCACGCTCGTCGCGGCGGCGTGCTCGCGCGAGCGCACGGCGGCCGTGGCGAGCATCGCGCCGAGCCCGATGACGGCGCCGGCGATCCCCACGCGCGCGAGCGAGCTGCGGCGCTTCGCGAGCTCCGCCTCGCGCGCCGCGTGGCGGCAGTGCAGGCAGACGGTGAGGCCGGGCCGGCGCTCGTGCGGGCAATTCTCGGGGATGCTCGAAGCCGTGGGCATGGCGTCGGAGGCTGCGAGGTGAGGCGATGGCGGGTTCGCGGGCACGACGGCGCCGGCGTTCTCGTGACGAGTGAAGTCGGTCGCGGCAACGACCGCGGTCCGCGGGCTGGTGGCGCGCCCGCGCAGTCGCGACATTGCCACGAGCGCCGCGCGAGGCGGCGGCCATCGCTCCCGAACCTCTCGTCGCGCCCGTGGTCGATCCGGTCCAGGCTTTAATCTACTACGTCGTCTTCCTCTTCTCGACCACGCTGCACGAGGCGGCGCACGCCTGGGCCGCCGCGCGCGGCGGCGACCTCACGGCGTACCACGGGGGGCAGGTCTCGCTCGATCCGACGCCGCACATCCGGCGCGAGCCGTTCGGCATGGTCATCCTGCCGCTCCTCTCGATCGCCGCGACGGGGTGGCCGCTCGGCTTCGCGAGCGCGCCGTACGATCCGCAGTGGGCGATGCGGTACCCGAAGCGCGCCGGCCTGATGGCGCTCGCCGGTCCGGCGGCGAACATCCTCCTCGTCGTCGTCGCCGCGGTGCTCATTCGCGCCGGGTACGCGGCCGGCGTCTTCTTCCCGCCGGAGAGCGTGCGCTTCGCGGAGGTCGCCGCGAGCCAGTCGGGGGGGTGGTGGCCGTCGGTCGCGCTCGTGCTCAGCGTCACGTTCAACCTCAACGTCATCCTCGCGACGTTCAACCTGCTCCCGCTACCGCCGCTCGACGGCAGCGGCGCGGTGCCGCTCTTCCTCAGCCCCGAAGCGACACGCCGCTACCAGAGCGTG
>DASUSM010000068.1:0-10819 GCA_036375115.1 Gemmatimonadaceae bacterium | reverse complement strand
CGTCTCGTCGCGGCGCGGCTCGTACTCGAGGCGGCGCGAGGCGTCGTCGTCGGCGAGGCTGGCGACGCGCTCGGGGCGCGGGATCGAGTCGCCGGAGAGGACGAAGAGGTCGACGAAGAGGCGCGCGCCGTGCGCCGCGGTGTCGAGCTCGACGACGATGCGCCGCCCGCGGACGGCGCGCCAGCGAAACGCGACGGCATCGGCCTCGTCGGCGGCGAAGTACCCGGCCTCGCGGTGCGGCAGCTCGACGTCCACCGGACGCGCGAGCGCGCTGTCGGCGACGGCGAGCCAGGCGCGGCCGAGCGCGAAGCCGGCGAAGCCGGCGTCGCGCAGCTCGTCGGCGTAGCGCTCGTGCGGCGACGACTCCGGCTCGCGCGCGAGGTCGCGGAGGCGCGCCTCCCCCCACGTGCGGATCGCCTCGAAGCCGCGGCCGATCACGGCGCCGAGCACGAGGCCGATGGCGATGCCGAGCAGCACGACGCGGCGCCGCGCGCGGCGCGCGCGCGGCGTCAGTCCTTGCGCATCGGGAGTCCGTGGTCGATCCAATCCTTCTTCCCCGCCTCGTAGTGCTTCACGCCGCTGTAGCCCAGGGCCGCCAGTTCACGGGCGGCCTTCCTCGCCGTCGGTCACGTGAAGTCCCAGCAGTAGAGTACCATCTCCGCGCCGAGGTCCGGCACGAGCTGCGGCACGAGCTCCGTCACCTGGTCGGGCGGAAGGCTCCGCGCGCCGGGGAGGTGGTGCTTGCGCCAGTACATCGTCGGCAGCACCTCGAAGAGCGCGAAGTCGTCGCCGCGCTCGATCTTCTCGCGGAGCTCCTCGCGGCTGATGGTGGCGATCGTCGTGTGCGTGGACTCGGCCATGAGCGGGGGTCGTGGTGGTCGCGCGAGCGCGGTACGAGATGCGCGTCGCGCACGGGAGGGGCAAGGCGCGGGCCGCGTGGCCGGATCGGGTGCGGGTCATGGACGGCGGAACGGGGAGTGCAGTCGCCGGATTGCCGTGGTCGCGATACCTTCGCACTACGCAGCGGGCCCGCCCACGGATTCCGGGCGCGCTCGTCTCCCTCACACGCACGGCGCGAGCGCCGGGAGCACAGCGGGCACGATGCGGATCGGCATGGTGGGACTCGGCAAGATGGGCGCGAACATGACGACGCGCCTCCTCCGCGGCGGGCACGAGGTGGTCGCCCACGACCGGTCGCCGGAGGCGACCGCGGAGGCGGCGCGCGGCGGCGCGATCGCCGCCGAGTCGCTCGATGCGCTCGTCGGCGCGCTCCCCGCGCCGCGCGCGGTCTGGGTGATGGTCCCCGCCGGCGTCGCGACGGAGGAGACGATCGAGGTGCTCGCCGGCCTGCTCGGCCGCGGCGACACGATCGTCGACGGCGGGAACAGCAACTACAAGGAGTCGATGCGCCGCGCGTCGTCGCTGCGCGCGAGCGGCATCCACTTCGTGGACGTCGGCACGAGCGGCGGCGTGTGGGGGCTCGCGGAGGGATACAGCCTCATGGTCGGCGGCGAGGACGCGCCCGTCGAGCGGCTGCGCCCCGTGTTCGAGACGCTCGCCCCGGCGACGGACCGCGGCTGGGGGCACGTCGGACCGAGCGGGAGCGGGCACTTCACGAAGATGGTGCACAACGGGATCGAGTACGGCCTGATGCAGGCGTTCGCCGAGGGGTTCTCGATCCTCCGGCACAAGACGGAGCTCGGGCTCGACCTCGCGCAGGTCGCGGAGATCTGGCGCCACGGAAGCGTCGTGCGCTCCTGGCTCCTCGACCTCACCGCGCGCGCGCTCGCCGAGAACCCGACGATGGAGGGAATCGCGCCGTGGGTCTCCGACTCGGGCGAGGGGCGGTGGACGGTCGCCGAGGCGATCGACCTCGACGTGCCGGCGCCGGTCATCTCGCTCGCGCTGATCCAGCGGCTCCGCTCGCGCGACGAGGAGTCGTACGCGGACCGGCTGCTCGCCGCGATGCGCAACCAGTTCGGCGGCCACGCGATTCGCCGCGACGCCGCCGGCGAGGGTTGACGCATGCCGGCGACGGCGGAGCCGTGCGTCTTCGTCATCTTCGGCGGGACGGGAGACCTCGCGACCCGCAAGCTCCTCCCCGCGCTGTACGAGCTGCACGCGCAGGGGGTGACGGCGAGCGGGTGCATCGTCCTCGGCGTCGCGCGCGACCCGGGGATGGACGACGTCCGCTTCCGCGCGCTCGCGCGCGAGGCGCTCGGCGACGGGCACGACCCCGACGCCGTCGCACGCTGGGCGGAGTCGTCGCTCCACTATCAGCCGGTGGGGGAGGCGAAGCGCGAGGACTACGAGTCGCTGTGCGCCCGCATCGAGGCGCTCGAGCGCGAGCACGAGCTCCCCGGCAACCGCGTCTTCTACCTCGCCCTCCCGCCGCGCGCCTTCGACGACGCCGTGCGATGCCTCGGCGCCGTCGGGCTCACGCGCAGCGCGGGGTGGACGCGCGTCGTCGTCGAGAAGCCGTTCGGGCGGGACCTCGCGAGCGCCCGCGCGCTCAACGACCTCCTGCACGAGCACTTCCGCGAGCGGCAGATCTACCGGATCGACCATTACCTGGGCAAGGAGACGGTGCAGAACCTGCTCGTCTTCCGCTTCGCCAACGCGATGTTCGAGACGCTCTGGAACCGCGAGCACATCGAGAGCGTCGAGATCACCGTCGCCGAGTCGCTCGGCGTCGAGGAGCGCGCCGGCTACTACGACAAGGCCGGGGCGCTGCGCGACATGGTGCAGAGCCACCTCACGCAGCTTCTCGCCCTCGTCGCGATGGAGGTGCCGGTCGCCTTCGAGGCGGACGCCATCCGCGCCGAGAAGATCAAGGCGCTCCGCTCGATCGCGCCGATCCGGCCGACCGACGTCGTCTTCGGGCAGTACGGGCGCGGCACGATCGACGGGACGCCGGTGCCCGGCTACCGCGAGGAGGACGACGTCCCCGCGGGCTCGGCGACGGAGACGTTCGTCGCGATCCGGCTGGAGATCGAGAACTGGCGCTGGCAGGGCGTCCCCTTCTTCCTGCGCACGGGGAAGCGGATGGCGCGCCGCCTCACCGAGATCGAGGTCAAGTTCCGGCGCGCGCCGGTGTGGATGTTCCGCACCGTGTGCGAGGACGTCTTCCGCTCGAACTCGCTGCTCCTGACGCTGCAGCCCGACGAGGGGTTCAGCCTCTTCTTCGACGTGAAGCGGCCGGGCGAGCCGTTCCACATCAAGCGTCTCCCGCTGCACTTCAGCTACGCCGGCGCCTTCGGCAAGCTCCCCGAGGCGTACCGCACGCTGATCCACGACGTGCTCACCGGGAACCAGACGCTCTTCGTGCACGCCGACGAGACGGAGGCGGCGTGGGCGCTCTACACTCCGCTCCTCGAGCGGCGCGGCGCGGAGCCGCTGCACGAGTACGCGGCGGGGACGTGGGGGCCGGAAGAGGCGGACCACTTCACCGGGGAGACGCCGCGTGCCGCGACCTGACGTCCGCGTCGTCGACGACCTCGAGGCGCTGAGCGTCGCGGCGGCGGCGCTCACCACGGACTGGCTGCGCGCGGCGATCGCGACGCGCGGCGGCGCGTCGCTCGCCCTCGCCGGGGGCTCGACGCCGCGCTCCACGTACGAGCGGCTCGCCGGGGCGGCGGGGCGCGAGATCGCGTGGGACGCGATCGACGTCTGGTTCGGCGACGAGCGCGTCGTGCCGCCGGAGCACCGCGACAGCAACTACGCGATGGCGCGCCGCGCGCTGCTCGACCACGTTCCGCTCGATCCCGCGCGCGTGCACCGCATCCGGGGAGAGCTCCCCGCCGCCGACGCCGCAGACGACTACGAGCGGGCGCTGCGCCTGGCGTTCACCGCCGCCGTGCGGGATCCGGCGCTCCCGCTCCTCGACATCGTCCACCTCGGCGTCGGCGAGGACGGGCACACGGCATCGCTCTTTCCCGGCGACGCGGCGCTCGAGGTCGCCGACCGGTGGGCGGCGGCGGCCGCGGCGCCGCCGACGTCGCCGGTGCGGCATCGTGTCACGCTCACCTTTCCCGCCCTCCTCCGGTCGCGCGCCGTCTGCTTCCTCTGTGCCGGCGCGGAGAAGGCCGAGGTGCTCCGGCGCATCCTCGAGGACGGAGAGGAGCTCCCGGCGGGGCAGGTCCATGGACGGGAGCGGACGGTGTGGCTGCTCGACCGCGCCGCGGCGCGGGCGCTGGAGGAGGGGCCGGGAGCGCGGTGAGGACGCGGGGACGCCGAGCGCGCCACGCCGCGTTGCGCCGTCGCTGTCGGCGCTGGCTCACGCGCCGCGCCGGCGTTCCGCTGGCCCGAGACTCGCCTCATCCGTGGATGGGATGCACCCCTTCGGGGTGTCTTCACCTCCGGGAGGGATCCACGTGCCCGCAGCCGACCGCACGCGACGTACGCTCGCCGAGTACCGCCGGAAGCGCGACTTCACGAAGACCGCCGAGCCGTCCGGCGACGAGGCGGCGGCGTCGCCGGCGCGCCGCGGCGCGCCGCTGCGCTTCGTCGTCCAGAAGCACGCGGCGAGTCACCTGCACTACGACGTCCGACTCGAGCTCGACGGGACGATGAAGAGCTGGGCGGTGCCGAAGGGGCCGAGCGTGGACCCCGCGCAGAAGCGGCTCGCGATGCAGGTCGAGGATCACCCGATCTCCTACAACGACTTCGAGGGGACGATTCCGAAGGGGGAGTACGGCGGCGGGACGGTGATGCTCTGGGACCGCGGGACGTACGCGCCGAGCGACGCGCGCGCCGGCGAGAGCGAGGCGGAGGCGCTGCGCCGCGGCATGGAGAAGGGCGAGCTGCGCATCACGCTGCAGGGCGAGCGCCTCCGCGGCTCGTGGGCGCTCGTGCGCTTCAGGCCGGGCGCGAAGCCGCAGTGGCTGCTCATCAAGGGGCGCGACGAGACGGCCGACGACGCGCGCGACATCACGGCCGAGCACACGACATCGGTGGTGACGGGGCGGACGATGGACGAGATCGCGGCGGGCAGGAAGGGGAGGGCAACGCGAACGGCCGCGCGGAAGGCGCGCGCATCGGCGTCGGCGTCGAAGGCGGCGAAGACGACCCGCGCGAGGAAGAGTGCGAAGAAGGACGTCGCGACGACGAGGAGCGCGAGAGGAGCCGCGACGCCGAAGAGCGCGGCGGCGCTCGTCGCGACGCTGGCGCCGATGTTCGCGACGATCGGACGCGAGATCCCGCGGGACGACGGCTGGACCTTCGAGCCGAAGTACGACGGCATCCGCGTCCTCGCCGAGGTGACGCGCGAGCGCGTGCGGCTCGTCACGCGGAACGACCGCGACAAGGCGGCGGGATTCCCCGAGATCGTGGACGCGCTCCGGACGCTCGGCACGAAGACGGGCGTCCCGCTCGTGCTCGACGGCGAGATCGTCGCCCTCGATGCGAAGGGGCGGCCCCTGCGCTTCCAGGAGCTCCAGGCGCGGATGCACGTCGTGGACGCGGCGCGCATCGCGGCGATCGCGAAGGCGACGCCGGCCGCGCTCGTCGTCTTCGACGTCCTCGTCGCCGACGGCGAGCGGCTGCTCGACCTGCCGTGGGGCGAGCGCCGCCGCCGGCTCGAGAAGCTCCTCCGCAACCGCACCTCGGCCCGCCTCCATCTCACCGAGACGGCGCCGAACGCGGGGGAGGCGGAGCTCGAGCGCGCCCGGTCGCAGGGGTGGGAGGGCGTGATCGCGAAGCGGATGACCTCGCGCTACCGGCCCGGCGCACGCTCCGACGACTGGCGGAAGCTGAAGATCGAGTTCCGGCAGGAGTTCGTCGTCGGCGGCTGGACGGAGCCGCGCCGGTCGCGCCAGCACATCGGCGCGCTCCTCCTCGGTGCCTACGACGACGCGGGGAAGCTGCGCTACGTTGGCCACGCCGGCGGCGGCTTCACCTCGGCGGGACTGGAGGCGATGTACCGGAAGCTGGCGCGCCTCGAGCGGAAGTCGTCCCCCTTCGCCGACCGCGTGCAGACGAACGAGCCGGCGCACTGGGTGCGGCCGACGGTCGTCGTCGAGGTGAAGTTCAGCGAATGGACCGCCGACGGGCGGCTCAGGCAGCCGATCTTCCTCGGCGTCCGCGACGACAAGCCGGCGCGCGAGGTGACGATCGAGTCGACGAGCGTGCAGCGGGAGTAGGCACGCAGCTTCCGTGGGCTCCGCGTGAAAGCACGACTCCGAAACTGCCGTCTCTCGCGGAGCACGCGGAGGACGCGGAGAACTGCTCGACGTGCCGTGCTCCGCGCTTTCCGCGTGCTCCGCGTGAAACACACGACCGGGCACACCACCCTGCACGGAGTCGTCTGCGGTGGCAGCTCCCGTCGATAGAGGGCTCTCATGGTCCTCCGCTCTCTCCGCGTCTCCGCGTGAAACCCACGGCCACAGGGCCCCGGAAACGAAGCCTCAGTCCCCCCGCAGCGCCTCGACCGGATCCACTCGCGCCGCCCGTCGCGCGGGTGCGAAGCTCGCGAGCGCGGCGAGAGCGACGAGGAGCGCGGCGACCGCGAGGAGCACCGCCGGATCCGTCGGGCTGACCTCGAAGAGCAGCGACCGGAGGATGCGCGTCCCGGCGAGCGCGCCGACGAGGCCGATCGCGATCCCCGCGAGCGCGAGGCGCAGCGACTGCCCGACGATCATCCCCGCCACCCGGGAGGTCGTCGCGCCGAGCGCGATGCGGACGCCGATCTCGCCGCGGCGCTGCCCGACGAGATACGAGATCACGCCGTAGATCCCCACCGCGCTCAGCAGCATCGCGATCGCCGACGCGACGCCGAGCAGGAGCATGATGAAGGAGACGCGCGACATCGAGCGCGCGACGACCCGCTCCATCGTCGTCACGTTCGCGATCGGCACCTGCGGGTCGAGCTCGGCGACGGCGCGGCGCACCGCGCCGGTGATCGTCGTCGGGTCGTCGAGCGCGGTGCGGACGACGTACGTCGGTCCCGTCACCGGCCCCCAGAGCCACGTCCCCGGGATGCGCACGACCGGATAGAAGACGACCTCCGCCGGCGCCTTGTCGAGCCCTGCCGCCCGCAGCGCGGGGACGACGCCGACCACGCGATAGTGGCCCGCCTCTCCCGGCCCGGAGCCGCCGCTGTTCATCCCCTTCCCGATCGCGTCCTCCCCCGGCCAGAGCCGGTCGGCGAGGGCGCGCGTGACGACGACCGCGCCCGTGCCCGCGTCCAGGTCGCGCCACTCCGGCGCACGCCCCTGCACGGGGATCCCGAGCGCCGCGAAGTAGCCGGGCGTGACGCGCGGCACGTACACGCACGGCGCCTCCTCGTCAGGCTCGTACGGCCGCCCCTCGCGGAAGACGACGGCGCACCCGACGCCCATGTCGCGCAGCGGGAGCCCCGTCGTCGCGCCGACCGCGCGCACGCCGGGGAGCGCCGCGAGCCGCGCCTGCAGCTCGCGGTGGAAGGCCGCCGCCTCCTCCATCGTCCGGTACTTCGTGCCCGGGAGCGCGACGGTGAACGTCAGCACCCCGGCCGGATCGAGCCCCGGACGCACCGCGCGCAGCGCGCCGAAGCTGCGCGCCATCAGCCCGGCCGCGGCGAGGAGCACGAGGGCGAGCGCCATCTGCGTGACGACGAGCCCGCTGCGCACCGCGCGCTGCCGCGGCGACGCCGACAATCCGCGCGAGCCCTCGCGCAGCGCCTCCGTGTCGATCTGCCGCAGCGCCGGATAGAGCGCGAAGACGATCCCCGCGACGACGGCGAGCGCGAGCCCGAGCGCGACCGCGGTCCAGTGCACGCCGACCTCGGCGAGCCGCGGCAGGTCGCTCGGCGCGATCGCGAGCAGCGCGCGCAGCAGCGCGACGCCGATGCCGACGCCGAGCGCGCCCGCGACGAGCGCGACGAGCATGCTCTCCACGAGATGGTGCGCGACGAGCTGCAGCCGGCTCGCGCCGAGCGCCGATCGGACGGCGACCTCACGGCGCCGCGCCTCGGCGCGGACGAGGAAGAGGTTCGCGACGTTCGCGCAGGCGATCAGGAGGACGACGCCGACTGCGCCGAGCAGCACCCAGAGCGTGCGCACGATCCGCTCGCCGAGCACCTCGTCGCGCAACGGCTCCACTCCCATGCGGAAGCGATACTCGTCGATGAACCCCTGCGAGTATGCGTTCGGGAAGAGCTCGGGGAGCCGATCGGTCAGCGACTGGAGGTCGCGCTGCGCCGCCTCCGCGCTCGCGCCGTCCCGGAGCCGGCCGACGCCGGCGTACTGGTGGGAGTTCACTGCTCTCGCCGTGGGATCGAGGCGCAGCGGCACCCAGAGGTCGACGTAGTGCCCCGCGAGGTCGCCCGCGCTCTCGAACGGGCTCGGCGTCGGCAGGGTGAAGCCGCGCGCCGTCACGCCGACGATCTCGACCGGGCCGCCGCTCGTCTCGACGACGCGCCCCACGACGCCGGGGTCCCCGCCGTAGCGGCGCTGCCAGACGTTCCACCCGAGCATGGCGACCGGCTCGGCGCCCGGCACATCGTCCGCTTCCCCGATGAGGCGCCCGACCGCCGGGCGCGCGCCGAGGATGCCGAGGACCGAGTGCGTGATGCGGCCGAGTCGCACCCGCTCGGCCTCGCCATCGGTGACGAGCGTCGCGTAGTCGGCGGTGTAGGCGCCGAGATCCTCGAGCGTGCGATTCTCGCGAGCGAAGAGGAAGTAGCCCGCGGCCGACATCCCCCACTTCGACGGGCCGGTCCCGGGCACCTCCGCGGGGTGCCGGACGGAGACGAGGCGTGCGGCGCCCGCGTAGGGGAGCGGACGCAGGACGACCGTCTCGAGCATCGTCCAGATCGCCGTCGTCGCGCCGATGCCGAGGGCGAGCGTGACGACGGCGATGACGGTGAAGGCGGGGCTGCGGGCGAGGGCGCGCAGCGCCTGCCGCGACTCGCGCGCGAGGGCATCGCGGAGCTCGACGCGACGCGACTCGCGCACGTGTCCGAGATCGATGTCGCGCGTCTCGCGCTGCCAGCGGCTCACGTCGCCGAAGCGGCGCGCCGCCTCGGCGCGCGCGTCCTCGGGGGACATTCCCTTCGACACGTTCTCCTCCATGCGCATCGCGAGGTGCGCGGCGAGCTCCTCGGCGACGTCGTCGTCGACGCGCTCGCCGCGCAGGAGGGAGCGGAGCTCCCGGTAGCGGTCGGGGATCCAGGCCATCGCCGCGTCCCCCGTGGAATCAGGCGGCGCCGGGCGCCGCGCTCGGTGCGGAGGCGTCGCTCGCGCGGAGCACCTTCGCGACCGCGACGATGAACGCCTCCCAGGTGGACGTCTCGAGGCGGAGCTGGCGACGTCCGTCGGCGGTGAGCGTGTAGTACTTCGCGCGCCGGTTGTTCTCGGAGACGCCCCACTGCGCGGCGAGCCAGCCGCGCCGCATCATGCGGTGCAGGGCGGGATAGAGCGAGCCTTCCTCGACGGCGAGCGCATCGTCGGTGGTACGCTGCAGCCAGCCGGCGATCCCGTAGCCGTGCATCGGTCCCCGGCTCAGCGACTTGAGGATGAGCATGTCGAGCGTGCCCTGGAGGAGGTCGAGCCGCATCGCGTCTCCCGTAGAGGTTCTATGGGGCGATTATCGGGGCGCCCCAGTAGGATGTCAAGGGGAGCGGACGGCGGCCGCGGCGTCGGCGGAGGCGCTGCCCGGCGCTCACCTCTCACTTCTCGCGCTGCCGACGGCACGGCGCGCCGCGTCCAGCCGTTCCTCGAGCTCGCGGCGCAGCCACTGCGCCTCGGCAACGTCGACGAGAGAGAATCGCACCGCCGCGCCGGCCGCGCGCTGCGCCAGACGAGGGAGATCCACCGACGCGACGACCGCGGGCTTCGGATAGCCGCCGACCGTCGGTCCGTCGGGCATCAGCACGATCGCGTGTCCGTCGCCGGGGAGCTGGAGCGCGCCCGCGCACGCACCTTCCGACGGCAGCGCCGCCGCCGCGCGCGTCGGGATGGCCGGACCGTCGAGGCGATAGCCCATCCGGTCCCCCGCGCCGACGCGGTGCTCCGAGTCGAGCAGCAGGCGCGATCCAGCGTCGTCGAGCACGGCTTCCTGGGCGGCGGCGACGAGGCGGATCGGCTCGCCCGGCGCGTCGGACGGTCGGAGCGTGTCGGGCACGGTCGTTCCCGGCGGCGGCGCTCGGCGCGCGCCCGCTTTCCGCGCGCCGATCGGGATCGCGTCGCCGCTCCGCAGCGCGCGCCCCTCGTGGCCGCCGAGTCGCGCGGGGAGATAGGTCGCGCGGCTGCCGAGGACCGGCGCGACGTCGATCCCGCCATCGAGGGCGACGTAGCAGAAGCGTCCGCCGGACGCGGGCTCGAGGCGGAGTCGGCTTCCTCGTCGGGCGGCGAGGGTGGTCCAGAGCGGAGCGGGCACGTCGTCGAGGGTGACACGCGCACCGAGGCCGGCGACGGCGACGCGCGTCGCGCGATCGAAGCGCAGCACCATCTCGCCGACGCTCCACTCGAGCGCGGCGTCCCCCTCGGCGTTGCCGACGAGGAGGTTGGCGAGCCGCAGCGCGACGGGATCCATCGCCCCGCCCGCCGGCACGCCCGCGGCGCGGTGCCCGGGCCGTCCGAGGTCCTGCACCGCGAGATAGCCGACGGCTCGCTCGACGCGGATCATGCGGCTCCTCGCTCGTTCCGGACGCAGATCGTGCCGGCAGGGATCGCGACCGGTCGGGGACTATTGCCGTGGTGTTTCACGCGGAGGCGCGGAGGCGCGGAGGCGCGGAGCCGCGGAGGCGCGGAGCCGCGGAGGCGCGGAGCCGCGGAGGCGGCGGACGGAGAAACCATTCAAAGATGGGAGCTCCCGCCACGGACGACTCCATGAGGGCGTC
>DASUSM010000067.1:0-4775 GCA_036375115.1 Gemmatimonadaceae bacterium | reverse complement strand
GGGCCGAGCAGGGGTCGCATGCGGTCGCCGCATCGCCGGAGGGAGCCGGCGCCGCCGCTCCGTCCGTCGCGGCGCCGCCCTCCTCCGCCGGCGCCGGTCCGGTGCGCTCGAGCTCGAGCACGTGCTCCTCGCCGTCGTGCGCGAGGCTCACGTCGTACATCCCCGCCGGAAGCGACCGCCCCCCCGGCAGGCGGATCGAGGCCGGGATCGGGAGGCTCGTGCGCGCGATCTCGTCGCGGAACGAAGGATCGACGCGCCGATGGATCGCCTGCGATCCGTAGCCGCCGGCGACGAGCCACCACCCGGCATCGACGACGTCGATGTCCACCAGCCTGCCGCGGTCGGCGGGGCCGACGATCGGGCGCCACGTCCGTCCGCCGTCGCGGCTCACGCTCGCGCCCGGCCTCTCGCCGACGGCGACGACCGCCTCCCCGCCGAGGAACCGCGCCGCGTGCCGCTTCCCCATCACCGCGACGCGATGCCAGCTCTCACCGCCATCGTCCGTCCAGTAGGCGACGTTCTCGCCCACCGCGACGCCGCGCCCGTCCTCGCCGAAGGCGATCGCGAAGAGCGGCTTGTCGCCCTCGGCCGCGACCTCCCAGCTCTCGCCCCCATCCGTCGAGAGGAAGATCGCGCCGTAGTCGCCCGCGGACTGGCCGACGACGGCGAAGAACCTGTTCGGCGCGACGAACGCGAGCTCTCCCACCGGGCGGTTGTCGATCCGCGCCAGCTCCTCGAGCTTCGTCCCGTCGGGAGTCGTCAGGAGGATCCGGCCGTCGCGGGTCCCGACCATGGCGACGGATGTCGACAGCGGCAGCAGGGATCGGCCGTACACGTAGTCCGCTCCCTGCACCGGCTCCCACGTCTCGCCGCCGTCGGACGTCCGGAGCAGCTCTCCCCACCCGAGAATCCAGCCGTGAGTCGCATCCCAGAAGCGGACCGACGCGAAATCGCGGCCGTGCGACTCGCCGTCGAAGAGCGGCATGCGCTCCCAGTTCTTCCCGCCATCGGTCGTGCGCAGGATCATCGTCGTCCCTCTGCCGACGGCCCACCCGACGTGCCGCGTCAGGAAGTCCACCGACTCCACCTCGCGTCCGCCGAACGCCTCGATCTCCTTGCTCGGGAGCACCGCGGTCCACCCCGCCGCCTTCGCCGCGGCCGCGACCTGACGATCGGTCTGCGACTGCGACTGCGCCGCGGACGCGAGCAGCATCACCGCCATCGCCGCGCCCACCCCCTGCCGTTCGATTCGCATGATTCCTCCTCCGGTGATGCGTGAGCGTCAGTGCGAGCGCGCCGCCGCGACGCCGTGATCGCGCGCCGCGCGAGCGTCGGGCACGCCGGCGAGGCCGAGCGCGGCGAGCAGGATGCTCCGCCGCGGATCGTCGGGAGCGTAGAGCACCGTCGCCGGCGCGTCTGGCGCGAGCGCTCCGACGAGCGCGCGGTCGAACGTCGGCGTCGCCCCCGCGTGCTCCACACCGTCGCGATCGATGAACGCGTAGCGGATGCGCAGCGGGTGGCGTCCGTTCACGGTCTGCCCGACGATCTCCTCGACGCCGGTGATCCGTCCGCGCGCGGCGAGCCCCGTGCGGTAGAGCCGCGCGGGCGCGAGGATCTCGGGGAGCCCGCGCCTGACGAGGAAGGCGCCGAGCCCGACGAAGAGCAGCGGGAAGAGCACGCCGACGAGCGGCAGCCCGGCCCCGACCTCGGGCAGCACATGCCGCGAGGGATCGTCGGGCGCGTAGCGTACCTCGATCCGGTCGCCGACGTCGAGCGTGTTCCAGATGGACGGCGAGAGGGCGCGCTCGGCGGCCCACGTGCGGCCGTCGGCGAGCGCGAACTCGTACTGGACGAGATAGACGCGGACATCGCGATCCCCGTCGGAATCGCGGCGCGTCTCGGCGCGCCGGCCGACGACCGTTGCGTCCGCCCGCGTCCCGCGCTCGCTCAGCGTCCGGTCGCGCAGCGACAACGGGACGAAGAGCGTCGTGAGCACGGTCCCGACGAGGAGGAAGATCGCGCCGACGAGCGCGGGCACCTGTGCCACCGCGCGTCGCAGGGTCATGCCGGCTGCGGCCGACGGCCGCAGCCGGCGTGGCGGGTCGGGGAGCCGGTCGGGTGCGGCGACGGTCGGCGCTCCGCTTCTTGTTCTCGGCATGACGGCGCTGTAGTGTCTGACCGAAGTCGCTCGCGCACCGCTCGACGCCGCCCGTCGTCGGGATCGTCGGAGCCGGCGCGCGCCACCCGGGTCGCGTCTCACATGTCGCCATTCGGCGGGAAGCGTTACAGCTCGACGTCGGAGGCCGCCGCGTCGGCGCAGCCGATCGGCCCCGCCGAGCCGCCCGAGGCCGAGCTCGTCGCCCGCTTTCGCGACCGCATCCGGCTCTTCGCGATGCGCCGGCTGGGGGACGCGGCGGCGGCCGAGGACGTCGCCCAGGAGACGCTGCGCCGCGTCGTCGAGGCGATGCGCGCCGGCCGCGTCGCGCGCCTGGAGGCGCTCCCCGGCTTCGTCTTCCAGACGGCGATGCACGTCTGCCTGCACGGTCGGCGCTCCGCGGCGCGCGAGGCGCGCGCGTTCGCGCGGCTCCACGACGGCAGCGACGCCGAAACCGAGTCGCCCGACGCGCTCGCCGAGCTGGTCGGCGCCGAACGGCGAGCCGCCGTCCGTGCGGCTCTCGGACGGCTCGCGCTCGCCGACCGCGAGCTCCTCGGCCTCTTCTTCTACGAGCGGCTCGACACGGCGGAGGTCGCGCGGCGCCTCGGCGCGACGCCGGCCGCGTTGCGCGTGCGCAAGCACCGCGCGCTGCAGCGGCTCGCCGCGGCGCTCGGGGAGGAGCCATGAAACGCCGGCGCCGCTTCGGGCACATCGAGGGCATATGACCTCTCGCGATCTGACGTGCGACGACGTCGACGCCGGCGATCTGGACGTGCGCTACCTCGCCGGTACGCTCGCCGAGGCGGAGGCGGAGGCGTTCGAGGCACACTACTTCGCCTGCGAGCGGTGCTGGACGGCGGTCTCGCGCGGCCTCGAGGTGCGCGCCGCCGGGGTCGCGGAGCGCGCGGCGGGCGCCGGCAGCGCGAGTCGCATCGCGCTCGCACCGCCTTCCGTCGTCGAGCGCCGCCCGCCCGTGACGCTCTCACACGGGCGTGCCCGGCGGCCGCTGCGATGGAGCGTCCTCGGCGCCGCCGCGGCGCTCCTCGTCGCCGTCGCCATCTGGCGCGCCGACGACGCCGTCGCGCCGACCGCCGGAACGCTGCGCGGCCTCGCCGACTCGCTGCGCGTCGTCGCGGTCGTACGGGGCGGCGTCGTGCATGCGTCGTGGGCCGGCGCGCGCGACGCGACGCACTACCGGGCCCGCCTGCTCACCGGCGACGCGCGACTGCTCCTCGAGCGCGAAACCGCGGACACGGCGGTGGCCGCACCGCTCGACTCGCTCGCGCGCACCGCGGCGGACAGCATCGTCTACTGGGATGTGCATGGGCTCGACCGACTGCGCCGCGTGACCGCGCGGTCCGGACTCGTCCCCGTGCGGCTCCCTCCCCGTCCGTGAGCGTCTCGCCGCCGATGCGCGCCGTGGCCGGCGCTGTCGCGGTCTTCGCCGGCGCGCTCGCCGTCGGCGCGCTCGCGGCATGCGAGGGTCATCGGGCGCAACCATCGCTGGCGCCCGACCCGGCGTTCACCGCCGCGGACAGTCTCCGCATGGAAGGGCGCTCCGCGCAGGCGCTCGAGCGGTTCGTGGCCCTGCGCGACTCGTTCGCCGCTACGGGCGACACCGCCCGGCTCTGGCGCGCGCAGGTCTGGACCGGCGACGCGCTGATGCGGCTCGGCCGCCGCGACAGCGCGAGCGCGGCGCTCGACACGGCGCTCGCGCTCGCCGGCGACGATCCGGCGCGCGAGGCGCAGACGCGCATCGTTCGCAGCATTCTCCTCGACCGGCAGGGGCTCCTCGACTCCGCGCTGGCGGAAGCACGTCGGGCCCTCGAGCTCGCGGAGGCCGCCGGCAGCGCCTCGCTCCAGGGCAACGCGCTCAACGCGATCGGCCGGATCCTCTCGCTGAGCGGCCGCTACCGCGAAGCGCAGGTCGCGATCGAGCGGGAGCTGACGACGAAGCGTGACGCTCCCGCGAGCGCGCGATCGGTCGCGACGGCGTACAACGAGCTCGGGATCAACCTCCGGCACCTCGGCAGGCTCGACGAGGCCGTCGCCGCGTACCGCGAGGCGCTCGCCCTCGAGGGGAGCGCGGGCACTCCGCTCGGCCGCGCGCGCGTGATGAACAACCTGGCGAACGTCTACGTGCAGACGGGAGAGCTGGAGGCGGCGTCCGCGCTCCTCCTCGAGGCGCTCCCGATCACCGAAGAGGTCGGCGATCAGCGTGCCCTCTCGTTCACTCTCGGCGGCCTCGGCATGGTTCACATCGCCGCCGGTAACCGCGTCGCGGCGCGACCCTTCGTCGCGCGGGCGCTCGAGACCAATCGCCGCGCCGGGCTGCCGTACGGCGAGGTCGTCAACCTCGTCAACCTCGGCATGCTGGAGCTCGGCGACGGCCGCGCCGCGGCGGCGCGGGAGGCGCTCCTGTCGGCGATGCGCGTCGCCGACTCGCTCGGCTACGGGCGGCAGCGCGCATCGTCGCGCACGGGGCTCGCCCGCGCCGCGCTCGCGCTGGGCGACACGAGCGCGGCGCGCCGGTTCGCCGACGACGCCATCGCGATCGCCGACTCGATCGGCGACCCCGAGGCGCAGATCGAGGCGATCGAGGCGCGCGGGACGGTGCTCG
>DASUSM010000066.1:0-3379 GCA_036375115.1 Gemmatimonadaceae bacterium | reverse complement strand
CGCGCGCCCGCGCCGCGAGAAGCGCCCGGCGGCCGACCGCCCGAAGGCGTCGCTCGGCATTCTCGCCGTCGCCGACGGACGCGTCGTCGTGCTCCCCGGCGTGAAGTCCTTCCGGCTGCCGAAGGAGCGCGGCACGCACGTCGCCTATCTCCTCGAGGGGGACAGCGCGGCGGCGGACACCGGCGCCGCGGCCGCGCCGGGCGCGGCGGCGGCGGCGCCGGGTGGCACCCCCCGCCCGATCGGCGACTCGACCGCGCGGAAGGCGCGCGAGCGGAAGTACGGCACGACGCTCGTCGTGCGCGACCTCGCCGCGGGGACCGAGCTCCGCGTGCCGGACGTGCTGAGCTACGCCTTCGAGGACAGCGGCCGCGTCCTCGCCTACGCCGTCTCCTCGCGCGACGAGGCGCGCAACGGCGTCTACGCGCTCGCGCTCGCCGACGGACGCACGCGCGCCGTGCTCGAGGGCCCGGGCGCGTACGACCAGCTCGCCTTCGACCGGGCGGGGCGGCAGCTCGCCTTCGTCTCCGACCGGGAGAGCCGGGACGAGGATCATCCTCGCGTCGCGCTCTACCACGCCGCCTTCCCCTTCGACTCCGCGCGGCGCGTCGCCGGCGTCGAGCACGCGGGCCAGGGGATGCGCATCAGCGACCGGGGCCGTGTGCGCTTCACGCGCGACGGCGGCGGCGTCCTCTTCGGGCTCGCCCGCATCGCGCCCGACTCGATCCCCGCCGACTCGCTCGCCGACAAGGCCGTTCTCGACCTCTGGAGCTGGCGCGACGCGCGGCTCCAGCCGCAGCAGCGCGTCGAGGCGCGGCGCGACCGCGAGCGCGCCGATCTCGCGATCTGGCGCGACGGCCGCGTCGTCCGGCTCGAGACGGACACCCTGCGCGACGCCACGGTCGCGCCCGACGGGTCCGTCGCCCTGCTCGAGAGCGAGCTGCCTTACGCGCACTCGGCGATGTGGGGCGAGGGGGGGAGCGATCTCTGGCTCGTGGACACGCGCACCGGCGAGCGACGCCTCGTCGCCGAGCGCGTGGAGTTCGGCGGGCGCCTCTCGCCGGATGGCCGCTGGGTGATCTGGTTCGACGACGAGCGCTGGCTCGCCCACGAGGTGGCGACGGGGCGGAGCGTCGATCTCACCGGCGCGCTCCACGGCGTGCGCTTCGACCAGGAGACGTGGGACACGCCGAGCACCCCGGCGCCGTGGGGGATCGCCGGGTGGACGCCGGGCGACTCGCTCGTCCTCGTGTACGACCGGCACGACGTCTGGGCGCTCGACCCGGCGGGGCGCCGCGCGCCCCGCAACGTCACCGACTCGGCGGGGCGCCGCGCCGCCGTCGTCCTCCGCCTCGTGGAGCTCGACCCCGACGCCCGCTTCGTCGACCCCGCGCAGCCGCTGCTGCTGCGCGCCTTCGACGAGCGGACGAAGGCGAGCGGCTTCTGGCGCGACCGGCTCGGCGCCGGCCGCGCGCCCGAGCGCATCGTCATGGACGACCGGCTGTACGGCGAGCCGCTGAAGGCGAGATCGGCCGACGTCTTCGTCGTCACGCGGTCCACCTATCGAGAGTTCCCGAACCTGTGGGCGGGGCCGCGCCTCGATGCGCTCGCGCGCATCTCCGACGCGAACCCGCAGCAGCGCGAGTATCGCTGGGGGAGCGTCGAGCTCGTGCGGTGGATGGGGATGGACGGCGACACGATCGCCGGGCTGCTCTACAAGCCCGACGGCTTCGACCCGTCGCGCCGGTATCCGATGGTCGTCTACTTCTACGAGCAGCTCTCCGACAACCTGCACCGCTACCATCCGC
Source organism: Gemmatimonadaceae bacterium (assembly GCA_036375115.1). Classification (GTDB taxonomy): domain Bacteria; phylum Gemmatimonadota; class Gemmatimonadetes; order Gemmatimonadales; family Gemmatimonadaceae; genus DASUSM01. The sequence continues at coordinate 1,574 of DASUSM010000066.1, read as the reverse complement.
CGGCGGGGCGCAACGTCGTCAACCCGACGGTCTACAACTCGCTCGGCTACCTCGTCTTCTTCCCGGACATCCACTACACGACGGGAGAGCCGGGGCCGAGCGCGCTCAAGTCGATCGTGCCGGGGGTGCAGTCGCTCGTCGCGCGCGGCTTCGTGGACCCGGCGGCGATCGGGATCGCGGGGCAGTCGTGGGGCGGCTACCAGACGGCGTACGTCATCACGCAGTCGAAACTCTTCGCCGCCGCCGTCCCGAACGCGACGGTCGCGAACATGACGAGCGCCTACGGCGGGATCCGGTGGGGGAGCGGGCTGTCGCGCAGCTTCCAGTACGAGCGGACGCAGAGCCGCATCGGCGGCTCGCTCTGGGACTACCCGGAGCGGTACATCGCGAACTCACCGCTCTTCCACGCCGACCGCATCGAGACGCCCGTGCTCATGATGCACAACGACGCCGACGGCGCCGTGCCGTGGTACCAGGGAATCGAGCTCTACATCGCGCTGAAGCGGCTCGGCAAGGAGGTCTACCTCGTGAACTACAACGGGGAGGGCCACAACCCGACGAAGCGCGCGAACCAGCTCGACATCGACCGGCGCATGCAGCAGTTCTTCGCGCACCACCTGCTCCGCGCGCCCGCGCCGGCGTGGATGGAGCGCGGCATCCCCTTCCTCGACAAGGGTCGCGACCAGCTCGCGCCGGTGGCGGAGCCGGCGCCCGTCGCCGGCGGCGCCGGATCGGCCGGCGCTCGGCCCGCCGCCGGCGCGCCCGCCAGCGTCCCACGGTGATCCGCGGCGAGCGGCGCGGCGGCGCGATTTCCGCGATGGCGGCGACCTGATTAGACTGTCGTCCATGGCTACCCCGACGATCGACACGGCGGCCGCGCCGCAGTCTCCCTGGGACATCGAGCAGGCCCGCGCCCTCTACAACATCGAGGGGTGGGGCGCGGGCTTCTTCGACATCAATCCCGCCGGACACGTCGTCGTGCGCCCCGACCGGGAGCACCCGGAACGGGAGCTGGACCTCTTCGAGATCGCGCGCGACCTCGAGGAGCAGGGCGTCGGCCTTCCCGTCCTCCTGCGCTTCTCCGACATCCTCCGCTCCCGCATCGAGGCGCTGAGCACGCGCTTCGAGCGCGCGATCGAGGAGTTCGGCTACGAGGGCGGCTACACGACCGTCTACCCGATCAAGGTCAACCAGCAGCGCCACGTCGTCGAGGAGATCGTCCAGTTCGGGAAGCCGCACGGCGTCGGGCTCGAGTGCGGGAGCAAGCCGGAGCTCCAGGCCGTCCTCGCGCTCGGCGAGGACACCGACCACATGATCGTCTGCAACGGCTACAAGGACGAGGAGTTCATGCGCCTCGCCCTCATGGGCCAGAAGCTCGGACACACCGTGCTCATCGTGCTCGAAAAGCTGAACGAAGTCGATACGCTGCTGCGCGTGGCCCGCGAGATGGACGTCACGCCCACCGCCGGCGTGCGCATCAAGCTGTCGACTTCGGGCGCGGGCCGCTGGTCCGAAACCGCGGGCGAAAAGAGCAAGTTCGGCCTGAACGCCGCCCAGCTCATGCGCGTGCTCGA
>DASUSM010000065.1:0-8342 GCA_036375115.1 Gemmatimonadaceae bacterium | reverse complement strand
GCCTCGGCCGCCCGTACTCGGTGAGCGGCCGCGTCGTGCCGGGCGAGCGGCGCGGCCGGCGGATCGGCTACCCCACGCTCAACCTCGGACCGCCGCCGCGGCGGAAGCTCCTGCCGCCCGAGGGCGTCTACGCCGTCCGTGCGCAGACGCCGGCCGGGACCTTCGGCGGCATGATGAACCTCGGCCCGCGCCCGACCTTCGGGGACGACGTCGTCGGGCTCGAGGCGCACCTCTTCGAGGCCGAGCACGGGCTCTACGGGGCGTGGGTCCGGCTCGACTTCGTCGAGCGCCTCCGTGACACGCGGCGCTTTCCCGACACGGCAGCGCTCGTCGCCCAGCTCCGGCGCGACGAGGAAAACGCCCGCCGTGCGTTGACTAGCCCCGAGTCCCCCGGTAACGTTTAGGTCTCCCCGAACCATCCACTCCCGCCTCGCAGTCGCATGCACAACTTGAAGATGCGCGTCCTGCTGATCGTGGGCCTCCTCGCCATCTCGGCGTGGACGCTCCGGCCGCGCCCGGTCATCGAGCTGAAGGAAATCGAGAACGGCGAGCGCGTCCCCGACACCGTCAGCCGGGCGCCGATCAAGCTCGGGCTCGACCTCCTCGGCGGGATGCACCTCGCGCTCGAGGTGGACGAGTCCAAGGGCGCCGTCGCCGACAAGTCCGAGGCGCTCGACCGGGCGCTGACCGTCGTGCGCGAGCGCATCGACGAGTTCGGCGTCGCGGAGCCGCTCGTCCAGAAGGTCGGGGAGGACCGGATCATCGTCGAGCTCCCGGGGATCGACGATCCGGAGCGCGCCATCGAGGTCGTCCAGAAGTCGGCCTTCCTCCAGTTCCAGATCGTGGACGAGTCGAACGCGCTCGACCGCGTCCTGCCGCGCCTCGACCAGATCGTCCGCGAGCGCGGCGTCGCCGTCGCCGCGGCGCCGGCGGCCGGGCAGGGACGCACCGGCGCCGGCGCGCTCGGCAATCTGTTCGCCGACGACACGACCGAGGCCGACAGCGCCGGTACGGACTCGCTCGCGCTCGGCGCGACCGCCGGTCCGCTCAGCAGCCTCCTCGCCCAGGGGCAGATGCCCGGGCAGTACTTCGTTTCCGCCGCCGACTATCCGACGGTCGAGCGCTATCTGACGATGCCCGAGGTCCGCGCGGCGCTCCCGCCGGGCAAGGTCGTGCGCTGGCAGAACGACACGACGATGCTCGGCGCGCAGCCGTATCGCGCGCTCTACGTGCTCGACAGCCGGCCGATCATGACGGGGCAGTACCTCACGGACGCGCAGGCCGGGACCGATCCGCTCGAGGGGACGCGCGTCACCTTCGAGCTGAACAACGAGGGCGGGCGCCGCTTCCGCACCGAGACGCAGCGGCACGTCCGCGACTTCATGGCGATCGTCCTCGACGACCGCGTGATGGGATTCCCGCCGGTGATCCAGAGCGCGATCGGGACGAACGGCCAGATCACGCTCGGCGGCAAGACGCTCCAGGAGGCGCAGGACCTCGCGCTCGTGCTCCGCGCCGGCGCGCTCCCGGTGGCGCTGAGGATCATCGAGGTGCGGCAGATCGGCGCCAGCCTCGGCGAGGACGCGATCCGGCAGGGGATCCAGGCCGGGCTCCTCGGCCTCGCCCTCGTCATCATCATCATGGTCGTCTACTACCGCTTCTCCGGCATGCTCGCCGTCGCCGGGCTCGTCTTCTACGCGATCACGACGCTCGCCTTCCTCGCCTCCGTCGGCGCCACGCTGACGCTGCCCGGCATCGCCGGCTTCATCCTGTCGATCGGCATGGCGGTGGACGCGAACTTCCTCCAGTTCGAGCGCATCCGCGAGGAGATGGCCGCGGGGAAGACCCCCCGCCTCGCGATCGAGGAGGGCTTCCGCAACTCCTTCTCGGCGATCGTCGACACGCACGTGACGACGGCGATCACCGCGCTCGTGCTCATGCAGTTCGGCACCGGCCCCGTCCAGGGCTTCGCCGTCACGCTCCTCGCCGGCGTCGCCTCGTCGATGGTCAGCTCCGTCTTCGTCGTCCGGACCCTCTTCCTGCTGTGGCTTAAGCGTTCGCGCGGCGCCCAGACCCTGAGCATCTGATGCTGCGAATCCTCCACGACACCCACATCGACTTCATCCGGCTTCGCCGCATCACGACCATCGCGATCCTAGTGTTCATCCTGCCCGGGATCGCCTGGATCGCCGTCGATGGGTTCCGCTACAGCATCGAGTTCACCGGCGGCACGCTCGTCCAGCTCAAGTTCCGCACGCCGCCGGACATCGGCGAGGTGCGCGACGTGCTCGGCGGCGCCGCGCTCTCCGACGCCGAGATCCAGACCTTCGGCTCGCCGAACGAGCTCGTCGTCCGCGCCCAGGCGGCCGAGGCGGTCCAGGCGCAGGCCGACGGCGCGGAGTCCGTGGCCACGACGATCACCGACGCGCTCGAGGCGCGCTACGGCGAGGACGGGTTCACCGTCGAGCGCACCGAGGCGGTCGGCCCCCGCGTCGGCGCGGAGCTGCGCCGCAACGCGCTGATCGCCATCTTCATCTCCTTCGGCGCGACGCTGCTCTACCTCGCCTGGCGCTTCGCCGGGCGGCTCGCCGTCTCCTCCGTGCTCGCCAACATCCACGACATCATCGCGACCCTCGCGTTCATGAAGTACATGAACATCGAGATCTCGCTGTTCGTCGTCGGCGGCATCCTCACCGTGATCGGCTACTCGCTCGCCGACAAGGTCGTCGTCTTCGACCGCGTGCGCGAGCTGCTCCGGACGCGGCAGCGCGTCCCGCTCTACGACACGCTGAACCGCGCCGTCAACGAGACGCTGCCGCGCACGGTCATGACGGGCACGACGGTCATCGCCTGTCTCCTCGCGCTGATCATCTTCGGCGGCGAGGTGCTCCGCCCCTTCGCCCTGATCCTCCTCTTCGGGATCGTCGTCGGCACGTTCAGCTCGATCTTCGTCGCCGCCCCGATCCTCCTCTGGATCGAGCAGAAGTGGCCGAAGGCCGCCGCGGAGCGCGGGGCGAGCAGCCGGCCCGCCGCGCCTCGCGAGCGCAAGGCGCCGGCCGTCTCGGAGCGGGCGGCCGCCCGCTGAGGATCGCACTCGACCGCCGCCTCCGGGCGGCGGTCCGGTTTCCGTGACGACCTTCGTCGACAGCCACGCGCACCTCGCCGACCCGGCCTTCGACGCCGACCGCGACGAGGTCGTCGCGCGGGCGCGCGCCGCCGGCGCGGTGGGCATCGTCTGCATCGGGGAGTCGCTCGCCGCCGCGGCGCGGGCGCGCGAGCTCGCCGGGCGCCACGCCGGCGTCGTCGCCTTCACCGCCGGCGTCCACCCGCACGACGCCGCCGGCTTCGACCCGCTGCGCGATCCGGAGCGGATCGCCGAGATGGTCCTCGCCGGCGCGGCGGCCGTCGGCGAGTGCGGCCTCGACTACCACTACGATCACTCCCCGCGGGAGCGGCAGCGTCGCGCCTTCGCCGCCCAGCTCGCGCTCGCCCGCGACGCCGGGCGCCCCGTCGTCGTGCACACGCGCGAGGCGGAGGACGACACGCGCGCCATGGTCCTCGAGGCCGGCGCGGCCGGCGTGCGCGGCGTGCTGCACTGCTACACCGGCTCGCACGCCCTCGCCGAAGCGGCGCTCTCCGTCGGGTGGTACGTCTCCTTCAGCGGCATCGTCACCTTTCGCCGGTGGACCGACGATGCGCTCCTCCGGCTCGTCCCCGACGAGCGCCTGCTCGCGGAGTCGGACTCGCCCTATCTCGCGCCGGTCCCGTACCGCGGGAAGCGGAACGAGCCGGCCTGGGTCGCGCTCACCGTCGCGCGGCTCGCGCTCGCCCGCGGCGCGGAACCCGCCGCCATCGGCGCGCTCGTCACGGCGAACGCGCGGCGCCTCTTCGGACTGGCAGACCGTCCGCCGCAGGCGTAGTATCCGCGTCGCCGACCGCGGACACCACCGTGGCGGCGCTGACCGGCGTTCACGGATCGCTGCGTGGGAACCGTTCCGTCCGACATCGAGATCGCCCAGGCGGCGACGCTCAGACCCATCGTCGACGTCGCCTCCGAGCTCGGGCTCGGCGCCGACGACCTCGATCAGTACGGCCGCTTCAAGGCGAAGATTCCGCTCGAGTGGGCGAGACGGCCGGCGCGCGGACGGCTCGTCCTCGTCACCGGGATCAACCCCACCGCCGCGGGAGAGGGGAAGACCACGACCGCGGTCGGCCTCGCGCAGGGCCTGCGGCGGATGGGCAAGAATGCCGTGCTCTGCGTGCGCGAGCCGAGCCTCGGCCCGGTCTTCGGCATGAAGGGGGGCGCCGCCGGCGGCGGGTACGCGCAGGTGCTGCCGATGGAAGACATCAACCTCCACTTCACGGGCGACTTCCACGCGATCACGAGCGCGCACGCCCTCCTCGCGGCGATGCTCGACAACCATCTCCATCAGGGGAACGCGCTCGGCATCGACCCGCGGCGGATCACCTGGCCGCGCACCGCGGACATGAACGACCGCGCCCTGCGCGAGATGGTGATCGGGCTCGGTGGCGTCGGCAACGGCATCGTGCGGCAGGACCGCTTCGTCATCGTCCCCGCGAGCGAGGTCATGGCGATCCTCGCGCTCGCCTCCGACCCGGCGGACCTCGAGCAGCGTCTCTCCCGCATCATCGTCGGCGCGACGGCGGGACACGCCCGCACGCCGGTCCGCGCGGGCGACCTGCGGGCCGGGGGAGCGATGGCGCTCCTCCTCAAGGACGCGCTCCAGCCGAATCTCGTGCAGACGCTCGAGGGCGGGCCCGCCTTCGTGCACTGCGGACCCTTCGGCAACATCGCGCACGGTTGCAACAGCCTCGTCGCGACGCGCGCCGCACTCGCACTCGGCGACATCGTCATCACGGAGGCGGGATTCGGCTCCGATCTCGGCGCCGAGAAGTTCTTCGACATCAAGTGCCGCGTCGGCGGTCTGCGCCCGGAGGCGGCCGTGCTCGTCGCCACCGTGCGCGCGCTGAAGCTCAACGGCGGCGCGAAGAAGACCGCGCTCGCGCACGAGGACCTCGACGCGCTCGAGCGCGGGCTGCCGAACCTCGAGCACCACATCGCCAACGTGCGCCAGTTCGGCGTCCCCGTCGTCGTCGCGCTCAACCGCTTCACGAGCGACAGCGATCGGGAGCTGCGCATGGTCGCCGATCGTGCGCGGAAGGCCGGCGCGCGGCTCGCGCTCACCGAGGTCTGGGAGAAGGGCGGGGCCGGCGGCGAGGAGCTCGGCCGGGAGCTCCTCGCGCTGCTCGGCGAGGGCGGCGCGAGCTTCGCGCCGGTGTACGACGAGCGGCGCCCGATCCGCGAGAAGATCGACACGATCGTGCAGAAGGTGTACGGCGGCGCCGGCGCCGACTTCGCCCCGAAGGCGGAGCGCAGCATCGACTACCTCGAGTCGGTCGGGCTCGGCACCACCCCGGTCTGCATCGCGAAGACGCAGTACTCCCTGACCGACGATCCCACGCGCTTCGGGCGCCCGCGCGACTTCCGCATCACGATCAACGAGGTGCACCCCGCGGCCGGCGCGGGATTCGTCGTCGCCCAGGCCGGCGATATCATGACCATGCCCGGTCTCCCGAAGGAGCCGGCAGCCGAGCGCATGGCCATCCGCCCCGACGGCACCATCGTCGGATTGTTCTGAACTACCATCGCGTCGTCCCACCCGGACGACGGGGAGCAGCGAGATGAGCACCAGATCGGTGCAGACGAAGGACGCCCCGGCCGCCATCGGCCCGTACTCGCAGGGCGTGGTCGCGAACGGATTCCTCTTCACCGCGGGGCAGATCGCCCTCGATCCCGCGACCGGGCACATCGTCGAGGGGGACGTCGTCGTCCAGACCCGGCGCGTGCTCGCGAACCTGAAGGCGATCCTCGCCACCGCCGGCGCCGACTGGAAGGATGTCGTGAAGACGACGATCTTCCTCCAGGACATGCGCGACTTCGCGCAGGTCAACGAGGTCTACGCCGAGATGCTCGGCGCCGCGCGCCCCGCGCGCTCGACCGTCCAGGTGTCCGCGCTCCCGCGCGGCGTCCTCGTCGAGATCGACGCGGTCGCGGTCGCGAAGTAGTCCGCGTACCCGAAGCCGGACCCGTCCCCATGTCACACACCCGCGACGAGCTCTTCCGCCTCACCGCCTTCGCGCGCTGCGCCGGTTGAGCGTCCAAGATGGGTCCGGGTGACCTGTCCGCCGCGCTCGCCGCGCTCCCCGTCCGGAGCGATCCCCGTCTGCTCGTCGGTCACGAGACCTTCGACGACGCGGGGATCTTCGTGCTGTCGGACGATCTCGCGCTCGTGCAGACGGTCGACTTCTTCGCGCCGATCGTCGACGATCCGTACACGTTCGGGCAGATCGCCGCCGCGAACGCGCTCTCCGACGTGTACGCGATGGGCGGCACCCCGCTCACCGCGCTCAACATCGTCGGCTTCCCCGTCGGCAGGCTCCCGCTCGAGGTGCTGACCGCGATTCTCCGGGGCGGCCAGGACAAGCTGCACGAGGCGGGCGCGGTCGTCGCCGGCGGCCACAGCGTCGTCGACGACGAGGTCAAGTACGGCGTCGCCGTGACCGGGCGGGTCGATCCGCGCCATCTGCTCACGAACGCCGCGGCCCGTCCCGGCGATCGCCTCGTGCTGACGAAGCCGATCGGTACCGGCATCCTCGCGACCGCCGGGAAGCTCGGTCGGCTCGGCGCGGCCGAGACCTCGGCGATGATCGCATCTATGGTCACCCTGAACGCCGACGCCGCACGAGCCGCGCTCCTGGCCGGCGCCCGTTGCGCTACCGATGTCACCGGCTTCGGGCTCCTCGGGCATCTCTCGCACATCGCGCGCGCGAGCGCGGTGACCATCCGCATCGACGCCGTGCGCGTCCCGCTCCTCCCCGGCGTGCGCGAGGCGTGGCGTGCGGGCGCACGCACCGGCGGCGCCGACCGCAACGCCGAGTACCTCGCGCCGCTCGTGGACTGGGGCGACGCCGACGAGGAGACGCGCGCCCTCCTCGTGGATCCCCAGACCTCCGGCGGCCTCGTCGTCGCCGTGCGAGAGGACGCCGTCGCGGCGCTCCTCGAAGTCCTCCCCGGCGCAGGCGTGATCGGCGAGGTTCGCGAGGCGGCGGCGCGCCCGCTCGAGGTCCGCTGACTCGGGCGCGGAGCATCGTGCGGCGGGGTTGACCCCTCGTCGGACACCCCGTTACTTCCGACGCGCCGGCTCGTGGGGGTGGATGGGGCCTGGTGGCTTCCCCAGTCTTCAAAACTGGTGCGACCTGACTTCGTCTGGTTGGGTGGGTTCGATTCCCACACGCTCCCGCCACCCCGGCCCGCGCCCGATTCGTACGTGTCCCGACCAGCACAATTCCCGGCGCTCCGACGCGCCGCGCGCTCGCTGCGCCTCCTCGCCTGCGCGGCGCTCCCGACACTGGTGGCTGCCGCCGACGCCTTCGCCCAGCAGCGAGACAGCGTGCGCACCGGCGCGCCGACCGCCGAGGCGCCGCGGCGCGTTACCACCGCCGACACGATACCCGGCCCGCCGATTTCGCCCGGGCGCGCCTTCTTCTCCTCGCTCCTCGTCCCCGGGCTCGGCCAGTCCAGGCTCGATCGGCCGATCGCCGGCATTCTCTTCGTCACGGTCGAGGCGGTCAGCCTCGTCATGATCCAGAAGTCGCAGCGCGAGCTTGCCTTCGCGAAGCGCGTCGGGGGCATCGGCGTCCAGTGCCCGGGTGCGCCGGAGGGGCAGCTCTGCCTCGACCCGGGAGAGCCGCAGGGGACGCCGCCGACCTACCCGAACGCGACGACTCCCAACCGATACTCCGGCGGCCGGCTCACGGCGCGACGGCAACACGTCGAGGATTGGGTCGCGCTCCTCATCGCCAACCACCTCCTCGCCGGCGCCGAGGCGTACGTCGCCGCGCACCTCTGGGACCTTCCCGCGCGCATCGGCGCGCGTCCGGTGGAGGGGGGCGTCGCCGTCGCCGCCTCGGTCGCATGGTGACCCCAACCGCGGATGCGCCGATCGGCGTCTTCGACTCCGGGATCGGCGGGCTGACCGTCGCGCGCGAGATCATGCGCCAGCTCCCGCACGAGAGCATCATCTACTTCGGCGACACGGCGCGCGTCCCCTACGGCCCGAAGAGTCCCGAGACCGTTCGTCGCTACGCGCGCGAGATCACCGGGTTCCTCCGCGAGCAGGGCGTGAAGGCCGTCGTCGTCGCATGCAACACGGCCACCGCTCACGCGCTGCCGATGCTGCGCGAGGAGCTTCCGATGCCCGTCATTGGCGTCGTGGAGCCGGGCGCGCGCGCCGCGGTCGACGCATCACGCGGTGGCGCTG
>DASUSM010000064.1:0-3184 GCA_036375115.1 Gemmatimonadaceae bacterium | reverse complement strand
GTTCCGCTGGCGCGCGCCGGGCGGCAAGGCGGTGCCGAAGAGTCTCATCCTCGCCGAGATGCAGTTCGCCACCGGCGTGCTCACGCTCACCGAGGCGGGCACGACGCGCCGCGCCGCGATGCACGTCGTCCGCCCCGACGGCCTCGCCGCGCTCGACCGCGGAGGCGTCGAGCCGTTAGGCATTCCCTTCGACACGTTCCGGGAGCGGCTCCAGCGCGAGAACCGCACGATCAAGCGCGCGCTCACCGACCCGCGCATCCTCGCGGGGATCGGCAACGCCTACTCCGACGAGATCCTCCACCGCGCGCGCCTCTCCCCGCTCGCCCTCTCGACGCGCCTCGACGACGACGAGGTGCGCCGGCTGCACGAGGCGGCGCGCGCGACGCTCGCCGAGTGGACGCGCAAGTTGCGCGACGAGGCGGGTGACGGATTTCCCGAGCAGGTGACGGCGTTCCGCGAGGGGATGGCCGTGCACGGCCGCCACGGGCAGCCGTGCCCCGTCTGCGGCGCGCCGGTGCAGCGCATCCGCTACGCGACGAACGAGACGAACTACTGCGCGCGCTGCCAGACCGAGGGGCGCCGCCTCGCCGACCGTGCGCTCTCCCGGCTGCTGCGCGAGGACTGGCCTCGATCGATCGACGAGGTGGAGTAGGCGAGGGGACCGGCGGCGGCGCGTGACGCGGCCGCGACCGTGGGCGTGACCCTCGTCACCCCGCGCGCGACGCGGCACCGGCCGCGGCCGGCATGCCGGCTCGGGCGGGCGCACCGGTACGCGTCGTGCGCACGGTCTCGTCCCGCCGCGGCGCACACGGTCGCGGCGCACCATCGACCAGGAGGGAGGATGGGACTGCTCGACAAGGTCTTCGGGAACGACGACGACGAGAAGCGGAAGCAGAAGGCCGACTTCTCGAACGTGCAGAGCGGCGGCTCGTCCACCGCGCCGCGCGCGGCGACGCCGTCCACCCCGCGTCCGATCGAGACGGAGAAGCAGTACACCGTCGTCGCCGGCGACTCGCTCAGCAAGATCGCGCAGCGCGAGTACGGCGACGCGGGCGCGTGGCGCCGCATCTACGATGCGAACCGCGACATCGTGAAGGACCCCGACCTGATCCACCCCGGCCAGCAGCTCCGCATTCCGTCCGCGGAGACGCGAGGAGGACTCTGATCATGCGCACCACTCTCCGCGCGGCCCAGGCCGCGCTCTGCGCGGCGCTCCTCGTCGGCACCGCCGCCTGCGGCGGCGGCGACGACGACACGCGCGCGACGACCGACGGCAGCGCCGCGGGCACGATCGCGTCGGACGTCCGCGTCTCCGAGGTCGCGCTCGGCAAGTCGATCGGCGCCGACCGCCGCATCGCCGACGACACCGACGACTTCTCGGCGAACGACACGGTCTACGTCTCCGTCGTCACGGACGGGAGCGCGCCGAGCGCGACGGTGACGGCGCGTTGGACGTTCGAGGACGGGCAGGTCGTCGATTCGTCGTCGCAGACGATCGCGCCGAACGGGACGAACGTCACCGAGTTCCACATCTCGCAGCCGAACGGCCTCCCCGCGGGGAAGTACCGCGTGCAGATCCTGCTCGACGATCGCGAGGTGGAGAGCGAGGAGTTCGAGGTGAAGGGTCGGTCGTAGCCGCGCCTCGGCGTCGGGCGATCTCGGCTCGGGCGGGGGGGCGTCTCTTCGGGGACGACTCCCCCTGTTGCCTGGTGTCTCACGCGGAGGCGCGGAGATCCGCGGAGGACGGCCGCGCGGGCCGGCCTCGACCGCGGGGGACGACGGCCGCGCGGGCCGGCATCGACGAAAGACCGAACCGGATGCATCCGATCCATCGGATGCATCCGATTTCTTTTGCGTACGACTCGGACGGCGCGCGCCGGAGCGTCGTCGCAACGGGGCCGATGAATGGTCGGGGGGTGCGCCTCGATGGATTCGTGCGCCGGCGCGAGGCGTCGTGAGCGCCGAGCCGTTCCCCCGAAGCATTCGCGGCTCGTGGCGCGACGCACTCGACCCGCGCACCGCGCCTTGCTCCTCGGATCTCCGCGCCTCCGCGTGAAACACACCGCCAAGAAGGCGGAGTCGTCCCGGCGCGATGCGCCCCTCACGCCACGCCGAACGCGAACACCGTCCGCGACCGGTACGTCTCGCCCGGCCGCAGCACCGTGGAGGGGAACGACGGATGGTTCGGCGAGTCGGGGAAGTGGTGCGTCTCCAGGCAGACGCCGGAGCGGCGGACGTAGACGCGCCCCGCCTTTCCGCGGATCCCGCCGTCGAGGAAGTTCCCCGTGTAGAGCTGGAGCCCCGGCTCCGTCGTGCGCACGTCGAGCGTCCGCCCCGTCGAGGGATCGGCGAGGCGGGCGGCGTGCGCGAGGCCGGGGCCGCTGCGGCGGAGGACGAAGGTGTGGTCGTAGCCGCGCCCGTGGCGGAGCTGCGCGTCGTCCGCGTCGATGCGCGCGCCGATCGCGTGCGGCGTGCGGAAGTCGAACGGCGTCCCCGCCACCGGCGCCGGCCCGCCGGTCGGGATCAGCGCCGTGTCCACCGGCAGGTACGCGTCGGCATCGATCGTCAGCTCGTGCGCGAGGATGTCGGGCCGTCCCGCGCCGGCGAGATTGAAGTACGAGTGCTGCGTGAGGTTCACGTGCGTCGGCCGGTCCGTCGTCGCGCGGTAGTCCACGACGAGCGCGTCGTCGTCGGTCAGCGCGTACGCCACCTCGGCGTCGAGCGTCCCCGGATACCCCTCGTCGCCGTCGGGGCTGCAGTGGCGGAGGACGAGCGCGGCGGCGCCCTCGCGCTCCGCGATCTCGGGCGTCCATACCGCCCGGTCGAAGCCGCGCACGCCGCCGTGCAGGTGGTGCGCGCCGTCGTTGCGCGCGAGCTCGTACGTGCGGCCGTCGAGCGAGAAGCGCCCGTTCGCGATGCGGTTGCCGTAGCGCCCGACGATCGCGCCGAAGTACGCCGACGTCGTGAGGTAGCCGTCGAGGTCGTCGTGGCCGAGCACGACGTCGTCGAGCGTCCCCGCGCGGTCCGGCACGCGGAGCGAGACGACGATGCCGCCGTAGGTGATGACCCGCGCCTCGCACCCGCGCGCGTTCGCCAGCGTGAAGCACTCGATCGCCCGGCCGTCGGGCATCGAGCCGAACGGCGTGCGGCCGACGCGCGGATGCGCGCCGGCCGCGCTCACTGG
>DASUSM010000063.1:0-20688 GCA_036375115.1 Gemmatimonadaceae bacterium | reverse complement strand
CCCCGGCCGTCCGGCCGGGCGCGGGGACCGGCTCGAGGAAGGCTGGCGTCGGGCGGCTCGCCGCCGCGGCGGGCGCCGGAGCGCCGGAGCGGCCGGCACCCGGGGCGCGCGCGGCGGGTGCCGCGGCCGGAGCCGACGCCGCGCCGTGGAGCTGGGCGCGGACGTGCGCGAGCGCCGACGCGATGCTCTGGTCGGCCGCGTCGCGTTCGACGGCGGCGCTCAGGTATCGCTCGGCCTCCTCGAGCCGGCCCTGGCGGAAGCAGATGAAGCCGAGCCCCTTCCGCGCGCCGGCGTGCTCGGGCGCGAGCCGCAGCACCATGTCCCACTCGTCGAACGCGCGCTCGAGCTCCCCGCGGTCCACCGCGATCCGCGCGAGGAGGTCGTGGGCCTCGGCGTTGTGCTGATGCCGCTCGAGCCCGCGCACGGCGACCTTCAGGGCGTAGTCGAGCTGCCCCTGCCGCCGGAGGGTCTCTCCGAGCTGCAGGAAGACGAGGCTCCCCGGCTCGCGGGCCAGCTCGTCGCTCAGGCGGCGCACGTCGTCACTCGCCGACATGCGCCTCCACGAGCGACCGGAGTCGCATGGCCGAATCCATGGCCGTGCGCACGCGCTCCGCGTCCTCGGCGTGCGGCGCCATCTCGAGATAGCGCCGCCAGTGCTCGACGGCGCGCGCGAAGTCGCCGCGCTTCGCCTCGGCGAAGCCGAGCTCGCGGTACGCGGCCGTGCCGAGCGGATCCGCCTGGAGGGCGCGCCCGAGCGACTCGCAGGCGTCCGCGGCGCGCTCGAGGCGGAGGAAGACGCGGCCCAGCGCGAGGTGCGCCTCCGCGCTCCTGTTGTCGGCGGCGACCGCCTGCCGTGCCGCGACGAGCGCCTCGTCCACGCGACCGGCGTCGAGCGCCGCCGTCGCCCGCGCGACGTGCGGGCGCGGGTCCTCCACCGGCCGCGCGTCCCCGCCCCGGTCGGCGTTGACGAATCCGATGACGCCCGTCGTGACGAGACCGTAGGCGATCTTGGCGATGTCGAAGTCGCTCCGCCCGAGCGCCTGCGCGAGCCCGCGCAGGTCGCGCCGTCCGTCGATCATCGTCAGGACCTCCCACTCGTTCGGGAGCAGGTCGAGGAGCGACGGGTGGTCGTCGTCCACGGACGCGAGCACGGGGACGACGCCGAGATGCGGGACCTTGTCCGCGATGCGCGACCACTCGTCGATGCGCCGCGCGCCCTCCATGAGCAGTGACTCGGTGGAGATGCGGATGCGCGCCTCGGCGGGCGCGGTCTCAACGCTCTCCTCGCGGAAGGAGAAGAACCCCTCGCGCCAGGCCATGAGCTCGAAGACGACGGACTCGATCTGCATGCGCACCTGGCGCTCGAGCTCGCGCGCCGTGAGGGCGCCGAGCTCGAGCAGCACGTCGCCGAGGCGGTGCCCGTCGCCGAGCTCGCGCAGCCGCGCGCGGGCGCGCTCCAGCTCCGACTCGGTGAGCTTCCCCGACCGGACGAGCAGCGTGCCGAGGCCGTTCGGCTGGGTGCGCAGCCCGGCGTGCAGCACCTTGCCGTTCTCGAACCAGACGATCCCCTCCTCGTCCCGAAGCTCCGAGGTGACGCGCAGCGTCCCCGTCTTCCGGCTGAGGTCGAGCAGCTGGAAGACGTCGTGGATCCCGAGCTCGCGGAGCGGTCCCTCGATCGGCATCGCTAGCCCTCCCGTCCGCGGCCGGCGAAGATGTGCTGCAGGTCCGCGGCCGTCCGTGCATCGCGGCGTGCGCGGCGCGCGTACTCGCCGTCCCCGTCGAGCTCGACGACGCGGTTCCAGCGCTCGATGGCCTCCCGGTAGCGATGCTGCTCGGCGAGGAGGACGCCCTCGTGATAGAGCGCGCCCGCATGGTCGGGATCGAAGCGCAGCACGCGGCCGAAAGCGAGCAGGGCGTCGTCCCGGCGGCCGGCCTCGAGCAGCACCTCGCCGAGTGCGAGCAGCGCGTCCATGTTGTACGGGTCGCGCTGGAGGAGGTCGATCAGCAGCTCCATGGAGTCGCGCGCGCGCCCGCCACGGCGGCGCAGCAGCGCGAGCTCGAGCGTCGCTTCCGCGTACGTGGGCACCGCATCGAGCGCGGCGACGAGCTGCTCTTCGGCGGCGGCGAGGTCCTCCCGGCCGGCGAGCAGGCGCGCGAGCTCGTACCGCACGCGCGCGAAGTCGGGATCGAGCGCGAGCGCGCTCTCGTACGCGGCGATCGCGCCGGCGGCGTCGCCGGCGATACGGAGGATGTCGCCCATGCGCTGCTGGACGTCGGGGCGCGCCGGGGCCACCTGCCGCGCCAGCTCGAGCGCGTCGAGCGCGGCGCCGGCATCGCCCGACTCGGCACGCGCGGTCGCCGCGATCATCAGCGCGTCCACGTCCCGCGGGTCGCGCTCGAGGAGCGCCTCGGCGACGGGGCGCGCCTCGGCGGCGCGGCCGAGCTGGAGCAGCGCCCGCGCCTCGCCGAGCAGCGCGCCGGGGACGACCCCGTTCACCGTGCGCGCCTCGCGGTAGCGCTCGAGCGCCTCGCCGTGCAGCCCCTGACGGGCGAAGACGTCGCCGAGCAGGGTGAGTCCCTCGGCGCGCCCCGCGCCACGCATCATCGCGCGGCTGACCTCCGCCGCCGCGCGGTCGAGCAGCCCCTTCGAGAGGTAGTCCGCCGCCATCGCGTAGGGGTTCCCCTCGACGGGCGGCTCGGGGGACGCGGAGGCCGGCGTCAGCTCGGTGAAGAGGGAGTCGAGGAGGCGCGGGTCGAAGCTGAAGTCCTCCACCACCTCGTCCGTCCGCTGCTCGCCGCCGAGCTCGGGGACGATCGAGAGGTCGGGGTCCTCGTACTCGAGGTCGATGGCGAGCTCGAACTTCTGCGCGACGTAGTAGGGGTCGAGCTCGAGTGCGCGCTTCGTCTCGCGGAGCGCGCCGTCGAAATCACCGAGGTTGGAGAGCGTGAAGCTGAGGTTGTAGTGCGCCTCGGCGTACTCGGGGCGCGCCTGGATCGCGCGGGCGAAGGCGTTGCGCGCATCCTCGAACTTCCGCAGCTCGGCGAGCACGAGGCCGATCCCGTTCCAGGCGACGGGCTGCTCCGGCTCGGCGGCGAGCGCCTGACGGTAGGCCTCGAGGGCGAGCTGGAGCCGCTTCCCCTTGAACAGCAGCAGCGCGAGGTTGAGCCGCGCCTTCACGAAGCCCGGCTGCGACTCGAGCGCGCTGCGGAAGGCGTCGATCGCGTCGTCGATCCGCCCGGCGTGGTAGAGCGCGACGCCGAGGTTGTTCTGGGCGAGCGCGTAGTGCGGGTCGGCGGCGGTCGCGCGCTGGTAGCTCTCGGCGGCCTCCGCATACCGTCCGTCCTGGTGCAGCGCGACGCCGCGCTCGTTCCACAGCTTCGGGCTCTCCGGCTGCGAGGCGAGCAGCCGGTCGTAGAGCTCGATCGCGGCGCGCACGTCCTTCCGGAGGAGGTGCACTTCGGCCATCGCCTGCACGACGAGGTCCCGCTCCTCGCCGCGCTCGAGCGCCATGCCGTACTCGCGCAGCGCCTCGGCGTAGTAGCCCTTCTGCCGGAAGGCCAAGCCGAGGTTGAAGTGCGCGAGCTGTCCCTCGCCGGAGACCTCCATCTGCTGCGACCGGCGCTCCTGCCGCGCGACGAGCTCCTCGTAGCGCTGCGGGTTGTACTGGTCGAGCGAGAGGTTCGCCTGCGCCCGCGAGAGCGTCGGGTTGAGCTTCACCGCGCGCTTCGTCGCCTCGCGCGCCTCCTCGTGGCGTCCCATGTCGCCGAGGATGAAGGCGCGGAGGTAGTGCGCGTCGGGGTTCTCCGGGTTCAGGTCGATCGCCCGGGTGAGCTCGGCGAGCGCCTCGTCGTTCAGCCCGCGATTGTAGAGGACCTCGCCGACGTAGAAGTGGACGACGGAACTGGTCGGGTCGAGGACGAGCGCGCGCTCGAACCAGTGCTGCGCCTGCTCGAGGTCGCCGCCGGCCTTCTCGGCGAGCCCGAGCTGGACGATGGCGCCGAGGTCGTCGGGGTGCGCGCGGAGGAGCTCGGTGAACTCGGCGACGGCCTCCGTGTGCTGGCCGAGGAGCGCGTAGGCGCGGCCCAGCTCCCAGCGCGCTTCGCGGTCGCCGGGATCGGTGCGCAGCCGATCACGCAGCTCGGCGACGCGGCGGTCGTAGTAGCCGGTGTTGAAGTACGCGATCTCGAGGTTGCGCTGCGCGACCTGCATCTTCGGGTCGAGCTCGAGCGCGCGCATGAAGGCGGAGACCGCCTCCTCGTACAGTCCCTTGTTGAAGTAGAGGACGCCGAGGTTGTTGTGCGCCCCCGCATCGGACGGATCGATCCGCCGAGCGAACGACCGCAGGACCTCGCGATCGCGTTCCGACGTGAGGGGCGACGCCACCATCGGTCAGGCGACGCGAACGGCGCGCAGGATGGCCTGCAGCGAGGCGAAGTCCGGGAGGAGGAGGAAGAAGCCGCGCAGGTACTCGTCGAC
The DNA here is from genome assembly GCA_036375115.1 of Gemmatimonadaceae bacterium. Taxonomy (GTDB): domain Bacteria; phylum Gemmatimonadota; class Gemmatimonadetes; order Gemmatimonadales; family Gemmatimonadaceae; genus DASUSM01. The sequence continues at coordinate 16,211 of DASUSM010000063.1, read as the reverse complement.
TTCCTTCATGTAGAACTGGCTCTCGACGCAGAAGACGAAGTCCTTGTCCGACCCGAACTGGAGGTACGCGGTGGTGAGCACGGCCGTGGACATGTCCACGGCGAGGCTGGGCGGCGACGGCAGGAGCATGAGGCCCATGAAGTCGCTCAGCGCGTTCATGTACGCGCCGCTGAGGATGTTCCCCGCCTCCTTGATCGCCGACTGCTCGAGGTCGCCGAGCTCCTTCGAGCTCCCCTGGGGGCGGCGGAGCATGAGCTCCGAGAGCCGCAGCGCCGTCGGCTTCGGGAAGACGAGGAGGGTGCGCCCGGTGAGATCGCCGAGCATGTGCATGAGCACGGCGGCGACGGGCTCCTCCGGTGCCGAGATCTGCGGCGGCACGTCCTCGAGCCGCGCGACGTTGATCGTCGGCACGGTGATCATGATCGTGCCGCCGGTCATCGTCGAGAGCGCCGTCGCGGCGTGTCCCGCGCCAATGTTGGCGACCTCCCGCAGCGCATCGAGCTGTATCGGCTTCAGGGACCGAATGTCGTCCATCTGTGCTCCGTTCATAGGAGGCTGCTCACGTCGAGGATTAGCGCCGGTGCCCCGTCGCCGAGGATGGTGGCCCCGCTGAAGAGCGAGAGGCCGTCGCGAACGCCATCGAACTGCTTCACCACGATCTCCTGCTGCCCGGTCAGCTCGTCCACGATGAGGCCGACCCGGCGGTCCGACAGCTCCAGCACCACCACCTGCTCGGTCCCGCGGTACGTGCGCTCCGACGACCGCACCAGCTCGCGCAGCCGCATCAGCGGCAGCACGTCCTCGCGCAGGACGAAGACCTCGCGTCCCTTCACCGTCTTCAGCGCGTCGCCGCGCAGCTCGACCGTCTCGTTCACGTGCGTCATCGGCAGCGCGTACGTCTCGTCGTTCACGCGCGCGAGGAGCGCGCGGATGATCGCGAGCGTCACGGGGAGGCGGACGGTGACGATCGTCCCCTGCCCCGGCGTGCTGCGGATGTCCACCGACCCGCCGAGCGCGCGGACGCGGTTCTGCACGGCGTCGATCCCGACGCCGCGGCCGGAGATGTCCGAGACGCGCTCGGCGGTCGAGAAGCCCGGCCGCGAGATGAGGCGGATCAGCTCCTCGTCGGAGAGGTCCGCCTTTCCCGGCTCGGCGAGGCCGAGCGACTTCGCGCGCTCGAGGACGCGGCCGCGGTCGATCCCGCGGCCGTCGTCGACGACGCGGATGACGACGGCGGAGCGGTCGCGCCCCGCGCTCAGCGAGAGGCGTCCCACCTCCGGCTTGCCGCGCTCGCGGCGCTCCGCGGGCGACTCGATGCCGTGGTCGATCGCGTTGCGCAGCAGGTGGACGATCGGGTCGCCGATCTCGTCGAGCATCGAGCGGTCGAGCTCGATCTCCTTGCCCTCGACGCTGAACTCGATCTGCTTGTCGAGCGAGCGGGTCGCGTCGCGCACGAGGCGCGGAAAGCGGTCGAAGACCTGCCACACGGGAACCATGCGCGCGCTCATGATCTCGTCCTGGAGATCGGAGACGAGCCGCGAGGCCTGCGTGACCGCCTCGTCGAGCGAGGGATCGGCGAGGCCGCGCGCGATCTCGATCAGCCGGCCGCGCGTGATCACGAGCTCCCCGATGAGGTTCATCAGGTTGTCGAGCCGGCGCAGGTCCATGCGCACGTGCCGCTGCTGCCGCGCGCCGGCGTCCGGCACGCCCGGCGCCGCGCCGGCGCGGCGCTCGCCGCCGTCGGGACCGGATGCGGCGTCGGCACCGGGCGCCGTCGCCGCGCCGGTGATCTGCACCGCATCGACGTCGCCGACGCTCGCCACCGCCCGCTCGATCTCCGGCGCCGAGGCCTTCGTCACGAGCCGGATCGCGAAGTCGCGCTCGAACTGCTCCTGCTGGAGCGCCTCCTCGGCGGGCGAGACGCCGGTCACCGTGCCGAGGGCGCGCGCCTTCTGGAGCGCGAGGAACGCGCGCACGCCGCGCAGCGGCGCTCCGTCGGCGATCCGGACGCGGACGAGCACTCCCTCTCCACCCGGGTCGGCGGCGCTCCAGCCCGTCGGCGTCGCCTCCGGCCCCGCTCGGGACGCGCTCGCCGGCGCCGGCCCTCCCGCCGGTGCGGCCGGCGCGCCGTCCTCCGCGCCGAGACTGCGCAGCCGCGCGACGAGCGGCGCGACGTCCACGCTGCCGCCGCGGTCGGCGACCGCCGCCTCGATCGACTGCTCCAGCGCGTCCGCCGCGCGGAACAGCGCGTCGCCGATCACCGGCGTCACCGCCCGCTCGCCGCGGCGCACGCGGTCGAGCAGCGACTCCATCTCGTGGGCCAGCTCGGCGACGGCCGTGTAGCCCATCGTCGCGCTCATCCCCTTGATGGTGTGCACCGCGCGGAAGACCGCGCCCACCGACTCGGCCCCGCCGCGCGTCCGCTCGAGCTCGAGCAACGCGTGGTTGATGGCCGAGAGGTGCTCGCGGCTTTCCGTCAGGAACAGGTCGGCGTAGCGGGAGAGATCCACGGGCGGGCGAAGGAGGCGGGTGGCCTACGTGCGCGGTCGCGTGACGGGCCGGAGCGCACCAGTCACGCGAAGCCGCTCACGCCGCGTCGGCGTCAGCCGAGCACGCGCTGCACCGCTTCCAGCACGCGACTCGGCTGGAAGGGCTTGACGACGAAGTCCTTCGCGCCCGCCTGGATCGCCTCGACGACGAGCGCCTGCTGGCCCATCGCGCTGCACATGAGGATCCTGGCGCCCGGATCGAACTTCGTGATCTCGCGAACGGCATCGATGCCGCCCATGTCCGGCATGACGATGTCCATCGTCACGAGGTCCGGCCGCAGCTGCTTGTACTTCTCGACCGCCTGGAGGCCCGTCTCGGCCTCGCCGACGACCTCGAAGCCCGCCTGCTGCAGGATGTCCCCCACCATCGTCCGCATGAAGATGGCGTCGTCGCAAATGAGAACGGTGTGACTCAACGTTGCCCCCGATTAGAGCAGGACCTGCGTGACGATGGACTGCATGTCGAGAAGGATGACGATCGTGGAGTCGTCGAGGTGACCGATTCCCCGGACGATCCCGCCGCGCGACTGGTCGGCGGAGGCGAGCTCGATCCGGTCCGTGCCCATGAGCTGGACATCGCGCACCTCGTCCACGCTCACGCCGACCACCCGTCCCCCGCCCTCGACGAGGACGATCGAGCCGTCGGCCCGCGTCTCGCCCAGCCCGAGCCGGGTGGCGAGGTCGACAACGGTGAGCAGGGTGCCGCGGAGGTTGAGGAGCCCGCGGACGTGCGCCGGGGCGCCGGGGAGGCGGGTCGCGGGGCGGACTGGGATAATCTCGCGCACCGCGTCGATCTCGCAGCCGTAGAGGCGCCCCGAGATCCCGAAGAGGAGGACGCGGCGGCCGACCGTGGGACGCGAGGCCGTCACCGCGGAGTACGCGGCGCGTCCCGGCGCGGACGACTCAGTCGTCGCGGAAGAAGCCGTAGAACTCGAGGGGGTCGGGAGCGCCACTGGGAAGGTCGGGTCCGGCGACTGTGCGGAGCGAGCGATCGAGGTCCGGCGGGAGCGGCGAGCGAAGATCGACGAGCGCGCCCGACGTCGGGTGGTGGAAGACGAGCCACGCGGCATGGAGGAAATGCCGGCGCGGCGGGAGCGCCACGAGGCGCCGCCCTCCCCCTCCGCCGTACGTGTCGTCGCCGACCACGGGGTGGCCGACCGACGCGAGGTGCACCCGGATCTGATGCGTGCGGCCGGTGTGGAGCCGGGCCCGCAGCAGGTCCGCCGCGTCGAAGCGGGCCAGCCGCGTGAAGTCGGTGCGCGCCGTCCGTCCGCTACTGACGATCGCCATGCGCTTCCGGTCTCGCGGGTCCCGTCCGATCGGCCGGTCCACGGTCACCCGGTCGCCATCCACGTGCCCCCAGGCGAGCAGCGCGTAGCGGCGGGTGATGTCGCGGCGCGCGAGCGCCGCGCCGAGCACCCGGTGCGCCCGGTCCGTCTTCGCGACGAGGAGGAGCCCGGAGGTGTCCTTGTCGAGGCGGTGGACGAGCCCGGCGCGCTCGGGGTCTCCCTCCTCGGGTAGCTCCTCCCCGCGGCCGAGGAGCGCGTTGACGAGCGTCCCGCTCCAGTTGCCGGGCGCGGGGTGCACGACCATCCCTGCCTCCTTGTCGACGACGACGATCTCGTCGTCCTCGTAGGCGATGCGGAGCGGGATCTGCTCGGGCAGGATCTCGCGCCCTTCGGCGGGCGGGATCTCGGCGACGATCTCCTCCCCGGCGCGCGGACGGTAGCTGGCCTTTTCCCGGCGGCCGGCGACGGTCACGCGGCCGGTGGCGATGAGCGTCGCGGCGGCCGTGCGCGACAGGTCGAGCCGCTCGGCGACGAGGAGGTCGAGCCGGCGTTCGCCGTGCCCGGCGACGAAGGCGTGCCGCGCGCCGGCGCTCACGGCGCCGGCCTCAGGAGCGCTCGGCCTGCGGCTCCGGCTCGCGCCAGAGCGACCAGGCGAGCAGGATCGCCCCGATCGTCACGGCGCTGTCGGCGACGTTGAACGTCCAGAACCGGATCGCGCCGACGCCCAGATCGATGAAGTCGACGACGCCGAGCCCGTGCCGGATGCGGTCGACGAGATTGCCGACGGCGCCGCCGCAGACGAGTCCGAGCGCGAGGAGGCGCTGCCGGTCGTCGGCCGCGGTCTCCTTGTAGATGCGGCCGAGGAAGACGAGGACGAGCGCGGCGAGCAGGGTGAAGATGACGCGGGACCAGTCGCCGAGGTGGGTGCCGAACGCGGCCCCCTCGTTGTAGACGAGGTTCCAGCGCGCGAAGTCGCCGACGACCTCGACGGGGACGTGGAGATCGAGGGCGCGCTCGGCCCACGCCTTCGACACGATGTCGAGGACGACCACGACGGCGAGCGGCAGCCAGAAGCGCAGGCGCTTGGCGGAGAGGGAGGGCATGTGCGGCGGAGGGACGGGCGGCGCCCGCGCGGCGCGGGCGCCGGACGATCAGGACTCGGAGGGAAGGCTCGCCGGTGACGCGCCGGGTGCCGCCTCGGCGGCCTGGTCCTCCTCCCAGAGCACCCAGGCCAGCATCGCGGCGCCGACGCTCACGGCGACATCGGCGATGTTGAAGGTCGGCCACCGCATCGTCCCCCACCCCACATCGATGAAGTCGACGACGCCGCGAGGCCAGCGGACACGGTCCACGAGGTTGCCGAGGGCGCCCCCGCAGACGAGCGCGAGCGCGAGGAGGCGCATGCGCTGCTCCTCGAGCGTCGCCCGGTAGAGCCGCCAGAGGATGACGAGGGCGACGACCGTCAGCGCCATGAAGATCCAACGCGAGTACGGGCCGACCGACCACCCGAACGCCGCGCCCGGATTGTAGACGAGCGTGAACTGGACGGCCTCCCCGAACACCTCGCGCGGCATGCGGCGCGGGACGAGGTAGGTGACGGCCGCCGCCTTCGTCACCACATCGGCGACGAGGACGGCGACCAGCACTCCCCAGAAGGTCGCCGGGCTAGGCGCCCTTCTTTCCATCCTCTTCCTTCTGCTTGCAGGCGATGCAGTAGCGCGCGTGCGGCAGCGCATCGAGCCGCTCGAAGGCGATCATCTCGCCGCATCCGTGGCAGACGCCGAACGTCTCCGGGGAGCGGTAGAGCCGGCGCAGCGCCTCGTCGATGTGCCAGAGGAACCGTCCCTCCTGGCTCGCGAAGAGGAACGCCTTCTCGCGCTCCATCGCGTCCGTTCCCTGGTCCGCCATGTGGAACGAGTACGAGCTGAGGTCGCCGTCCGCCGCCTGCGGCGACGAGCCGAACGTCTCGTCGTAGTGACCGAGCTCCTTGAGCACGCGCTTGCGCTCCTCGAGCAGCCGCTTCTCGAAGTGCTGCAGCTGCTTCTTGGTCATCCCCTTCGCCTTCTTCGTGGCCCCTGTCGTCGGCATGCTCATCCTGCCCGTGTCAGTGCGATGCGGGCGGTGATCCCCTCGTCGAGGTCCACCGACTGCGCCGCGAGGTGATGGTCCGGGAGCTCGTCGGCGACGACGACCTCGCGGGCCAGGACTTCCGTGGCGATCCATTCCCGGTGCGTCTTCACCATGTCGCGCACCGTCTCGGCACCGGCCACCGTGAGGACGATCCTGTCGCTCACGGCGAGTCCGGCCTCCTTCCGCAGCCGCTGCACGCGGCTGATGAGCTCCCGCGCCAGCCCTTCGGCGCGCAGCTCGGGGGTGATCGTCGGATCGATCGCGGCGAAGAACCCGGCGGACTCCTCGACGACGAAGTCGCCGCTCGCCCGCCGGACGATCGTCACGTCCTCGGGGTCGAGCGAGCGCGACTCGTTACCGACGGAGATCGCGATCGGTTCCCCCCGCTCGAACGCCCGCAGCGTCTCGCTCGACAGCACGGCCACGGCCTGCGCGGCGAGCGGGGTCGACTTCCCGAACTTCTTTCCGAGCGACCTGAAGTTGGGCTTCGCCTCGAGCGTGACGAGCGCGTCGGCGGACGTCGCCAGCTCGACCCGCCTGACGTTCAGCTCGCCTTCCAGCAACGGCAGCAGCGACCCCAGCTGCGGGCCGCCCGTATCTGGCACAACACATACCATGCGGCCGAGCGCCTGCCGCACCCTGATGCCGGCGGCCTCGCGCGCCGCACGGCCGAGCCGCGCGAGCTCGCGGAGCTGCGCCATCGCGCGCTCCAGCTCGTGATCGCGCGGGTCGCGCGTCGGCCGCACATACGGCGCGAGGTGGACGGAAGTTCCCGCCAGCTCGCGGTGCAGCCAGTCGGTGACGAAGGGCGCGAACGGGGCGAGGAGCCGGCAGGTGACGACGAGCACCTCGTGCAGCGTGGCGAACGCGGCGCGGTTGTCGGCCCCATCCGTGTCGTAGAAGCGCGACCGGTTGAGGCGCACGTACCAGTTCGAGACCTCGTCGACGAAGAAGTCCATGACCATCCCGGCCGCCTGCGTCGCCTCGAAGCGCTCGAGGAGCGCATCGGCGTCATGCTCGACCGCCGTCAGGCGCGAGAGCATCCAGCGATCGATCGTCGGGCGGTGCGCGCCCGGCGGGTCGTCCGGCGACGGCGCCCACCCGAAGTTCGCGTACTGGGCGAAGATGCCGCTGTAGACGTTCTTCAGGGTGACGAGGAAACGCCCCGCCCGCTCGCGGATCGCCGCCTCGTCGAACCGGCGGGGGATCCAGACCTGGCTCGTCTCGACGAGGAAGAGGCGGACCGCATCGGCGCCGTGGCGCTCGAGCACGGTCCACGGATCCACCGTGTTGCCGCGCGACTTCGACATCTTCTGCCCCTCGGCGTCGAGCACGAGGTCGTTGACGACGACCGCGCGGTACGGCGCCGTGCGCACGTCCGCGTCGGGGACGCGGTTGTTCGGCAGCTCGTCGCCGAGCCCGGTCGCGATGGCGAGCAGCGAGTAGAACCAGCCGCGCGTCTGGTCCACCCCCTCGCAGATCCAGTCCGCGGGGTACTGCTCGGCCACCCGCTCGCGGTTCTCGAACGGGAAGTGCCACTGCGCGAAGGGCATCGACCCCGAGTCGAACCAGGTATCGATCACCTCGGGTACGCGGCGCATCGTGCCGGCACACCCCGCCTCGCGGCAGCGCCAGGCATAGCCATCGACGTGCGGCTTGTGCGGATCGAAATCGGCGGATAGCGCTCCGCCCATGCGCGCGGCGAGCTCCGCGTACGCGCCGACCACGTCGAGGTGCGATGGATCGACGTCGCAGCTCCAGACGGGGAGCGGCGTCCCCCAGTAGCGATCGCGCGAGATGGCCCAGTCGATGTTGTTGGTGAGCCACTCGCCGAAGCGGCGCTGGCCGACGGCCTCGGGATGCCAGTCGACGCGCGCGTTGCGGACGAGCATCGCGTCGCGCACGGCCGTCGTGCGCACGAACCACGAGCTTCGCGCGTAATAGAGCAGCGGGGTGCCGCAGCGCCAGCAGTGTGGGTACGAGTGCTCGATCGTCCCCGCCTTCCACAGCACGCCGCGGCGCTTCAACTCCTCGACGATGCGCGGGTCCGCGTCCTTCACGAACATCCCGCCGACGAGCGGCACGTCCGCGGGGAAGGCGCCCTGTGCGTTTACCGGCTGGAGGAAGTCGAGCCCGTGGCGCTGCCCGGCCGTGTAATCGTCGGCGCCGAAGGCCGGCGCCATGTGCACCACTCCCGTCCCGTCCTCGGCGGAGACGAACGACTCGCCGACGATGACCTCGTGCGCCCCTGCCCCGTAGGGGAGCCAGTCGAGCGGGCGGCGGTAGCGCGCGCCGACGAGATCCGCGCCGCGGAGGTGGCGCACGGTCTCCCATCGGTCGGTGAAGTCCTCGCCGAGCACCGCGCCCGCCCGCGCCGCGGCGACGAGAATCGTGCGCGGGTCGCGCCCATCGCGCCGCACGAGCTCGACGTAGTCCAGCTCCGGATGCACCGCGAGCGCGACGTTGGACAGCAGGGTCCACGGCGTCGTCGTCCAGACGAGGATGCGGCGTGCGGACCGCGGCGACCCGTCCACGTCGACGCGCTGGACCGCGCTCCCGCCGACCTCCTCGAGGTCGAGCGCGAGAAAGACGCTCGGGTCGCGCACCTCCTCGTAGCCCTGCGCGACCTCGTGGCTCGACAGCGCCGTGCCGCAGCGCGCGCAGTACGGGAGGATCTTGTGTCCCTTGTACAGCAGCCCGCGCGCGTGCAGCGTCTTCAGCGCCCACCACACGCTCTCCACGTAGTCGTGCGAGAGCGTGACGTACGGGTCGCCGTAGTCGAGCCAGTAGGCGATGCGCTCGCTCAGCCGCTCCCAGTCCTCGCGGTAGCGGAAGACGCTCTCGCGGCACATGCGGTTGAACTCGGCGACCCCGATCTCCTCGATGAGCTGCTTCCCCGTGATCCTCTTCAGCTCCTCGTCGGAGAGCCCGCGCTCCGCCTGGATGCGCCGCGCGATCTCCTTCTCGACCTCGATCTCGACCGGCAGCCCGTGCGTGTCCCACCCCGCCTTCCGCTCGACGAGGTGCCCCGTCATCACGCGGTGGCGGCAGAAGAGGTCCTTCAGCGTGCGCGAGAAGACGTGATGGATCCCCGGACGGCCGTTCGCCGTCGGCGGTCCCTCGAAGAAGACCCAGCGCGGCGCTCCCTCGCGCTCCGCGAGCGTGCGCTCGAAGAGGCGCTCGTCGCGCCAGCGCGCGAGCATCTCCCGCTCCATCTCGTCCGCGGAGCGGTCCGCGGCGAGCAGCCGAAACTGCCGCATCGTCTCCGGGGCCTGCGTCGTCACAGCCGCTCCAGCACGCCGCGCACGAGACGCGTGAGCGCCGGCTCCGCGCCGCTCGCGACGGCGATGATCTGCTCGAGCGTCGCCGGCTCGAGCGCATCGGGGAGGCACTGGTCCGTGATGATCGAGAGCCCCAGCACGCGCATCCCCCCGTGGCGCGCGACGATCACCTCCGGCACGGTGGACATCCCGACGACGTCCGCGCCGAGCGCGCGCAGCATGCGGTACTCGGCGCGCGTCTCGAGGTTCGGCCCCGTGACGGCGACGTAGACGCCCTCGCGGAGCGTGATGCGGAGCTCCGCGGCGACCTCGCGCGCGAGCGCGCGCAGCCGGAGGTCGTACGGCTCCGACATGTCGGGAAAGCGCGGCCCGAGCCGGTCGTCGTTCGGCCCGACGAGCGGGTTCTCGCCGAGCAGGTTGATCTGGTCGGCGATCAGCATCAGGTCGCCCGGCCGCCAGAGCGGGTGCATCCCGCCGCAGGCGTTCGAGACGACGAGCGTCTCCGCCCCGAGCGCCCGGAGCACCCGCACGGGGAAGGTCACCTGCTGGAGGGAGTAGCCCTCGTAGCGGTGGAAGCGTCCCTGCATCGCGACGACGGTCCTGCCGCCGAGCGTGCCGCAGAGCAGCCGCCCGGAGTGCGACTCGACGGTCGAGAGCGGGAAGTGCGGGATGTCGCGGTACTCGATCGTCGTCTCGACATCGATCTCGCGGCCGAGCGCGCCGAGCCCGGTGCCGAGCACGATCGCCACGTCGGGCCGGCGCGAGAAGCGCTCGCGCACGACCGCCGCGGACGCCTCCGCCGTCTCGAGCGCGTGCAGCGCCGGCGCCCCGAGGGCGCCCTCCGCGGGAGCGAGCCGGGTCGTCATTCCTTCATCAGCGAGTCGAGCCAGGCCGGCGTCTGCTGCGCCTGGCGTCCGCCCTCCCCGCCGCCGGCCGCCGGTCCGATCGCCGGCGGCGAGCTCTCCGCCGCCTCGAGCGAGGAGAGCTGGCGCTCGACGAGCTGGCGCATCTGCGACAGATAGGCGCGGCGCGCGCGCTCGAGCGCGACGACCTCGTCCTGCAGCCGCCGGATCTCCCCCTTCGTCGCCTCGACGAGCCGCTCCGCCTCGGCGCGCGCCTCGCGCAGGATGAGCTGCTGCTCGCGCTCCGCCTGCTCCCGGATCTCGGCGCGCAGCTGCTGCGCGGAGATGAGGGCGTCGTTGAGCGCCTTGTCGCGCTCGCGGAAGCCGCGGAGCTGCTCGAAGGCGGCCTTCGCCTTCGCCTCGAGGTCCTGGTTCGTGCGCGTGAGGCGCTCCATCTCCTCCGACACCTGCTCCCGGAATCGCTCGACCTCGTCCTTGTCGTAGCCGCGCAGCGCCGCCTTGAACTCCATGCGGCGCACGTCGAGCGGCGTGAGATGGAAAGTCTCGTCGGTCATGCGGGTCTCGCTCCGAGCAGGATCGTCCCAAGCCGCACGCAGGTGGAGCCCTCCTCCACCGCGATCTCGAAATCGTTCGACATCCCCATCGACAGCTCCGTCGCGGGGTGGCCCGCCGCGCGCAGGACCTCGCGCGCGTCGCGCGCGCCGCCGAACGTCCGGCGAAGCACGCTCTCGTCCTCCGTGTACGGCGCCATCGTCATCACGCCGCGGACGCGCAGCCCGCCGAGTCCGCGAAGCCGCTCGGCCACGGCCGGCAGCTCCTCACGCGTGAAGCCGCCCTTCGTCTCCTCACCGGCGACGTTCACCTGCACGAGTCCCTCGACGACCCGCTCGCGCGAGCGCGCCCAGCCATCGATCGCCTCGGCGAGCCGGACGCTGTCCACGGAGTGGAGCAGCGCGAACCGCTCGAGCCACTTCACCTTGTTGCGCTGCAGGTGCCCGATCAGATGCCACCGCACCGGGACGCCGGCCTCGTCCATCTTGCCGAGCGCCTCCTGCACCTTGTTCTCGCCGACGTCCTCGACGCCGGCCGCGGCGACGGCCCGCACGGCGTCGGCGCCGAAGTTCTTCGTCACGGCGACGAGCCGGACCTCCTGGCCGTGCCCGCCACGAGACCGCGCGGCGGCGATCCGATCGCGCACCGCGGAGACCCGCCCGGGCAGGTCCTCGAAAGGCATAAGCCGCTAACTTACCGGAAGTTACACGCTGAATCAAGAGAACGGGCCGCACCCTCGTTCTCCCCCGCCTCCAGCGCCCAGCGCGGACACTCGAGCAGCCGGCGGAGATGACGCGCCACAGGGTCCGTGCTCGGCCGCGGCGGTGCCGGCGCGAGGTGCGCGTCGCGCCACCGGAGCGCCTCCCGGGCGGCGGCGGAATCTATCCGCGGGGCGCTGCGCGCCACAGCCGCCGCGCCGCCGCCGACACCATCCCGCGGCGCGGGCTCGGCCACGTAGACGAAGCCCGTCAGCGTCCATCCCGGTGCGATCGCCGCTCGATCGCGGACGGAGACCGACGGCGAGGCGGCGAGCGGACGTCCGGTCCGCCGCGCGCCCTCGGCGATGGCGTCGAGCATCGCCCTCGTCCCGCGCCACTCGGTCTCCTCGGGCGAGAGAAGGTCGTCCCGGCGCCGGAGCTCCTCGGCGTACCAGCGCGCGGGGAGGAGCGGCACGGCGACGACGGTGACGTCGGTGCGCACATCCTCTACCTGCTGGAGATACCACGGCGGGTAGGTGTCGTTGTCGGCGGCGACGAAGAGGACGCCCCGCGGCGGGACGCCGCGCAGCAGCGCCTCGGCGGCAGTCCGCGCGATCGACGCCTCCGGCTCGCGCGTCCGGTCGGTCGCGTGCCAGTTGAGCGGGATCGGGAGCGCGGCGATCGCGATGCCGGCCGCGGAGGCGGCGGCGCCGAGCCGGAGTCGGGACGCGAGCTCGACGGCGCCGACTCCTGCCCACAGCCCCCACGACCAGAAGCCGAAGACGAAGAAGTAGTCGCGCTCGCGCGCCTCGTGCGGCGCGGAATCCGGCAGGAAGCCCCACCCGATCGACGGTCCCGCCTTGAGGTTCAGGTAGAGCATCGCGCCGACGCTCCCGGCGAGCGCGAGGAGCGCGACCGCGCGCCACGAGCGCGCGTGGCGCCGCCGGTGCGCGAGCGAGCCGACGACGCCGAGCGCGAGGAAGCCGAGGGCGAGCGCCGTCCGGGCGACGGAGGGGGTGACGTCCGGCGCGACGCCGAGGGCGACCTGCCAGTCCGCGTACTGGAGCAGATTCGCCCCCTGGATCCAGAGTGGTGCCTGACGGGGCCAGAGTGGCGCGACGTCGTACTGCCGGCGCGCGACGACGTCGGCGAGGCGCTCGAAGGAGCTGGGGTCGCCCTGGTTCAGCGGCGGATCGTGCGCCGCGCGCACGCCGAGCACGAGGAGCGCGGAGAGCGCGACGAGCGCCGCCACGAGGGAGCCGGCGGGGATCGCGAGCCAGCGGCGCCGGCGCGCGTCGCCGGCCGGCGCATCGTGCCGCAGCAGCGCGAGCGAGGCGAGGCCCGCGGCGGCGACGATCGCGAGCTCGAGCGAGCCGCGTCCGACGCCCGCGGCGCCGGCGAAGACGAGGGCGAGCGCGACGGCGACGCGGCGTGTCGGCCGCCCCTCCGCGCCGCTCGCCGCATGGACGATCGCCGCCGGCGCGGCGAGGAGCGCGATGAGGTGCAGCGCGGGCGCGAGCGCGACGAGATAGGCGACGAGCACGACCCACCGTGCGCCTCCGCGCTGCTCCGCGCGATCCGCCGCCCACAGCGTGAGCATCGCGAGGAGCATCGCGGCGGCGTAGACCTCCGTCTCGGTGGCGATGAGCCAGACGGTGGACATCGCGCCCGCGGAGATCGCCGCCGCCACGCCCATCGTGCGCGAGCCGGTCCAGCGTGCGACGAGGTGCGCGGCGAGGGCGCCCGCGCCGGCGGTGCAGAGCGCCGAGAGCACGTTGGTCGCGAGCGCCGCGCGCCCGGCCGGCGCGAAGAGCGTCGCGACGCGCCCGAGCAGCACCCAGAGCGGCGTCCCCGGCGGATGCGGGATGCCGAGTCCGTGGGCCGCGGCCGCGAGCTCCGCGGCGTCCCAGAAGGTGATCGACGGCGCGAGCGTCGCGAGATAGAGGACGAGCAGCGCGACGCCGGCGGCGGGACCCGCGCCGACGTGGCCGAAGCGCGGGCGCGCGCGAGGCTCGCTCAGGCGCTCGCTCAGGGCTCCGCTGGGATCATGGGGATCTCCGTGGACGAGCGCATCGGGCGACCCGAGAGGAGATCCTTCACCTGGAGCGCGGTGAGCCGCCGGTTCAGCAGGCCGTGCTGGGCCACGGAGATCTGCGCCGTCTCCTCGGAGACGACGATGACGAAGGCGTCCGTCTCCTCGGCGAGCCCGAGCGCCGCGCGGTGGCGCGTCCCGATCGAGCGGTCGAGGACCGGCGCCTGCGAGAGCGGGAGGATGCACCCCGCGCCGATGATCGTGTCGCCGCGGATGATCACCGCCCCGTCGTGCAGCGGCGAGTACGGCGTGAAGATGGTCTGCAGCAACTCCGCCGAGACCTTCGCCTGCATCTCCGTCCCCGAGGTCACGTAGTCCCCCAGCGGCACCTCGCGCTCGATGGCGATGAGGGCGCCGATCGACGAGCGGCTGAGGCGCTCAACGGCGTCGCCGATCTCCTCCGCGACCTCGCTCTGCTCGAGCCGCCGGAAGAATCGCGTCACCCGCGACTGCCCGAGGTGCGCGAGCGCGGCGCGGAGCTCCGGCTGGAAGACGATGAGCCCGGCGAAGGCGCCGTACGTGAACACGACCTGGAGCAGGTACGTGATCATGTTGAGCTTGAGCGTCCAGGCGAGCGCGTAGGCGAAGACGAGCACGACGACGCCGGCGAGCATCTGGAGCGCGCGCGTGCCGTGGAAGAGGAGCATGATCCGGTAGAGGACCGTCGCGACGACGATGACCTCGAGGACGTCGCGCCACGACGGCGCGAGGAGCCGGAACTGGTCGAGCAGGTTCACGCCTCGCCCCCCGCGCCGAGCACCGCCCAGGCGACGTCGAGCGCGTGGCGCGCGGCACGCACGTCGTGGACGCGGAAGAGGCGCGCGCCATTCACGAGCGCGACCACGTTCGCTCCCGTCGTTCCGTGCACCCGCTCCGTGGGCTCCTTCACTCCCGTGATCTCCCCGATGAACCGTTTCCGCGAGACGCCGACCATCACCGGATGCCCGAGCGCGGCGAAGCGCGGCAGCTCCGCCAGGGCGCGCAGCGAGTGCTCGGCGCGCTTCGCGAAGCCTATCCCGGGATCGACGACGAGCGAGGCGGGCGGGATACCCGCCTCGCGCGCCGCGGCGACCGCCTCCCGCAACTCGCCGACCATCTCGCCGACCGGATCCTCGCCGTACGTCGCGTGCGCGAAGGTCGCCATGTCGTGCACCCCGCCGCGCGAATGCATGAGAATGGCCGCCGCGCCGTGACTCGCGCAAATCTCGCCCATCCGGGGGTCGAGGCGAAAGGCCGAGACGTCGTTCACGATCGACGCGCCCTCGGCGAGGGTGCAGTCGGCGACCTCGCTCTTCGTCGTGTCCACCGAGATCGGCGTGCCGGGAAATCGCCTGACGAGCTCCCGGACGACGGGGAGGACGCGGCGCAGCTCCTCCGCGACGTCCACCGGCTCCGCCCCCTGCGGGCGCGTGCTCTCGCCGCCGACGTCGAGCCCGTCGGCGCCCTCCTCGAGGAGCCGCTCGGCGTGCGCGACGGCGGTCGCCGGCTCCAGCCACCGCCCGCCGTCGCTGAAGGAGTCGGGGGTGACGTTCAGGATGCCGAAAACGACCGGGCGGTCGAGTGAGAACACTCGACCGCCCGCCCGCAGGGTGAGCACATCCGCCCCGCCCGCCCCCTCGCCGCTCACGCCGGCGAGGGCTCCGGTCCGCCGAGGAGCGGCGGCACGATCCGTCGGGGCTCGCTCGCCGGCGCCTGGGTCGGTGCGGTCGGCGGCACCGCTGGCGGGCGCGGCGGAAGCTTCTCCCCGCGCATGAGGACCGCGATGTCCTCGCGCGTCAGCGTCTCTCGCTCGAGCAGCGACGCGGCGACGGCGTGGAGGAGCTCGATGTTGTCCGTCAGCACGCGCTTGGCGCGGTTGTAGGCCTCGCCGATCACGCGCGAGACCTCGGCGTCGACGAGCTGCGCCGTCTTCTCCGAGACCTCGCGCCGGTTGCCGAGCTCGCGGCCGAGGAAGACCTCGTGCTCGTTGTCGCCGACGAGCACCGGACCGATCGCGTCGGAGAGCCCCCACTGCGCGACGTAGCGCCGGGCGATGCCCGTCGCCTGCTGGATGTCGCTCGCCGCGCCCGTCGTCACGCGGTCACGGCCGAAGATCAGCTCCTCGGAGACGCGGCCGCCGTAGGCCATGACGAGGCGCGCCTCGATCTGCTCGCGCGTGACGGAGACGCGGTCGTCCTCCGGGAGGGTGAAGGCGAGGCCGAGGGCACGGCCGCGCGGCACGATCGTCACCTTGTGCAGCGGGTCGTTCCCCTTCGTCATGATCGCGCAGACGGCGTGCCCCGCCTCGTGGTACGCGGTGAGGCGCTTCTCGTCCTCCTTCATCACGAGCGACTTGCGCTCGGCGCCGAGCATGACCTTGTCCTTCGCCTCCTCGAGATCCGGCATGTAGATCTTGTCGTGGCCGCGGCGGGCGGCGAGGAGCGCGCCCTCGTTCACGAGGTTGGCGAGGTCGGCGCCGGCCATGCCGGGCGTGCCGCGGGCGAGCGACGTGATGTTGACGTCCTCGGCGATCGGCTTGTTGCGCAGGTGGACGCGCAGGATCCCCTCGCGCCCGCGCAGGTCCGGGGCGTCGACGACGATCTGCCGGTCGAAGCGGCCCGGGCGCAGCAGCGCTGGGTCCAGCACGTCGGGGCGGTTGGTCGCGGCGATGAGGATCACGCCGTCGTTCGACTCGAAGCCGTCCATCTCGACGAGGAGCTGGTTCAGCGTCTGCTCGCGCTCGTCGTGGCCGCCGCCGAGCCCCGCGCCGCGGTGCCG
>DASUSM010000062.1:0-16984 GCA_036375115.1 Gemmatimonadaceae bacterium | reverse complement strand
GCCCCACGCGTCGAGCGGGCGCCCCGCCTCCGCGCCGATCGCGTCGAGGAGGTCCCGCCACGTCGCGTTGGCGTAGGCGTGCCGCTCGAGGAAGCGGCGGAGGCCGCGCCGGAACGCCTCCTCGCCGACGAGATGCTCGAGCTGCTTGAGGATCCCGGGCGCCTTGTTGTAGACGATCGGGCCGTAGTTGCTCTTCGCCTGGTCGAGGTTCGCGAGGCGCTGCCAGACGGGCGTCGTCCCCGGCGACGCATCGACCTCGTACGCCGCCGGCTTGTTGCGCAGGTAGAACGTCTTCCACGCGTCGGACGGAGGATCGAGCGCGGCCTGCATCTTCGCCGCCATGTAGGTCGCGAACCCTTCCTTGAGCCAGAGGTCGTCGAACCAGCGCATCGTGACGAGGTCGCCGAACCATTGATGGGCGATCTCGTGGTAGATCGTGTTCGCGCGCGCGATGCGCTGCACCGTGGTCGGCGGCTCGCGGAAGACGAAGCGCTCCTCGCTGTAGAAGATCGCCCCCGGGTGCTCCATGCCGCCGAACGGGAAGGCGGGCGCGAGGACGAAGTCGAGCTTCGCGAAGGGGAAGGGGCGCGCGAAGTACGTCTCGAGCCACCGCGCCGCGCGCGCGTTCTGCGCGATCAGCGAGTCCGCCTCCGCCTCGGCGGCGCGAGAGCGCCGCACGTACATCGCGATCTCGAGCCCAGCGCTCGTGTCGCGCACGACCGCCCACGGCCCGGCGGCGAAAGCGACGAGGTACGTGCTGATCGGCTCGGACTCGCGAAAGCGGTGGCGGACGCGTCCGGCCGCCGAGTCGCGCGCGGCGGGCGGACCGTTCGCGACGGCGCTCCACCCGCCGGGCGTCGTCAGGGAGAGCGTGACGCGCGCCTTGAGGTCCGGCTGGTCGAAGCTCGGGAAGAGCTGGTTCGCGTCGGCGGGCACGAGCAGCGTGTAGAGGTAGTCCGCGTCGTCGGTCGTGTCGTGGTAGCGGATGATGCTCGCGCCCGACGGCGCAACGAGCGCGGCGAAGTCCGCGGCGACCTCGTTCTCCCCGGCGCGCAGGAGCGCGGCGCGGATGCGCAGGTGCGCGCCGTTCCAGTCGGGCGCGGCGACGGCGCGTCCGTTGACGGAGACGCGCTCGAGTCGCGGGCCGCGGAAGTCGAGGATCGCGTCGCCTCCGCCGCGGCGGGCGAAGCGCACGACGACGCGGCCGCGCGCCGTGTCGGGCGCGGAGACGTCGAGGTCGAGCGCGTAGCGGACGTCGGCGATGCGCGCCGCGCGGTACTCGGCGAGCGCGGCGGACACGCCGGGGACGAGCAGCGGGTCGGCGGACGCGCTCCGCTGCGCGGGCAGCGGAGGGGCGAGCACGGAGACGGCGAGCAGCGCGGCGAGCGCGGGACGGGCGGGACGCATCCCGCACGATGGCCGACGGCGTCCGCCCGCGGCAAGTGAGCGCGAGCCGTCGGCGGCCCGTGGCCCGGCGAGGGTCGATCGCGACCGAGACGCGGCAGCCGCCCCTGCTCAGTCCGCCGGGGGAACGACCGTTGCATTCTGCCGCGCCACTCCAGCCTCGAGGCCCCGCACGTGCTCGCCGTCCGCCATCGCTCCGCTCTCCTCTCTCTCGTCCTCCTCGCGTCGGCCGCCGGCCCGCCGCTCGCGGGCGCGCCGCTGGGGGCGCAGCCCAGCGACACCTCGACGGTTTCCACCGCTCCGCTCTTCACCGCGCGCGACGCGATCTGGGCGGTGGTCTTCACCGGCACGTCGATCGCCCTCTTCCAGTTCGACGAGAAGATCCATCGCTGGGTCCAGCGCCCGGGGATCCAGGACGACGAGCTGCTCGCCGACGCGTCGCGGATCGCGAACTACGCCAACGAGAACCGCCTGATGCTCGCCGGACTCGCGGCGTACGGCATCGGGAAGCTCGCGGGGAAGCCGAACGCCGCCGACATCGGCTTCCACGTGTTCGAGGCGGTCGGCGTCTCGACGGTGCTGAACACGGCGGTGCGGGGCGCGCTCGGCCGGCGGCGGCCCTACGCCACCGAGCCGATCGACGCGTTCGCCTTCGACGGGTGGGAAGGCTTCTCCGACTTCGACTTCCGGGCGTTCCCGTCGATCCACGCATCGGCGAACTTCTCCGCCGCGGCGGCGCTGACGGCGGAGGTGCGCCGCCGCTGGCCCGGCGCGACATGGTGGGTGGGGATCGCGAGCTACGGGCTCGCCACGCTGCCGACGCTCAGCCGCCTCCACCAGGGACGCCACTGGGCGAGCGATCTCGTGATGGGCGGCTTCGTCGGCACGCTCACGGGGCTGAAGATCGTGCAGTACCATCACTCGCACCCGCGCAACGTGATCGACCGCATCTTCCTGCACGCGACGCCGGTCGCCGGTGCGGGCCGCGCGGGGCTCGTCGTGCGCGCCACGTTCTGAGCGATGTCCCCCATGCGCTCCCACGACACGGATGCCACGCGCCACGCCGCGACGCGCCGGCTCGCGGCGATCGTCGCGCTCGGCGCGCTCCTCGCCACGCCCGGCGGGATCGCCGCCCAGCCCGCGGACACGACCGGGCATTCGCGCGAGCCGCTCTTCACGGCGGCCGATGCGTGGGTCGCCGGCGGCTTCGCCCTCGGTACCGTCGCGATGCTCCCGCTCGACCGGCGCATCGCGGAGGAACTCCAGGACCCGACCACGCAGGCGAACGGATTCCTGAAAGACGCCTCGACGGGCTTCGAGGTCATCTCGCAGCCGGGGGCGTACATCATCGGCGGGTCGCTCTACGCGATCGGGCGCATCGGCGGAAACGATCGCATGGCGGATCTCGGACTCCACGGCTCCGAGGCCGTCCTCGTGGCCGAGGTCGCGACGTACCTGCTGAAGGGGCTCATGGGACGCGCGCGCCCGTACGTCTCCGCCGACACCGTGCCGACGAGCTTCCGGCTGGGACGCGGCTTCGGGCATCACGACTACCGCTCCTTCCCCTCGGGGCACACGTCGACCGCCTTCGCCGCCGCCGCGGCGGTGACGTCGGAGACGTCGCGCTGGTGGCCGCGCTCCACGAAGTTCATCGCGCCGCTCATGTACGGCGGCGCGACGATGGTCGGTCTCTCGCGCATGTACAACAACCGGCACTGGGCGAGCGACGTCGTCCTCGGCGCGGCGGTCGGCACGTTCGCGGGACTGAAGGTCGTGCGCTATCATCACAGCCACCCCGGCAACCGGCTCGACGACATCCTGCTCGGCGTCTCGGCGGTCCCCGACGGCCTGGGCGGCTGGATGCTCGTCGGGAGTCGGAGGTTCTGAGCGCAGACACCGCATCGACGATGAGACGACTCGTGCTCCACGCGGCGACGCTCGCCGCGATCGGCCTGGCCGCGCCGGCGGCATCGCCTGCGCAGGCCGCCGCGACCCCGGTCCGCGACACCGCGCTCGAGGTGCGGAGCGGCGAGACGGTGTACCGCCTCGCGGTGCGCGGCGGCGTGCTCGGCGTGGACTACGTCGGCGCGGCGGCGGGAGACACCGCGGCGCGCGACACGTCGTCGCGCACGCCGCCGTCCGACCTCGCGGGGCTGGCCGACGGCCGGCCGCTCGACGCCGCGGCGCTGCGCGTCGTCTCGGTCGAGCGGCGCCAGCCATCTGGCGGCGCCGTCGAGGTTCGCGTCGGCCTGCGGCACGTCGCGCTGCCGCTCGAGATCGAGGCGCGGTACGTCGGATGGGGCGCGACGGGGGTCGTCACGCGCGAGCTGCGTCTCGCGAATCGTGGCGGCGCGCCGATCCGCGTGGAGTCGTCCCCGTCGCTCGCGCTCGAGCTCCCCGCCGGCGAGTACACGCTGCGCTACCTGTACGGCGGGTGGGGGCAGGAGCGGCAGCTCGCGGTGGAGCCCGTCGGCGCCGGCGCGCGGCGCTTCGACCAGACGCGCGGCCGCTCGTCGCACGGCTACGTCCCCTGGCTCTCGCTGCGCAACGAGAGCACCGGCGTCGAGTACATCGCCGAGCTCGCCTGGTCGGGGAACTGGACGATGGAGGTCGAGCGGCAGCCGGGAGCGTCGGCGAGCCGGCTCCGCGAGCAGCCGCTCGCGCTGCGGATGGGGATGCGACACGACTTCGGCGGCGCGCTGACGCTGGCCGCGGGCGACACCGTCGCGCTGCCGCGCGTCGCGCTCGCGGCGTCGGCCGGGACGCTCGACGACGCGGCGAACGCGATGCACCGCTGGCAGCGCGCGCACGTCGTCCCGCGCTCGGCGACGAATTCGCCGCTTCTCGTGCAGTTCAACTCCTGGTATCCGTACGGCGCCGGCGTCACCGCCGAGCAGATGATGCGGGCGGCCGACGCCGCGGCCGCGCTCGGCGCCGAGGTCTACATCATGGACTCGGGGTGGTACACGAGCGGCGACTGGACGCGCACGCTCGGCGACTACGAGGCCAACCGGCGCGCCTTCCCGGACGGGATCGAGGCGCTCGCCGCGCACGTGCGGCGCCGCGGGATGAAGTTCGGCCTCTGGGTGGAGATCGAGAACGTCGGTCTCGAGTCGCGCACGTACCGCGAGCATCCGGACTGGTGTCTCCCGTATCTCGGGACGCCGGTCATCGCGTGGGACCGCTGCCAGCTCGACTTCGCGAAGCCCGAGGTGCGCCGCTGGGCGCGCGCGACGATCGACCGGCTCGTCCGGGACTACGGCGTCGAGTGGCTCAAGGTCGACTACAACATCGACGTCGGCGAGCGCTTCGACTCCGCGACTCCCGGCCGCGCCGGCCGGCGGCTGCACGACCACCTCGTCGCCTTCTACGCCTTCCTCGACGAGCTGCGCGCCGCCCACCCGTCGCTCGTGATCGAGAACTGCTCGAGCGGCGGTCTCCGCTTCGACGCCGGGATCATGGCGCACGCGCACACGACGTGGGTGTCGGACAACGTCGATCCCGTCGCGTCGCTGCAGCTCGGCTGGGGGTGCACGCTCCAGTTCGCGCCGGAGCTGTGCAACCACTGGATGGTCGGCGACACCGATGCGGGCGAAGTGGACGAGACGACGCCCCCGGGATGGTGGGACTTCCTCTTCCGCGTCCCGATGACCGGGCAGTTCGGGATCTCGAGCCGGATCACCGAGTGGAAGGAGCCGCTGCGCCGGCGGGCGATCGAGAACATCGCGCTGTACAAGCGCATCCGCGGCGGGATCGCCGGCGCCGACGTGTACCACCTGACGCCCGCGCCGGGGCTCGAGCGCCCGCGCGGGTGGATGGCGGTCCAGTACGTGCAGCCGGGAACGTCGCGGAGCGTCGTGCTCGCCTACCGGCTCGCGGGCGGCGCGCGCGACACGACGCTGCGCCTGCGCGGCCTCCACCCGGACCGCGAGTACGACGTCGCGCTCGACGGGCGTCCGCAGCGGCGGATGACGGGACGGGCGCTCGCCGCGGGGCTCCCCGTCTCGCTCGACGCGGAGTGGCGCGCGGTGGTGATCGAGCTCGACGCGCGCCCGGACCCGAGCTCGGCGCAGTGGGAGGGGGAGGTCCGCGCGTTCGAGGAGGCGGACCGGCGCGCGATGCCGGCGCCCGGCGGCGTGCTCTTCCTCGGCAGCTCGTCGATCCGGCTCTGGGACTCCCTCGCGCGCGACTTCCCGGGGGTGGCGACGATCGGGCGCGGCGTCGGCGGGTCGCAGCTCGCCGACGCGATCCACTACGCGGACCGCATCGTTCTCCCGTACGAGCCACGCACCATCGTGCTCTACGCCGGGGACAACGACCTCTGGGCCGGGCTGACGCCGGAGCAGCTGCTCGCCGACTACGACCGCTTCGTCGCGCTCGTCCACCGCCGCCTGCCGCGGACGCGCATCCTCTTCCTCGCGATCAAGCCGAGCCTCGCGCGGTGGAGCATGATCGACCGCGTGCGGGCGGCGAACGCGCTGATCGAGGCGCGCGCCGCGCGCGACCCGCGTCTCGCGTACGTGGACGTCTTCACGCCGATGCTCGGCGACGATGGGCGCCCGCGACCGGCGCTGTTCGTCGAGGACGGGCTGCACATGAGCCCCGCCGGCTACGCCGTGTGGCGGGACGCGCTCGCGCCGCACCTGCGGTGAGCGTGCGGTCGGTGGACCTCGTCTGCATCGACGTCGATGGCACGCTCGTCGGCGCGTCGGGGGAGGTGACGCCGGACGTGTGGGCAGCGACGAAGCGCGCGCGCGCGCACGGGCTGCACCTGGCGATCTGCTCCGGCCGGCCCGCCTTCGGCACGACGCGCGGCTGGGCGGAGTGCCTCGACCCGGACGGGTGGCACATCTTCCAGAACGGGGCGAGCGTCGTGCACCTCCCCGCCGGGGAGTCGCGCTCCCGTCCGATGGACGACGGGATCGTGCGGCGGCTGGTCGCGCGCGCGAGAGAGACGGCGCGCGTGCTCGAGCTCTACGCCGACGTGGAGTACGCGGTCGAGCGCGACGACGATCGCGCGCGGCGGCACGCGGCGCTGCTCGGCATCCCCTTCGAGCCGCGCCCGTTCGAGTCGCTCGGCGGACCGGTCGTGCGCGCGCAGTGGCTCGTGCCGCGCGGCGATGCGTCGGCGGTCCTCGCAGAACCCCACGAGGGCCTCACCGTCTCGCCGTCGCTGTCGCCGCTGATGCCCGAGACGCTGTTCGTGAACCTGACGCCGTCGGGCGTGGACAAGGGGAGCGCCGTGCGCACGGTCGCCGCGGCGTACGGCGTCCCCCTCGAGCGGGTCATGTTCGTCGGCGACGGCGCGAACGACGCGGCGGCGATGCGCATCGTCGGCCACCCGGTGGCGATGGCGAACGCCGAGCCGGAAGTCCTCGCCCTCGCGCGCCACGCGGTGCCGCACGTGGACGAAGAGGGGCTCGTCGACGCGTTGGCGCTGGCGACGGCGATGGCGCCGTGAGGCACGCCGTGCGGACGCTGCGTCCGGGGACGAGCGCCCGGCTGCGCGACGCGCTTCCGCCCGGCCGCGGCTCGTGCACGGTGTCCTTCGCCGCCGAGGTCGTGCGCCAGGTCGCCCACCCGCTCGGCGCCGAGCCGTCGTCCGATCCCGCGGCGGGCGAGGCGCGCGCCGCGACCCGCGTCCTCGACTTGCTCGGCGCCGCGTTCGAGGGCGCGTCGGACGAGCGCGAGGCGGCAGCCCGGCGACTCGGCGCGGACGGACCGATGCTCGCGGCGTTCTTCCAGAACCTCGATCTGCTCGAGGAATGCGCGCGCGGGCACGCGGGCGCCGTCGCCGCGCTCGTCGCGGCGGCGCTCGAGCGCCCGGCGTCCTCCTGACGACGACGCGCCGCTCAGCGCGGCGTCGGCCACCCGGGCGAGCGCGGGAGCGGACGCCGCACGCGCGGGGGTGGACGCTCCCGGTCGCCTTCGCCGCGGCCGCTCAGAGCACGCAGGACGTCGCCGTGCAGGCTGATCGCAGGCACGAAGATCACCGTGCCGCGCCGGATGTCGAGCGCGGACCGGTCGTAGAAGACTCCGAGCTCCGGGCTGATGCCGCGATCCGCGCTGCCGATGCGCACCCCGAGAAAGCCGCCGGCCGTCGGCGAGTCGTGCACCGCGCCGCGGCTGATCGGGATCACCTGCATCACCCGCAGCCCGCCGAACACGGTGGCGCGGTCGCTGTCCCGCCCGGAGGCGAGGAGGGTCGCCTCGAGGTGCGCGTGCGAGCCCCAGTTGACCACCCCGGCGCCGGTGAGGAGCGCGAGCCCCGCCTCTTCGGGACGGTCGAATCGATCGAGCCGCCGCTTGTAGTTGACGACGACGCCGCTCGCCGACGTCAGGCGGACGCCGACGTCGGAGCGCTCGTCGATCCCGAACCGGGCCTCGGCGTCCACGCCGTACCAGGGATTCACGAGGCTGTCGTCGAAGACCTCCACGGCGCCGGGGATGAAATAGTGGGAGACGGTGCGGGTCGTCGCTCCGCGCTCGACGGTCCGTGCCGTCGTCCCGACGGTGTAGGGCAGGCAGCCGGCGAGCGAAGCGACGAGGAGCGGGAGCGGTGCGTGTGTTCGGCGCACGGGATCCTCCGTTGCGAGGTAGAGGCGGGACGATGCGCGCTCCGCCGTGCGCGCGGCCTGCGCCGGACGACGTAGCCGGCCGGCACCCGTGACGTAGCCGTGGCGCGCGCGGCAGTAGCGGGGCCCGCGCCCCACGGGATAGGATTCGGCGTCCGGGCCCGATTCCCGCTCCACAGACAGGTCATGAGCTTCCGACACCCCGCGTCCGCCGCGATCGCCCTGCTCCTCGCCGGCTGCACCGCGCCGCCGCTCCCCGAGTCCTCGACGCCGCCGGTCGTCGCCGCGCCGGTGCTGCCGACGGACACGACCGCGCCGGCGATCGCGACGCCGGCCCGCCCGACGCTCGCCGTGATGCTCGTCGTGGACCAGCTCCGCTCCGACCTGCTCGGGCGCCACGACTCGCTCTGGACGGGGGGCTTCCGCCGGCTCATCGACGAGGGGCGTTACTACATCAACGCGTCGCACGCGCATTCGTCGACGAGCACGGCCGTCGGCCACGCCTCGCTCTCCACCGGCGTGCACCCGTTCCGGCACGGCGTCGTCGAGAACGCATGGTGGGAGCGCTCCGGGCGGCGCTGGGTGCGCGTGGAGAACATCGACGACTCGACGGTGACGATCGTGGGCTTCCCGAAGCTGGGTGGCGTCTCGCCCCGGCACCTGATGCGCTCGGGGCTCGCCGAGTGGTTGCTCGCCGCGGACTCGGGCTCACGCATCGCTTCCGTCTCCGGGAAGGATCGCGGTGCGGTACACCCGGCGGCGCACACGAAGGGACAGGTCTACTGGTTCGACGCGTCGGTCGGTCGCTTCGTGACGTCCACCTACTACCGCGACGCGTACCCGGAATGGGCGGACCGCTTCCACGAGACGGTGCTGCCGCGCTACGCGGCCGACTCGGTGTGGGAGAGCTTGGTGCCCGCATCGGCTCGCGCCGCGGCCGGTCCCGATACGGCCGCGTGGGAGAACTACGGGGAGCGGAGCTGGTTCCCCCACCGCTTCGCCGAGCAGGGGCGGCGGGGCGAGTTCTGGTCGTGGTTCGCGCAGACGCCGGGGCTCGACGCGCTGACGCTCGACTTCGCCGAGACGATGGTGACGTCGCTCGCGCTCGGCCGCGACGAGACGGTGGACTTCCTCAACGTCTCGCTCTCGCAGGCGGACCGCATCGGGCATCGCTTCGGGCCGCGCAGCCTCGAGCAGCTCGACAACCTGCTGCGGCTGGACCGCGAGCTCGGCGAGTTCCTCGCCTTCCTCGACACGGCGGTCGGCCGCGGGAAGTGGGTCGCCGTGCTCTCCGCCGACCACGGCGTCGTCGATCCGCCCGAGGAGCGGCGCGCGCGCGGGGACTGGGGGCACCGCACGACGAAGGCGGAGCTGGCCACGATGGACTCGCTCATCCGGGTCGCGAACCGCCGCGCCGCGCGCGATGCGGACGCGGCGGCGACGGCACTCGCCGAGGCGCTCGAGGAGCTGCCGTGGATCGCGGATGCGTGGACCCAGGAGGAGCTGCTGAAGACGGCGCCGGCGGACTCCTTCGCCGTCCTCTTCCGCCGCTCGCTCTACCCGGGGCGCGAGGGCGGCCGCTTCAGCCGCCAGGGCGTCGAGGTGCGGTACCGCGAGGGGCTCCTGACCTACGAGCACGGCACGGGACACGGCTCGCCGTACTGGTACGACCGCCACGTGCCGATCGTGTTCATGGGCCCCGGCATCGTCCCCGGCCTCGACCCGTCAGCGGGCGTCGAGACCGTGGACGTCGCGCCGACGCTCGCGGCGCTCCTCGGGATCGAGGCGCCGGACGACCTGGATGGCGACGTGCTGGTCGGCGTCGCGGGCTCCCCGCGTTAGGCTGGGGCGCCGGCAGGGGCGCGGTCGGGCGTGCGCCGGCGGATCGCGCCCCGCCGGCGTCGCGCGCTAGGGCTCCGGCTCCGCCCTACCGACCGAGTCCCGCGTCACGAGCCGGATCGCCACCGGCTGCTCGGCGGGAACGGACTCGCCGTCGAGCACCCGCTTCGCCGTGAGCATCGCGCGGCGCCCCATCTCGTGGGGGTGCTGCGCGATCGAGGCCGCCATCCGCCCCTCGCGCATCGCCGCGATGGCGTCGTCCTGCGCGTCGAAGCCGACGACGAGGACGTCGCCGGTGCGCCCCGCCGCGCCGACCGCCTCGACGGCGCCGAGCGCCATGATGTCGTTCGCCGCGAAGATCGCCTGCAGGTCCGGGTGCGCCTGGAGAATGTTCTGCGCGACGTTGAATGCCTGGTCGCGCTCCCAGTTCGCCGTCTGCGATGCGACGATCGTGATCCCGGGGTGCGCGTCGATGGATTCGCGAAAGCCCCGGAGCCGCGAGTCCCCCGTCTCGTGTCCGGGAATCCCCTCGATGATGGCGACGCGCCCCGCCCCGCCGAGCCGCTCGGTGACGTGACGGCCGGCGAGCCGCCCGCCGTCCACGTTGTCCGAGCCGATGAAGGTGACGATGCGGCCTCCCGCCCGCGCCAGCGTCGCGGCGTCGAGGCGCGTGTCGACGACGACGACGGGGATCCCCGCCTCGTTCGCCTCGACGACGACGGGGACGATCTCGCGCGAGCCGTTCGGCACGATGGCGAGGAGGTCCACGCGGCGCTGGATCAGGTTCTCGATGATCTGCATCTGCCGCTCCGGATCGATCTCGCGCTCCGGCGCCTGCACGACCAGCTCGAAGCCGAGGCTGTCGGCGACCTCCCGCGCGCCGCGCTCCATGTCCACGAAGAACGGGTTGTTCAGCGTCTTCACGACGAGCGCGACCGTCGGCCCCTCGCTCCCGCCCCGGTTGCACGCCGCGAGGCCGATCACCAGTGCGACCCCGATCCACCGCCGCCGCGTCCGCGATCCGCTCATGCCGTATCTCCCATTGGTGGTCGAGTGCGGCGCCGGAGCACCATGTCCACGAGGACGGCGACGACGATCACCGCGCCGATCGCCACCTGCTGGACGTACGAGGAGACGCCGAGCAGGTTGAGGCCGTTGCGCAGCACGGCCATGATGAGCGCGCCGACGAGCGTGCCGAGCACCGAGCCGGAGCCGCCGAGCAGGCTCGCGCCGCCGATGACGACGGCCGCGATCGCGTCGAGCTCGTACATCATCCCGGCGATCGGCTGCGCCGAGTCGAGCCGGGCGACGAGCAGGAGCGCGCTCGTCGCGGCGAGGAGCCCGCTGATGCCGTACACCGTCGTCTTCACCACGCGCACGTCGATCCCCGAGAGGAGCGCCGCCTCCTCGTTCCCGCCGATCGCGTAGGTGTAGCGGCCGAGCGTCGTGCGCGTGAGGACGAAATGGGCGAGCGCGAAGATCGCGAGCATCGCGATCACCGGCGCGGGGATGCCGGCGAGATCGCCCGTGGCGAGCGCGCGGAAGGAGTCCGGATAGCCGGAGATCGGGCGCCCGTCGGAAAGCATCAGCGCGAGGCCGCGCGCGACGCTCATCATGCCGAGCGTGGCGATGAAGGGCGGGAGCCTGCCGAGCGCGACGAGCGCGCCGTTCACGACGCCGCTCGCGAGCCCCACGCCGAGCCCGGCGCCTGCCGACACCGCGATCGAGCCGGTCGCCTGGAACGTGAGGCCGAAGCCGATCCCGGCGAGCGCGAGGATCGAGCCGACGGAGAGATCGATGCCGCCGCCGATGATGACGAAGGTCATCCCCGCGGCGACGATGCCGACGATCGCGCTCTGCTCGACGACGTTGAGGAGGTTGGAGACGGTGGCGAAGTGCGGCGTCGCCGCCCAGAGCACGAGACAGAGCGCCGCGAGGCCGCCGAGCGTCCCGAGCTCGCGGCCATGCAGGCGATGGGCGCGCGGCCGGCGCGCCCGCGCCAGTCCGGGCGCCCGCGACGCGTCCTCCACCCTATGCCCCCACCGCGCAGGCGAGGAGGCGCTCCTGCGTCGCCTCGGCACGGCCGAACTCCCCCGCCACGCGTCCCCCGCGCATCACGAGGACGCGGTCGGCGAGCCCGACGACCTCCGGCAGCTCCGACGAGATCAGCACCACGCCGAGCCCCTCCTCGACGAGGCGGTCGATCAGCTGGTAGATCTCCTGCTTCGCGCCGACGTCGATGCCGCGCGTCGGCTCGTCGAGGAAGAGCACGTCCACGCGGCTCGCGAGCCACTTCGCGAGCACGACCTTCTGCTGGTTGCCGCCGCTGAGGTCGAGGACGCGCTGCTCCGCGCCCGTCGTCCTGATGCGCAGGGCGCGAATGAAGCGCGCCGCGAGCGCCCGCTCCTCGGCGCCGCGCACCACGCCGAACCGCGCGAGCAGGCGCAGCACCGGCAGGGCGATGTTGTCGCGGACGGTGAGGCCGAGGACGAGGCCCTCGCGCTTGCGGTCCTCCGTGACGAAGCCGATCCCCTCGCGGATCGCGTCGCGAGGGGAGCGGATGCGCCGCGGCCGGCCGCGCACGAGGATCCGCCCCGCGTGCGGGCGGTCGAGCCCGAAGACGGCGCGGGCGACCTCGGTGCGTCCCGAGCCGAGCAGCCCCGCGATGCCGACGACCTCGCCCGCGTGCACCGCGAAGCCGACGTCGTGCAGCACGCCGCGGCGGCCGAGTCCCTCGACGCGCAGCAGCTCTTCGCCCCGCGCGACGACCGACTTCGGGAGCCGCTCGTCGACCTCGCGGTCCGCCATGAGCCGGACGAGCTCGCGCCGGTCGGCGTCGCCGATGCGGTGCGTCGCGACGCGCCGGCCGTCGCGCAGCACCGTCACGCGGTCGCCGATCTCGAAGATCTCGTCGAGGCGGTGGGAGATGTGGACGACGGCCACGCCGCGCGCGGTGAGCGAGCGGACGACGGCGAACAGGGTGCGCGTCTCGCGCTCGGTGAGCGCGGAGGTCGGCTCGTCCATGACGAGGACGCGCGCATCGAGCGAGAGCGCCTTCGCGATCTCGACCATCTGCTGCTCGGCGACGCGCAGCGACCCGACCGGGACGTCGGGGTCGAACGTCGCCCCGAGCCGGTCGAGGATCGCGCGCGCCCGCGCGCGCATCGCGCGGCGGTCGACGATCCCCGGGAATCGGCGCGGCTCGCGGCCGAGAAAGATGTTCCCCGCGGCGTCCAGCGCGGGGACGAGGCGCAGCTCCTGGTGGATGATCGCGATGCCGAGCTCGCGGGCGTGCCGCGGGCCCGCGATCTCCACCGCCTCGCCGCCGACGACGATGCGGCCGGCGTCCTTCGCCGTCGCGCCGGCGAGGATCCTCACGAGCGTGGACTTTCCCGCTCCGTTCTCACCGAGGAGGACGTGCACCTCGCCGCGCCGGAGCACGAGGTCCACGTCGGAGAGGGCGACGACGCCGGGATACGTCTTGCGGATCCCCTCCATGCGCAGCACGACGTCGTCGTGGGACGCGATCGGGTCGGTCGGCGGGGGGTGCATGCGCCACCAGAGTAGCGCGCCGCGCGCCCGGGCGCGAGGCTGCGGACGGCGTCGGGGCCGGCGAACGGTTCGCGCGTCCGTGCGCCGCGCGCTGCCGTGCAGGCTACTGCGCGCGCGACCCCGCGCCGCCGCGGCGCACCTCGGCGTCGCTCCCCGTGCGCGCGCTCGCCGTCTGCGCGACGATCGTCTCGACGTAGGCGGCGATCTTCCAGGCGTGCGCGGCGGGGAGCCGGCCGGCGAAGGAGGGCATCCCGTTCGGGCGGCCCTGGAGGATCGACTGGACGACGTTCTCCGGCTGGTCGCCGTAGATCCAGTCGGCGTCAGCGAAGGGCGGGCCGATCCCGCCCCCGCCGTTCGGCCCGTGGCACCCGGCGCAGTTCATCTGCAGGTAGAGATCGCGCCCCTCGGCGATCGCGACGCCGTCGCCCGAGTACGGGTTCCGCGCCGCGACGTCCT
Source organism: Gemmatimonadaceae bacterium (assembly GCA_036375115.1). GTDB lineage: Bacteria > Gemmatimonadota > Gemmatimonadetes > Gemmatimonadales > Gemmatimonadaceae > DASUSM01. Next base: position 3,158 of record DASUSM010000062.1, on the reverse strand, counting down.
CCGTCTCCCCTCCCGCCTGGAGCTCGCTCGTGCGCAGCATCGGCTCCGCCGACTCGGCGGCGGCCGCGGGGAGGAGCCGCTCGCGCTCCCCGCCGCACGCCGCGGCGGCGAGCAGCAGGAGCACCGCGCGCGCCGCGCGCACCATGCCAGGCGTCGCCCGGGCGGTCATCGGTCGGGGAGGGTGAAGACGTAGAGCATCCCGCCCTGTGGCGTGTACTCCGGCAGGTCGGGGACGGCGTTCGGGAAGCCGAGCCCGATGTACGGATCCACCTCGGGCATCACCTCGAGCGCGGCGAGCCCGGCCCACCCGCCGACGCCGGAGAGGACCGCCACGTACTGCTTCCCGTCCGGCCCACGGTAGGTGATCGGCTGGCCGATGATCCCCGACCCGGCGCGGAACTGCCAGAGCACCTCGCCGGTGACGGCGTTCACCGCCTTGAACCAGCGGTCCATCGTGCCGTAGAACGCGACGTCGCCCGCCGTCACGACCGCGCCGCTCCAGGCCGGAAAGCGCTCCTCGATCTCCCAGACGGTGCGGCGCGCGACCGGATCCCACGCCTTGAAGACGCCGCGGTGCCCGCCGGGGCCGGCCTTCATCTTCACCATCGCGCCGACGTAGGGCGTGCCCGCGACGTAGTTGGCCTCGACCCCCTCGTAGTCCATGCACAGGTTGTTGTGCGGGAGGTAGAGGAGCCCGGTGCGCGGCGAGTACGCCGACGGCTGCCAGTCCTTCATGCCGGGGGACGCCGGGCAGACATCGCGCGCGGCGCGGTTCCCGGTGCGCTTCTCCTCGGCGAGCACGGGGCGCCCGGTGCGCAGGTCGATCGAGTCCGCCCAGTTCAGCGGACCGTAGGGATCGGCCGAGAGCACCTCGCCGGTCGCGCGGTCCATCACGTACATGAAGCCGTTGCGCTCCGGCCTGACGAGCACCTTGCGCGTCACGCCGCCGATCGGGATGTCGAGCAGAATGTTCTCGTTCACGCCGTCGAAGTCGTGCTCGTCGTGCGGCGTGAACTGGTAGGCCCAGCGCGCCTCGCCGGTGTCGGGATCGCGCGCGAAGATCGACGAGGCCCACTTGTTGTCGCCCGGGCGGAGCGCGGGGTTCCAGACGCCGGGATTCGACGTGCCGTAGTAGATCAGGTCGAGCTCGGGGTCGTACGAGATCCACCCCCACACCGTGCCGCCGCCGATGCGCCACTGATCCGGCGGCCACGTCGTCACGCCGAGGTCCGTCCCGCGGTCTCCCTCGTAGAACGGCCGGAAGCCGGGTCCGATGAGGACGTCCTCGTCCGGCCCCGTGCTGTAGGCGCGCCAGGCGATCTCGCCGCTCTCCGCGTCGAGCGCCGTGAGCCATCCGCGCACGCCGAACTCGCCGCCGGAGTTCCCGACGAGCACTTTCCCCTTCACGACGAGGGGCGCCATGGTGATCGACTCGCCCTTGTTGATGTCGCCGAGCCGGGCGCGCCAGATCTCGCGTCCGGTCTCCGCATCGACGGCGATCGTCTGTCCGTCGAGCGTGTTGAAGAAGATGCGCCCGTCGGCGTGCGCGGCGCCGCGGTTCACGACGTCGCAGCAGGCGACGCCCGGCGCGGCGCGCGACGGCTTCGGGTCGTAGCGCCACTTCAGCGCGCCGCCGTCGGCGAGGTCGAGGGCGTAGAGGTGGTTCGGGAAGGGCGTGACGATGTACATGGTGCTCCCGACGACGAGCGGCGCGGCCTCGTGGCCGCGCAGGACGCCGGTGGAGAACGTCCAGGCGAGCTGCAGCGAGTCGACGTTCGTCGTGTCGATCTGGGCGAGCGCGCTGTAGCGCGTGGACGCGTAGTTCTTCGGCGCCATCGTCCACTGGCCGTCGTCCTCGACGAGGCCGCCGGCGGGCACGCCGCGCGCGCCCGAGGCGGCGCCTTCGCGCGCCGGCGCCGCGGCCGGCTCGCCGCCCGCACGCTCGCCGTCGCTCCCGCCGCACGCGGTCGCGAGCACGGCGATCACCGCGAGCGCCAGCGCGGCGACGAGCGGGCTCGCGGTCGCGCGGATGCGTCGGGCTCGGCGTGGCGTCATGCGTCGTCTCTCCTCCGTCGGCGCGCCGCTTCGCACGATGCGGCGCTGGTCGCAGGCGCAACGCGGCGAGCACGATACGTACCAGCCACGGCCGGGAACGCGAACGGCCGGTGCCCGCGAGGCACCGGCCGTCGTGCGGCGCGAACGCGCGCCGGGGTCCCGCGGCGCGTCAGCGGATGGCGACGTAGCGCTCGAGGCGCGCGACCTCGGCCTCGTCCACGTACTTCCCGATCTCGCGGCGGAACTGCCCGATGGAACGATAGGGGCGGTACTCCTCGAACTCGTGGCGCATGCGCGCGCCGACACCCGGGATCAGCAGGATCTCGTCTCCGGTCGCGGTATTCAGGTCGAGCGGGCGCCAGAGGCGCGTGTAGACCGTGTCACGCTGCTCCTCGGAGAGCCGCGCCTCGGCGAGGACGCGATCGACGGCGACCATGTCGCGGTACGGTCGCCCGGCGACGATCGCGGCGGCGGCCGCCGAGTCCACGCCGGGGATCGTCGCGAGCTGCTCCGGCGTCGCGGCGTTCGGATCGAGGAACGCCGCCTCGGACTCGGTCGCGCCGGCGGCACTGTCGGAGGCGGCCGGCGCGATCGCGGCGGCCGAGTCGGCGGTCGCGCCCCCCTCCCCGGCGTCACCGCCGCAGGCGGCGAGGGCGAGGAGGAGCGAGGCGGCGCCGAGGAAGGCGGCGGGAACGTTCGAGAGGGTCATCGTGTCTCCGGAGCTCGGGTGACGGTGGTGGAGCGGCGCCGCAGCGCCGGGTGACGGTAGGCGATGCAGAGCCCGACGAGGCCGAGCTGCGCGAGCGCGCCCGGCGCGAGCAGCGGCGTCGCGCCGAAGACGGCGCGCCTGACGAGGACGCCGGTGGTCGCCGCGGGGTCGTCCTCGCGCTCGAAGGCGAGATTGCCGTCGAAGTGGAGCCAGAGGCCGAGCGCGCCGGCCGCGACGAAGAGCACGGAGACCGTCTGGAAGGCGCGCACCGTCGCGTGCGTCGCCCGGATGGCGAGCGCTCCCGAGGCGACGAGGCCGGCCGCGAGGAGGACGAGCGGGATCCACTGCGGACGGTCCTCGAAGTGCTCGAGCAGCACCAGCTCGAGGCCGAGGC
>DASUSM010000061.1:0-8885 GCA_036375115.1 Gemmatimonadaceae bacterium | reverse complement strand
CCGGGCTGCGCATGCTGCCGATCATCGTCCTGTCGAGCGACGTCGGAGAGGCGATGCGGCGCGTCGTCTTCGAGGCGGGTGGCGACGAGTTCGTGGCGAAGCCGATCGTGCCCGCGGAGCTGCGGCGGCGCATCGCCGATCATCTCGAGCGGCACCGGCAGCGCCGCCTCGCCGAGGAGCTCGACCCGCGCAGCGGGCTTCCGCTCCCCGCCCGCACGCGGCGCGAGCTCGACGCCTTCGTGTCGCTGCTCCGGCGCGAGCGCCTTCCCGGCGCGGTCGGCGCGATCGGACCGGCCGCCCGGCCGGCGGGGATCGCCGAGGACGCGTGGCTCGACGAGGCGGTGCGCATCTCGCGCGCTCTCGTCGGCGCCGGCGCGATCGTCGGGCTCGACGAGGACTCGGTGCTCCTCGCCGCCCTCGGCGCCGACGCCGCGACCTCGTCCGCGCGGCTCGTGCGGCTCGCGGAGGCGCGACCGGCCGATGCGCCCGCCTGGCGCGCCGGGATCGCGGCGATCGACGGGCCGGGCGCGCAAGAGCCGGCGACGCTCCGGGCGGGCGCGCTCGAGGCGCTGCGCGCGGCGCGCGACGCCGACGCCACGGTGCGCGAGTGGGGCGGCCCGCGCACGTCGGACGCCAGCGGAGCGATCCGCCGCGTGCGCTGACGCTTCCCGGGGCGCGCCTGCGCGCCCCGGGAGCGCGCGATCAGGCGAGCTGCGCCGCGTCGCGGCTCGCGCGCCGCGCGAGCAGGGCGGCGCGGAGACGCATCACGAGCTCCGCCTCGCGGTCGCGGCTCTTCACGAAGGCGTGCGAGGCGGCGAGGGTGACGCCCTCGAGCTCCGAGGCGGCGTACTCCCGCTCCGAGAAGACGAGGACGGGGACGCCGTCGAAGCGCGGCAGCCCGCGCAGCCGCGCGAGGAAGGCGAGGCCATCCGGGTGTGCCGCCGGATCGGCGACGACGGCGTCGAAGCGCGCCTCGGAGAGCGCGCGCCACGCCTCCTCCGGGGACCCCACCGCCACCGCCTCGCCGAGCGGTGCGCAGAGCGCGCCGAGGATGCTCCGCATGTCGGGGTCCGGATCCATGACGAGCACGCGTTCGCCGTGCTCGGCCGGCCCGCCATTCGCGAGCGAGGACGGTGGATCGTGGGGAAGCTCGACGATGAACGTCGTCCCGCCTGGCGACGTCTCGAAGCGGACGCTCCCGCCATGCCGATCGATGATCGAGCGGACGATCGAGAGGCCGAGCCCCGTGCCGCCGTGCGCGCGCGAGCCGGAGCTGTCCGCCTGCTGGAAGCGGCCGAAGATGCGCGACTGGAACTCGACGGGGATCCCCGGGCCGCGGTCGGCGACGGTCAGGCGCGCGGTTCCTCCAACGGCCTCGACGGCGACGCGGATGGTCGAGTCGCGCGGCGAGAACTTCACCGCGTTCGAGATCAGGTTCGTCGCGACCTGCACCAGCCGGTCGGCATCCGCCGCCACGACGACCGGCGCGGTCGGCGGCTCGAGGACGACGCGGACGCCGTGTTCCTCCGCGTAGGCGTCGAGCGCCGCGATCGTCGTGCGCGCGATCCCGGCGAGATCGCACGGCTCGCGGCGCAGCGGAAGCTGACCGGACTCGAGCTTCTCGATGTCGAGGATATCGTTGATCAGGCGGATGAGCCGCTCGGTGTTCTGGTGGGCGATCCGCAGGAGGTCGCGCGTCTTCGGCGGGATCTCGCCGGCGGTGCCCCCGAGCACGAGGCCGAGCGCGCCGCGCACCGACGTCAGCGGCGTGCGCAGCTCGTGGCTGACGGTCGAGACGAAGGCGCTCTTCATCTGCTCCAGCTCGCGCAGCTGGAGGATGTCGCTGCGCAGGATCTGCTCGCGCTCGGCGACGGCGAGGGCGAGGCGTTCGAAGACGGCCGCGAGCCGCGACATCTCGCCGCTGCCGCCCGTGTCGGTGTCGAGCTCGATGCGGTCGTAGTCGCCGTCGGCGACCGCGTTCGCCGAGCACACGATGCGGCGCAGCGTGCGGGTCACGACGCGCATCCAGACGACGAGGACGAGGAGGACCGCGGCGCCGAGGGCGATCCGCGCGAGGAACGCGTCGCGCCGGCGCATCGACGCGAGGTCCCGCTCGTGCAGCCGCGTCGCTTCCATCTCGCTCGAGATGCGGCGCAGGAGCGCGTCGTGGGCGCGGCGCGCCTCGTCCATGAGGCGGCGTCCCTCGCGCATCCGGATGCGCAGCTCGGCGGGCGTCTCGCCGTCGAGTCCGCCGCGGCGCCGCAGGGCGATGTCCCCGTCCGCCGACGTCGTGCGCCAGATCGCCATCTGCGCGAGGAAGGCGTCGAGCAGGCGCCGCAGCTCCGGATCGCGGCTCGCGCCGAGGCGGTCCACGGAATCCGAGAGCGCGGCGGCCTGCCGCCGGCCGAGCTCGTACACCTGGAGGAAGCTCGTGTCCCCGGTGAGGACGTAGCTCCGTCGTCCGCTCTCCATGTTGACGAGGGCGAGGGCGAGCGACGTCGCGGAGACCTGGAGGCGGTGGAGACGCTCCACCTCGCGCTCGGCGGCCTCGTGGCTCCGCTCCTCGTGCGCGAGAAATGCATTGAGTCCCCAGGCGGCGACGACCATGAGCGCCATCGCCGTGCTCGCCAGCTGCACGGCGAGCGGGAGCTGGCGCCAGCGCGGGCGCAGTCTGGTGTGCCAGAGTGCGGCGATCGTCCTGACGGGGCTCACGAGGGTGACGAGGGGGAGCGGGAGACGGATCGGCGTGGTCGCTGGCGGCGACGCGCCGCACCGGACAGATTTGGAGGAACACGTCCCGGAGTGCGGGCGCCCCGGGGCGCCGGCGCGCGCCGGGCCACGGATGCCGGGGGAACTGTCGAGATGACGAACAACCGACTTCAACAGCTACACGCCGCGGGCCAGTCGGTCTGGCTGGACTACATCGACCGCGCGATGCTGGGCGACGGCACGCTGCAGCGCCGCATCCGGGACGACGCGATCATGGGGATGACGTCGAACCCGACGATCTTCGAGAAGGCGCTCGCCGAAGGGACGGACTACGACGAGCAGCTCGCCGGTGCGCCGCAGGAGATCGGCGCGAAGGCGCTCTTCGAGCTCGTCGCGACCGACGACGTGCGGACGGCCTGCGACATCTTCCGCCCGGTGTACGACGCCTCGAGCGGCGGCGACGGCTACGTCTCGATCGAGGTCTCGCCCGCGCTCGCGAGCGACGAGAACGGCTCCGTGGCCGAGGGGCGGCGGCTCTGGGAGACCGTGGATCGTCCGAACCTCATGATCAAGATCCCCGGCACGCCCGAGGGGGCGCGCGCGGTGCGCCGCCTGCTCGCCGAGGGGATCAACGTCAACGTGACGCTCCTCTTCTCGCGGGAGGCCTACGACGGGATCATCGAGCAGTACTTCTGCGCGCTCGAGGACCGCGTCGCCCGCGGCGAGCCGATCGGCCGCATCGCCTCGGTGGCGAGCTTCTTCGTGAGCCGCGTGGACAGCGAGATCGACCGCCGCATCGATGCCATGGCCGACGGCAAGCGGGACGGCGAGCGGGAGCGCCTCTGCGCCCTCAAGGGGCACGCCGCGATCGCGAACGCGAAGCTCGCCTACCGACTCTTCCAGCAGCGCTTCAGCGGCGCGCGCTGGGACGCGCTGCGGGCGAAGGGCGCGCGATTCCAGCGCCCGCTCTGGGCGAGCACGAGCACGAAGAATCCGGCCTACCGCGACGTGATCTACGTCGAGCAGCTCGTCGGACCGGAGACGGTGAACACGATGCCGCCGCAGACGCTCGAGGCGTTCCGCGATCACGGCGAGACGCGACGCACGGTGGACCACGGCTACGACGCCGCCGAGCGGCAGATCAGCGCGCTCGAGTCGGCGGGGATCTCGCTCCGCGAGGTGACGGACAAGCTGCTCGTCGACGGCCTCGCCTCCTTCCAGAAGTCGTACGACCAGCTCATCGCGGGACTCGAGCGGAAGATGAAGGAGCTGGGGCGCGAGGTGGCGGGGACGCGATAGACGCGGCGGCGATCACCACGCCGATCGCCCCGTCACCACCGCCTGCGCCGTCGCCGTCGTCCACGCCGGCAGCCGCTCGATGACGCGAGCGGCCGCCGGCGTCGTCGTCGCGCGCCAGGCCGCGAGCTCGAGCGGGACCGGGTCGGCGCCGCGCAGCTCGAGCGTCACCGTCCACCCCTCCGGCGGCGCGTTCAGCAGGTCGAGCGCAATGCGGTCCCCGCTCGCGGCCGGAAGCGCGCCGAGCGACCACCCGGCGATGCGGGCCGCGGGGAGGAGCAGTCGGTGCAGGTACACGTCGTCCTCGCGCGACACGCGGAGCGTCACGGTGCGCGTGACGCCGGCCAGCGGGGTCGCCGCGACGCGGACGAGCGATGGAGGCGGGAAGGGGACCGGAGGGGCGGGGAGGCGGACGCCATCCGGCCGCGAGCCCGGCTCGTCCGCTCGCGCGCCCTCGAGCGCGCCGGTCGCGCCGCCGATCCCGGGCCAGTCCCACCCGGCGAGCTCGATGCGGTCGCCGTCCGCGTCGGTGCGGTGCACGAGCTGGATGCGCTGCGGGTGCTCGGCGTCGTACGGGTCGACGACCGCGAGCGCGGCGAGCCCCCCGAGTCCGAGCGCGGCGGACACCGCCGCGGCAGCGCCGAACCGGCCGACGGCGTGCACGAGCGCGAGCGGGACCGTCGCGACGAGCGCCGTCAGGAGAGCGACGATCCCGGCGATCGGCAGGTCGAAGGGGATCGTCGTCGGGAACCGCCCGGCGATCGGCACGAAGAGGCGCAGCAGGAGGACGAGGAGCTGGAGCGACAGCAGCGCGCCCGGAAGCGCCGCCGCCGCGGCGAGCACGGCGTCGGCGCCCTGCGCGCGCGCGGGCAGCCACGCCGCGACGGCGAGGACGGCGGCGGCCGGTCCGACGAGCCAGAGGAGCACGTACGCCGATCCGATGCCGGCGAGCGTCAGCGCCGCGTAGAGCACCGCGAGCGCGGCGACGGCGCCGCCCCCCGCGGCGAGCGCGCGGTCGCGTGGCGAGGCGAGCCGGCGCGTCGCACGCGACACGAGCCAGTGCACGACGAGCATCGCCGCGAGGGCGAGCGGCGCATAGGCGGCCAGCGCCAGCCACGGCCGCGCGAACCAGCCGTGCGGGCGTCCGAGCAGGAGCGGCGCGATCGCCGCGGCGGCGGCCGTGACGGCGACCGCGAGGGCGACGGCGACGAGTGCTCCCGCCGCCGCGGCGAGCGAGGCGACGGCGCGCCCGCCGCGCATCGCGGAGGCGATCGCGACGACCGCGACGAGGAGGACGATGGCGGCGATGCCGCGCGCGACCCGCCGGTCGTAGGCGAGCATCGTCGCGCCGAAGATGTCGTAGTAGACGCTCGGCGTCCGCTCCGCGCCCTCGCCGGCGGGAGGCGCCGACGAGGCGAGGTCGCGCACGAGGGCGAGCGCGTTCGCGCCCATGTGCTGCACGCTCCCCGGCTCCACGTTCCAGCTCCGGTCGCGCGTCGTGTGGTACGACCACCCGTCCTCGTAGAACGCGATGTCGAGGCCGACGAGCCCCGCATCGCGGTAGATCTCGAAGTCCGTGCTCGAGGGGATCGCGCCGCTCTGGAAGATGTCCTGGCCGAGCACCGTCCCGTGCGGGTGCGGCGCCGACCGCGCGTACGCGCGCGCGAGCCACGCCGCCCCCGGTCCCGCCTGGAAGAGCGTCGCCTTTCCGCCCGGTCCCGCGCTCTCGAGATCGACGAAGACGCGGACATCGCGCGCCCACGGGTGCCGCAGGAACGCCTCCGCGCCGAGCAGTCCCTGCTCCTCGGCGCCGTTGATGTTGAGGAGCACCGTGCGCTCGAGGCGCGGGGAGGCGGCGAGGGCGCGCGCCACCTCGATGGCGACCGCCGTCGGCACGGCGGCGTCGGAGGCGCCGACGCTCCCCGGCGGGGTGTCCCAGTGCGTCGAGACGAGCACGGCGTCGTGCACGCGGCCGGGGATGCGCGCGAGCACGTTCGTCGTCCGGTAGCGGCGCAGCCGCCCCCGCCCGAGCCGGGCGCCCTCCGCCTCCTGGACCTCCACCTCGACGCCCGGGATCGCGCGCAGCCGGTCGGCGACGTAGGCCGCGGCGCGCCGCCCCCCGTCCGTCCCGGTCACGCGGACGCCGATCGTGTCGGCGAGGTGGACGATGGTGCGCCAGGCGCGAGCCGCGGCGAACTCCTCGGCCGGCGCGTCCTCGCCGAGCGGGCGCGGGAGGCGGTCGGCCGCGCGAACGGTGACCGAGGCGACGAGCAGTCCGAGGAGGATCGCGGCCCAGAGCCGCAGCGCGGAGGCGGGCGCGGCGGGGAAGCGGTAGACGTCGGCGTCGGGCATCGGTGCGGGGTGCGAGCGGAGGGAGGCGTGCTCATGATGGCCGTCGCGCCGCGAGGGGGCCAGCCCTCGCGCCGCCGCGCGCGGCGCCCGGGGACCGGCTACGTTCCCCTGTGCCGGCGGCGCGGTGCGAGACGGCGTACGACTTGCCGCGTCCGCCCGGCGCGAATTAGTCATACGCCTCCACCGCGCACTCCATCGACATCGTGGCCCGACGACATTTTCCGCGCACCAAGATCGTCTGCACGCTCGGCCCGGCGAGCTCCACCAGGGACCAGCTCCGCGGGCTCGTGCAGGCCGGCCTGAACGTGGCGCGGTTGAACTTCTCGCACGGCACGCACGCCCAGCACGCGGAGCTCGTCGCCCGCGTCCGCGAGGTCGCCGAGGAGCTCGGCTGTCCCGTCGCCATCCTCGGGGACCTCCAGGGACCGCGCATCCGCATTGGCGACCTCGCGGTGCCGATCGATCTGCGCGACGGGCAGGACCTGACGCTCGTGCACGAGGGAGAGGAGCGGGATCCCGAGGAGGTCCCGGTGACCTACGACGCGCTCGCCGCCGACGTGCACGTCGGCGACCGCATCCTCATCAACGACGGGCTGATCGAGCTGCTCGTCCTCGACGTGCAGGCGCCGCGGGTGCGCGCGCGCGTCGTCCACGGCGGCCCGCTGAAGAGCCACAAGGGGCTCAACCTCCCCGGCGTGCAGGTGAGCGCGCCATCGCTCACGGAGAAGGACCGCGCCGACGTCGCCTTCGCCGTCGAGCACCAGCTCGAGTACCTCGCGCTGAGCTTCGTGCGGCGCCCCGAGGACATCGAGGAGCTCCGCGCGATGATCCCGCGCGACATGCTCATCGTCGCGAAGATCGAGAAGGACTCCGCGCTCGAGAACATCGAGGGGATCCTCCACGCGACGGATGCGGTGATGGTCGCCCGCGGCGACCTCGGCGTCGAGCTGCCGTTCGAGGAGGTGCCGAGCGCGCAGAAGCGGATCATCGCCCTCGCCAACCGCGAGGGGCGTCCGGTCATCACGGCGACGCAGATGCTCGAGTCGATGATCACGCATCCGCGGCCGACGCGCGCCGAGGCGAGCGACGTCGCCAACGCGATCCTCGACGGGACGGACGCCGTGATGCTCTCGGCGGAGACGGCCGCCGGCTCCTTCCCGCGCCTCGCCGTCGAGGCGATGGTCCGCATCATCCGCGAGGTCGAGGTGCACCCGCCGGCCGGGTTCCGCCGGGAGGAGCGCCGGACCCAGACGCCGGGCGGGGCCTCGACGGAGGACGCGATCGCGGCGGCGACCGTGGCCGCGGCGCGGAGCATCGGGACGCCGCTCGTCGTCACGATCACGAAGAGCGGCTTCACCGCGCGCGTCGTCTCCTCGCGCCGCCCGGACGTCCCCGTGCTCGCCCTCACCGACTCGCCGCGCACCTGCCGGCAGCTCTCCCTCGTCTGGGGCGTCGTGCCGCAGCTCGTGCCGAGCGTGGAGAGCTACGAGGAGATGATCGACTTCGCGCGCCGGACGATCGTCGAGCGCGAGCTGGCCGAGCGCGGCGAGCGGATCGTCGTCACCGCGGGCGTCCCCTTCGGGCGCGCGGGGACGACGAACCTGCTCCGCGTGGAGACGGTGTGAAGCTCACCTTCCTCGGAACGGGGACGAGCTTCGGGGTGCCGCAGATCGGGTGTCAGTGCGCGGTCTGCCGGTCGCCCGATCCGCGCGACCGGCGCACGCGCGTCGGCGCCGTCGTCGAGACGGATGCCGGGACGCGCCTCCTCCTCGACGCGCCGCCGGAGCTGCGGCTGCAGCTCATCACGAGCGGCATCGACCGCGTCGACGCGGTGCTGCTGACGCACGACCACGCCGACCACACGCACGGGATCGACGACCTCCGGGCGATCACGGTGCGGCGCGACGCGCCGCTCATGATCTACGGTCCCGAGGACTCGCTGCGGCGGCTCGGGCAGAAGTTTCCCTACATCTTCGACGACGCCGTCGCGATGCCGCGCGGGACGTCGCGCCCGGAGCTGCGGGCGCGGCCGCTCGTCGAGCGCGCGCCGGTCTCGATCGGCGACGTCGAGGTGACGCCGGTGCGCGTGCCGCACGGGGTCATCGACGTCTTCGCCTACCGCATCGGGCCGCTCGCCTACGTCACCGACGCGAAGAGCATCCCGCCCGAGGCGATGGCGCTGCTGCGCGGCGCGTCGGTGCTCGTCGTCAACGCGCTCTTCCGCACCGAGCACCCGACGCACCTCAGCGTCCCCGAGGCGCTGCGCGCGGCGAAGGAGGTCGGCGCCGAGCGGACGTACCTCACGCACCTCACCCACGACAACTTCCACGCCGACCTCGAGGCGGAGCTGCCGCGCGGCGTCTCCCCTGCCTTCGACGGACTCACCGTGCGGATCGACTGACGCATGCCACTCTCGATCGACTACACGAACATGTTCGCCGAGCACGGGATCGCCGAGGGCGACTGGGCGGCGGCGGACGAGCGCTTCGCGGCCGCCCAGACCGACGTCGCGCGGCTGCACGCCGACG
>DASUSM010000060.1:0-8575 GCA_036375115.1 Gemmatimonadaceae bacterium | reverse complement strand
GAGGACGCCGAGCTTCAGGATCAGGCGGACGAACAGCTCCCACGGGATGCGAAGGAGGTGCCACGGCTGGAACCGGCCGCCGCGATTTCGCTTCCGCTCGGCGATGACCGTCGTGTAGCGGTCCATCGTGCGCAGGTGCTCGTCGAGCGTGCGGTACTTGATGTGGTCCATCGTGCCGCGGAGCCGACGGGTCGGCGTGTCGACGAGGAGGTGCTCGTGCACGGGGAGGATCGCGAAGCGCGTCCGCGCGCGGCGCGCGAGGCGCAGGACCCAGTCGCTCCCGGCGCCGCCGTGCCGGAGCCTCGCGCCGAGATAGACGATCTCGCGCCGGACCCAGTAGCCGTCCGCGGCCGCGGGATCGTCGAGGATCCGGCGGATCTCCGCCGCGAGCGCGGGGGTGACGCGCTCGTCGGCGTCGATCGAGAGCACCCACTCGCCGCGCGTCAGATCGAGCGCGGCCTGCTTCTGGTGCCCGAAGTCGTCGAACGGACGGTGCTCGACGCGCGCGCCGGCGCGGCGCGCGAGCTCCACGGTGCGGTCGGCGGAGCCGTCGTCGAGGACGACGATCTCGTCGGCGAGCCCGCGCAGCGACTCGAGGCAGGCGGGGAGGTGCCGCTCCTCGTCGTGCGTGATGAGAAATGCGGAGAGGCGCGGCGTGGCGGCGGGGGGCGTCACGCGCCGGCCTCCCGTGCGAAGCGCGAGGCGCCCGCCGGCTGCGCGGCGAGGAGCGCCGCGACCGCCGCCTCCACCGCGGGCACATCGATGCCACCCATGCAATCGTGTCCCTCGCTCGCCGCGCCCCGCCCTCGCGCGCAGGCGGGGCAATCCGCGTTGCGGCGGAGCGGCATCGTGATCGGCAGCCGCGCGCTCCAGTTGGCGGGGTTGGTCGGCCCGTGGAGCGTGACCGTCGGCACGTCGAGCGCCGTCGCCATGTGCGCCGGCCCGGTGTCGCCGGCGACGAAGACGTCGCAGTGCGCGAGCGCGCCGAGGAAACGCCGGAGCTCGGGGAGGCGGACGACGACGGCGTCGCCGCCGGCGTCGCGAAAGGCCGCGACCCGTTCGGCGTCGCCCGGCATCTCGAAGAGGAGCGGGACCGTTCCCCGCGCTCGCAGGGCGCGGGCGAGCTCCGCCCAGCGCCGCGACGGCCACTCCTTGCTCCGCTCGCCCGCGCCGAGCGTGAAGGCGACGATGCGGTCGCCGTCACGAATGCCGCTCGCGCGGAGCACGCGCTCTCCGGCCTCGCGCTCGGCGTCGTCCGGATGCAGGCGCGGGCGGCGCGGCGCGACGGAGACGCCGAGGAGCTCGAGCATCCGCTGCCGCTCGCGGACGACGTACTCTGGCGGCCCGCCACGCGGGAGCCGGTGCGTGTACATGAAGCGCCAGAGGCCGCGGATCGCCCACCCGGCGCGCACGCGCGCGCCGGAGAGGCGCGCGAGGTGGGAGGTGCGCGGGCTCGACTGCAGGTCGATCACCCAGTCGTAGCGCCGCGCGCGCAGGCGGTGGATCTCTCGGATCGGGTGCGCGGCATCGTAGACGAGCAGCTCGCCGGCGAGGGGCTCGCCGGCGAGCAGCGGCGCCGCGGCGCGGCCGACGAGGTAGTCGATGCGCGCGTCGGGAAACGCGGCGCGCAGGTCCTCGAGGAGCGGGGTCGAGAGGAGCACGTCGCCGAGGCGGCGCAGCTGCACGAGCAGGATGCGGTGCGGTCGCGGCGGAAGCGTCGGGGGAGGCGTCACTCTCGGCGGGAAACGGGTCGAGGACAGTCTAGTCCGGCGGTCCGGGACCCGCCACCGGCGCGCCTCCGCGGCGGTGTTCGGCGCGCGCCGGTCCGGCTATGTTCAGGGGCCGTCGCCGGCGCGCCGGCGTCTCCTTCACCCGATCGTCCCGCTCGTGCCGCGCCCCGCCGACCTGAAGCTCGACCGGATCCTGATCGTGATGATGAGCGCCGTCGGCGACGCGGTGCACGTCCTGCCGCTCGTCAACGCGATCAAGCGTGCCCATCCCGCGTCGCGCATCACGTGGGTGCTGCAGCCCGGACCGGCGAACATGGTGCGCGGCCACCCCTCGGTGGACGAGGTGATCGGCTTCAGCCGGTCGAAGGGGTGGGCCGCCTTCGGCGACGTGCGCCGCGAGCTGGCGAAGCGCGAGTTCGACCTCGCGATCAACCTCCAGGTGTACTTCAAGGCCGGGATCGTGACGGCGATGGCGCGCGCGAAGTACAAGCTCGGCTTCGACGTCCGGCGCGCGCGCGACGCGAACTGGCTGTTCACGAACCTGCGCATTCCGCCCCACGCGCCGCAGCACGTGCAGGACCAGTACTTCGAGTTCCTCGACTACCTCGGCATCCCCGCGGAGCCCGTGACGTGGGACCTCGGGCCGTGGGAGCACGAGCGCCCGGCGCAGCGCGCCTTCTTCGCGCCGATCGAGCGCCCGGTCGCGTCGATCGTCGTCGGGACGAGCAAGGCGGAGAAGGACTGGCCGCCGGAGCGCTGGGCGGAGGTGGTGGACGCGCTGTACTTCGACCACGGCCTCCAGCCGGTGCTCGTCGGGGGGCGCCATCCGCGCGAGCTCGCGGCGCAGGACGTCATCTTCGCGCGCGCGAAGCATCGGCCGCTGACGACGCTCGGCGTCCCGCTGCGCGACCTCGTCTGGATCCTCGACGGCTCCGCGCTCGTGCTCTCGCCGGACACGGGGCCGCTGCACATGTCGATCGCGCTCGACCGGCCGACGATCGCGCTGATGGGCTACACGAACCCCAAGCGCGTCGGCCCGTACCGCCGCTCTCACGACCTGCTCATCGACCGCTACGGCGACCCGGGCGAGGACTATCCGGTGAGCGCGGAGTACCGCCACGGGCGCATGGAGCGCATCACGGTGGCGGACGTGCTCGAGAAGGTCGGCGTGTGGAAGGAGCGCTACGCGGCGGGGAGCGCGGCGCTCGACGCCCGGCGCTAGTGCACGACGCGGCGGCGTCGCGCCGCCCGGCGCCCGTCCTCCTCGCGCTCGGCTATCTCGCCTTCGTCAGTCTCGGACTCCCCGACGCCGTGCCCGGCGTCGCCTGGCCCTCCGTGCGCGATGCCTTCGACCTCCCGCAGGCGGCGCTCGGCGCGGCGATCGCGGCGGGGGCGGTCGCCTCGTTCCTCTCGGGCATGGTCGCCGGGCGGCTCGTCGACCGCCTCGGCATCGGCGCGCTGCTCGCCGCGAGCACCGCGCTCGCCGCGCTCGGCGTCGCCGGGTTCGCCGCCGCGCCGGCCTTCGTCGTCTTTCTCCTCGCGGCGACGATCGTCGGCTTCGGCTCCGGCGCGGTGGACGCGGGGCTGAACGCCTACGCCGCGCACCACTTTCCGGCTCGGCACATGACCTGGCTGCACGCCGCGTACAGCGTCGGTGCGGCGATCGGGCCGGCGCTCATGACCGCGGTGCTCGCGCGCGGTGCGTCGTGGCGCGCAGGCTACGCCGTCATCGCGGCGACCCTCGCCCTCCTCGCGGCGGCGTACACGGCGGCGCGGCACCGGTGGGCCGCGGACGCACCGCGCGACGCGGCCGTCGCCGAGGCAGCGGCCCCACCGCCGCTCGCCGGCGGCGCGAGCGCGCTGCTGCGCCGGCCGCGTCTCTGGCTCCAGCTCGCGCTGTTCGTCGTCTACGCGGGGCTCGAGGTCGTCGCCGGGCAGTGGAGCTACACCGTCCTCGTCGAGGCACGCGGAGCGACCGCGGAGACGGCGGGAGCGCTCGTCACGCTCTACTGGTCGAGCCTTCTCGCGGGGCGCGTCCTCCTCGGCTTCGTCGTCGAGCGCATCGGTCCCGTCCGCCTGCTCCGCCTCGGCACGCTCGGCGCGGTGTGCGGCGCGGCGCTCGTCGCGCTCCCGACGGCGCCGCTCGCCGTCGCCGCCGCGGGGCTCGCGACGCTCGGCTTCTCGATCGCGCCGATCTTCCCGGCGCTCATGGGGGAGACGCCGCG
Organism: Gemmatimonadaceae bacterium; assembly: GCA_036375115.1. GTDB lineage: Bacteria > Gemmatimonadota > Gemmatimonadetes > Gemmatimonadales > Gemmatimonadaceae > DASUSM01. Next base: position 4,620 of record DASUSM010000060.1, on the reverse strand, counting down.
CCGGATCGGGCGCGACGTGGCGACGCACGCCGTCGGCTTCCAGATCAGCTCGGCGACGCTCGGCGTCGCCCTCCTGCCGGCGGTCGCGGGCGTGCTCGGCCAGCGCCTCGGCCTCGACGCGATCCCCATCTTCGTCGTCGTCTGCGCGCTCCTCTTCCTCGCGCTGCACGAGACGCTCGTCGCGGTCGCCGACCGGTGAGGGCGCCTAGCGCCCGATCTCCTCGACGCGCCCGAAGACGTAGCGCACGCCGAGACGCTCCATCAGCCTGACGAGCCGGCCGAGCGCGAGACCCATCACCGCGAAGTAGTCCCCCTCGATCCGCTCGACGATCGTCGCGCCGTAGCCCTGGATGCCGTACGCGCCCGCCTTGTCCATCGGCTCACCGGTCGCGATGTAGCTCGCGATGTCCGCGTCGGTGAGCGGGCGGAAGGTGACGCCGACGCGCTCGACGCCGCTTTCGACGCGGCCGCCGCGGGCGACGGCGACCGCCGTGTGCACCGTGTGGCGCCGGCCGGCGAGGGTGCGGAGCATGCGCGCCGCGTCCGCCTCGTCGGCGGGCTTGCCGAGAATCGCGCCATCGACGACGACGATCGTGTCGGAGCCCACGACGAGCGCATCGGGGGCGCGCGACGCGAGTAGCGTCGCCTTCGCGCGGGCGAGACGCTCCGCGTGCTCGTCGGGGCCCTCGCCGGGGAGGAGCGTCTCGTCCACGTCCGCCGGCCGCACCTCGTGCGGGATGCCGATCAGCGTGAGCAGGTCGCGCCGACGCGGCGACGCCGACGCGAGGATGATGCGCGGCGTCGTCATCGCTCGAGCCAGAGGGTCACGGGTCCGTCGTTCACGAGCTCGACGTCCATCATCGCGCCGAACTCCCCCGTCTCGACGCGCGGCCCGCGCTCGCGGAGGAGCGCGACGAAGCGCTCGTAGAGCGGGATCGCCGCCTCCGGACGCGCCGCGTCGACGAAGCTCGGGCGCCTCCCCTTCTCCGCGTCGCCGTAGAGCGTGAACTGCGAGACCACGAGGAGCGCGCCGCCCACGTCGGCGAGCGAGCGGTTCATCTTCTCGTCCTCGTCGGGAAAGAGGCGCAGGCCGACGATCTTGTCGGCCATCCAGGCGAGCTGCGCCTCGCCGTCGTCGTGCGTGAGCCCGACGAGGAGAACGAAGCCGCGATCGATCCGGCCGGCGACGCGCGCGCCGGCGTCCGGCCGGCGCACGCGGACCTCGGCGCGGGAGACGCGCTGGACGAGGACGCGCATGGAGTTCGGGTGGCGCGGCGCGGCCGTCCCGTACGGCGCGCTCCGTCGCGCCGGGGAATAAAGCCGGGTCCGGACGGACGGGGAAGCCCGGCGGCGGCGGGACCGGTGGTTGCAGAAGGATCGGGTGGAGCGTAGCGTCGGCGGGCGAACGTCCGTGCCGCCGACCCGAGTCACCCCGTGACCGCCATGATCGTTCTCGCCGCCCGCCGTGGGATCGCCGTGATGGAGCTCGTCGTCGTCGCGCTCATCGTCGGCGTGCTCCTCGCCATCGCCATCCCGCGCTTCACGCGCCCGTCGCTCGACGTCCTCCAGGGGCCCGACGCGGAGATCCCGGCCGGCGCGTCGGGGACGCTGACGGTGCGCGTGACGAGCTGGCGCGGCGCGGCGCAGCCCGGCGTCCCCGTCGCCTTCGAGGCGCGGAACGGCCTCGCCGTGACGCCGGAGGTCGCGCACACGGACTCGAGCGGGATCGCGACGGCGACCTGGTTCGCCGGCCCGGCCGCGGGCACGGCGACGATCCGCGTGCACGTCGAGGGGCGCGACACGCCGAGCGTGACGCTGTCCACGAGGACGAGGGCGGCGACAGCCCCGCCGGCGGCCGCGCCGGTCGTCGATTCCGCGGCGGTCCCGGCCATCGACTCCGCGGCCGCGCCGGCCGACTCCGCCCCGGCGAGGGACAGCGCGCGATGATCGCCGTGGGGTCGCTCGCACGGAACACCTGGGAGCTGCTCCGCGAGAGCGTGCAGGACTTCTTCAAGGACGACTGCGCGCGGCTCGCCGCCGCGCTCTCGTACTACACCGTCTTCTCCCTGCCGCCGCTCCTCGTCCTGCTCCTCGCGATGGCGAGCATCGTCCTCGACCCGGCGCAGGTGCAGGGGGAAGTCGAGCGGCAGATCGGTGGACTGCTCGGCGCCGAGGGCGGCGCGCAGATCCGCACGATCATGGAGTCCGCGGAGCGGCCCGACGTCAACCGTCCGCTCGCCGCGATGGTCAGCATCGGCGCGCTGCTCTTCGGCGCGACGGGCGCCTTCATGGCGCTCCAGGGCTCGCTCAACCGGGCGTGGTCGGTGCAGCCGGACCCGGCGAAGGGAGGGCTCCGGAACTTCGTCACGAAGCGCATCCTCTCGCTCGGGATGGTGCTCGCGATCGCCTTCCTGCTCCTCGTCTCTCTGGCGATCAGCGCGGCGCTCTCGGCGATGGGGAGCGCTTTCGGGCGGCTCGTGCCGGGCGTCTCGACGGTGCTGCTCGAGATCGTCAACACGGCGATCTCCTTCGCCGTGGTGACCGGGCTCTTCGCGGCGATCTACAAGGTGCTCCCCGACGCGGAGATCGAGTGGCGCGACGTGATCGTCGGCGCGGTCGTCACCGCCCTCTTCTTCGTGCTCGGGAAGTTCCTGATCGGCTTCTACCTCGGCCGGAGCGAGCCGGGGAGCGCGTTCGGCGCGGCGGGATCGCTCGCCCTCCTCCTCGTCTGGATCTACTACGCGTCGATCCTCGTGCTCTTCGGCGCGGAGTTCACCGAGGCGTGGAGCCGGCGGTACGGGAGGGGGATCGTCCCCGAGGACGGCGCGGTGAAGGTCGAGGTGCGGACGGAGCGGGTGGACGCCGGACCGGAGGCGCACCCGAGGGCGGACACGAAGGCCGCGCCGAACACGGGCACGAAGCTGGAGGCGTGAACTGCAGGGACCAGGGACCGGGGACCGGGGACCGGAGGGGCAGGCTGTCTTTCCGGTCCCTGGTCCCCGGTCCCCAGCCGGTCCCCGGTCCCCGCAGTTACTCCACCGTCACCGACTTGGCGAGATTCCGCGGCTGGTCCACGTCCAGCCCGCGCTTCACGGCGATGTAGTAGGCGAGGAGCTGGAGCGGGATCGCCGTGAGGATCGGGTTGAACATGTCGAGCGTCTCGGGGATGCGGAACTCGTAGTCCACCTTCCCCTCGAGCGCCTCCTCCTCGCGGCTCGTGATCGCGATCACCCGGCCGCCGCGCGCCTTCACCTCCTGCACGTTCGACACGACCTTGTCGAAGACGGCGTCGTGCGGGGCGACGAACACCACCGGCATGTTCTCGTCGATCAGCGCGATCGGCCCGTGCTTCATCTCCGCCGCGGGATAGCCCTCGGCGTGGATGTAGCTGATCTCCTTCAGCTTCAGCGCCCCCTCGAGCGCCGCCGGGAAGGAGTAGCCGCGGCCGAGGTAGAGAAAGTTCGTCGCATCGACGAATTCGTCGGCGATGCGCTCGACCTCCGGCGCGCGATCGAGGATCTCCTGGATCTTCGCCGGGAGCTCGAGCATCGCCTTCGCGATCTCGCGCCCGCGGACGACGGAGACGTCCCGCTTGCGCGCGAGCTTCAGCGTCAGCAGGGCGAGCGCCATCACCTGGCTCGTGAACGCCTTCGTGGAGGCGACGCCGATCTCCGGCCCGGCGTGCGTGTAGATCCCCCCGTCGTCCTCGCGCGCGATCGTCGAGCCGACGACGTTGACGATGCCGAGCGTCTTCGCGCCCCGCCGCTTCGCCTCGCGCATCGCGGCGAGCGTGTCCGCCGTCTCGCCAGACTGCGAGATGACGATGCAGAGCGTGCGGTCGGTGACGATCGGGTTGCGGTAGCGGAACTCCGACGCGTACTCGACGGAGACGGGGATCCGGCAGAGCTCCTCGATCATCTGTTCGCCGATGAGCCCCGAGTGCCAGCTCGTGCCGCAGGCGGTGATCACGATCTGGTCGATGCGCAGGAGGTCCTCGTGCGAGAGGTTCAGCCCCCCGAGCTTGGTGTTCCCATCCTCGAGCACGACGCGGCCGCGCATCGTGTTCTCCAGCGACGCCGGCTGCTCGAAGATCTCCTTGAGCATGAAGTGGGCGTAGCCGCCGCGCTCGATCTGGTCGATGTCCCAGTCGATGCGGCTGATCCCCTTCTCGCGCGGCCCCGAGTCGAGGTCGATGACGCGGTGGCCGCCGCGCGTGAGCACGGCGAGCTCGCCGTCGTCGAGGTAGATGACGTCGCGCGTGTGCTTGAGGATCGCGGCGACGTCGCTCGCGACGTACAGCTCGCCGTCGCCGACGCCGACGAGCAGCGGGCTCCCTTTCCGCGCGGCGACGATCTTGTCGGGATCGCGGCTGGAGAGCACGGCGATCCCGTACGTCCCCTCGACGAGCTGCAGCGCCTCGACGACGGCGTCCTCGAGGGCGCCGTCGAAGGAGGCCTCGATGAGGTGCGCGAGCACCTCGGTGTCGGTGTCGGAGACGAAGCGGTGGCCGCGCGCCTCGAGCATCCGCCGCAGCGCCGACGCGTTCTCGACGATCCCGTTATGGACGACGGCGACGGTGCCGGTGCAGTCGTGGTGCGGGTGCGCGTTGCACTCGTTCGG
>DASUSM010000059.1:0-2457 GCA_036375115.1 Gemmatimonadaceae bacterium | reverse complement strand
CTGCGCCTCGAGCCCGAGGCCCCGCCGCTCGAGCTGCGCGAGGTCCCCCTCCCGCGACCGCCGGTCGCGCTCGATGCGTCGGGGCGGCCGGCGGGCCGCGTCGTCAGGCCGTCGCTCGACCGGCGGACGGCGCGGCGGATGGGCGAGGCGGGGGAGCGGCCGGAGCAGCGGATGGAGAGCAGGCGGCCGTAGCGCCGGCGGGCGTCATTCCGCGGGAAACCGCTCCAGCGGAATGACGCCCGTCACCGTTTCGCGAGGACCGACGGCGGCGGGACGACGATCCCCGTGCCTGCGACTCACATCGTCGCGCCGCTGTCGAGCGTCATCCGCTCGCAGTACAGCTCTGCGGTCGTCCGCGCGACCCTGTCGCCCGCCCCCTCCGCGGCCGCCGGCGCCAGCCGGACGATCCCGCAGTTCCCGAGCGTGATCGTCGCCATCGGCTCCTTCAGGTCCGGCCCGAGCAGCTCGATCGCCCCGTTCACCTCCGCGGCGTCGCCGTTGTTCCCCTTCACGACGAAGGCGTCGTACCAGTCGGTCCACGCCTTCGCGTCGGCGTCGGAGAAGGTCACCGTCAGGTTGGGGATCCGGTCCCCTCCGGCCGGCGCCGCACGCACGGCCTCGCGTGACGCCCCCGCGCCGCGCGCCGACGACGGCGTCCCGGTGCTCACGGTGAACGACTCGATGCGCGACACGCGATTCGCCGGGAGATTGCCGAGGCGAAGGCGGAAGTTCGACGTCATCCATGCCTTCTGCTTCGCCCCCACGGCGGCGGCGCTCGACATCGCCCCCGAGCCCGCCTTCTGCGACACGCCCTGCGCCGCGACGCGCACGGTGATCCAGCCGCGCTCCTTGCTCGAGCCGTCCAGCGCCGGAATGGTCGTTTCGACGATCTGCGCGTTCGAGAACTCGCGCTCGGCGACGACCTTCCGATTGTGGTCGGCCGTCTGCAGCGTCACGTTCTTCGGCGCCGCGTTGCCGCGCCACGTCGCGCCGATCCAGTCGAGCATCTCCTTCGAGTCGAGCCCGACCTGCACGACGAGGTCCTCGACGCGCGTCGGGCCGAGGTGCTTCTTCGTCGATCCGTCCGGTCCGGCCTGAGCGGCGATCACGTCGGCGGTCAGGACGCCGCCTTCGGCGCTCCCCACGGCCACCGGCGCGCCGTCCACGACGAGCGCGCTCCCCGTCGAGGCGACGACGGACCGCTGCGCGCTTCGCACGCCCTGCGCGCCGGCGAGGGGTGGGCAGAGCGACAGGCTGGCGAGCGCCGCGAGCGCGGCGATGGGGAGTCGTCCGTGCATCTCGACCTCCGCGGGGTGTGATGTCCCGGACGCGACGCGGCTGCGCCGCCGTCCGTGCTACGACGTCATTGCATCGGCGCCAGCTCGATCCGCTCCGCCTCGCCGCCGTCGGTCGGCGGACGCGTCGCGCCGTACGCCATCGCGAACAGCCGCCCCGCCGGCACCCCCGCCGCGACGAGTCGCGCCTTGAGCGCCGCGGCGCGCGCGTCGGTGAGCGCCTGGCTCGATGCCGCGTCCCCGCCGTCGGCGACGTGCGCCTCGATCAGGTAGACCGACTCCGTCGCGCGCATCGCCTTCGCGATGCGTCCGACGGTGGCGTCGGACCGCGGATCCAGCTCCGCCGTCCCCTCCACCCAGACGAGCGTGCGCACGATGGCGCGGCCGGCCTCGAGCTCGCTCGCGATCGGGTCCTCGCGTCCGCCGGTGAGCGCCGTCGCCGCCGAGGTGATGCCGCGCTCCGTGCGGTTCATCGCCGTGTCGACGACGGTGCCGACCTTGTTCACGGTCGCGTCCACCCCGCGGCCGGTCTTCTCGGCGGTCGAGTCCACCATCTTCGAGGCGGCGGCGACGATGCTGTCCTCGGACGCCTTCTTCCGCGCGTCCATCCGGGCCTTGGCGTTCTGCTTGATGCGGGCGCCGACGCTCTGCGCCTCGGACGTGGACGGTATCGCGAGCGCCGAGAGGGCGACGAGGAGCGCCAGCGAGGGGATCGCGCGCGAGTACGGCATGAGGACCTCCGGCCGCGGCCGGTGTGGGAGTCGCCCCGTGTGCTCGAGCAGGCGCCGGTCGCCCTGGGCGACACGATGCGACGCGGCGGTGGTACCCGGTCCGAAGGGCATCCATAGTACGTCCCGTGTCGCCCGGCTGCAAACGTTCCTCGCCGGCCGGGGAGTGTGGCGTCGTCGCCACGGTCGGACGAGACTCGACGGCGCGGACGGGACGCCGCATCGTTGGGCGCGATCCTGCGATCCCGGATGCCCCCGCCAGCATGCGCCAGCTCGACATCCCCGCCCCCTTCGGCACCCTCCACGTCCGCGACTCCGGCGACCCCGAGCGCTCGGCCGCGGACACGCCGCCGCTCGTCCTCCTCCACGGGATGCTCACGAACGCGCGCGTCTGGGTCCCGACGCTCGAGCACCTCCGCGCGGCAACCGACCGC
>DASUSM010000058.1:0-2937 GCA_036375115.1 Gemmatimonadaceae bacterium | reverse complement strand
GGGAAGATCGTCGTCCGCCAGAAGCAGCACCTCGCCGGGATCCGCGTCGTCGGCGACGCGCTCGTCCTCGAGCTCATGCGCTTCGCCGCCGAGCTCGTCGATCCGACGACGATGAACTTCCCATCGTCGGAGCTCGTGCGGCCGCAGGAGCTGCAGATGGCCGAGCAGCTCATCGCCAACCTCGCCGAGCCGTTCGACCCCGAGAAGTACACCGACGAGTACCGCGCGAACCTGATGAAGCTCATCCGCGCGAAGATGAAGGGGAAGAAGATCAAGGTCCCCGAGCCGGCGGACGACACGGGCGACACGCAGGTCATCGACCTCATGTCGCGCCTCCAGGCGAGCCTCGAGCGCGGCAGCGGGAAGACGCGGAAGAAGAGCGCCGGCGGCGCGAAGGCGAAGAAGACGGCGACGCGCAGCCGCCGGAAGAAGACCGCCTGACGATGGCGCGCGCCGCGCGCGGCGCCGCGCTCGTCGAGCGGCTCGCGGCGATCGAGGAGGCGGGGGGCGACGGCACCCTCCGCCTCCCCGGCGGCGCGGCGCTCGAGCTGACGCACCTCGCGCGCGTCGTCTTCCCGAAGGACGGGATCACGAAGGGCGACCTCCTGCGCTACTACGCGCGGATGTCGCCCTTCGTCCTGCCGACGATGGCGGACCGCCCGCTCGTGCTGCGCCGCTTCCCGCGCGGGATCGCCGGCCCCGCCTTCTACCAGCAGCGCGCGCCCGCCGAGCCGCCCGACGGCGTCCGCGTCGAGCCGGTGCAGGAGGCGAACGGGACGACGCGCCTACGCTTCGTCGGCGGCTCGCTCGCGACACTGCTGCACACGATTCAGCTCGGCGCGATCTCCGTCGATCCCTGGCACGCGCGCGTCGGATCGCTCGCGACGCCCGACTACACGATCGTCGATCTCGACCCGGGGCCGAAGGCGCCCTTCGCGCGCGTCGTCGAGGTCGCGCTCGCGGTGAAGGAGGAGATGGACGCGCTCGGGCTGCGCGGCGCGCCGAAGACGTCGGGCTCCTCCGGGCTGCACGTCTACCTGCCGCTCCCGCCGCGCACGCCGGAGGAGACGGCGCGCCTCCTCGCGCAGCTCGTGGCGACGCGCGTCGCCGAGCGCCACCCGCGCATCGCGACGATCGAGCGCTCGGTGCGCGCGCGCCCGGCCGGCGCGGTCTACGTGGACTACCTCCAGAACATCGGCGGGAAGACCGTCGCCGCGGCGTGGTGCGTCCGCGCGAAGCCCGGTGCGACCGTCTCGACGCCGCTCGCGTGGGACGAGCTCGACGACGACCTCGATCCCCGCGCCTTCACGATCGAGACGGTCCCCGATCGCGCGGCGCGCGACGGGGACCGCTGGGCCAGGGCGATGAAGGCGCGCAACCCGCTCCGCGACCTGCTCGGCGGAAGCGCGCGCGCGTCGCGCTCCGCCGTCGCCTGACGACGTCCGGCGCTCACTCCTCGCGGTCGCGGCGCGCCATCACCTTCTTCCCGCGGATCGTCGTGCCGCGCAGCGCGTCGAGGATCGCCTCGGCCGCGTCGCCGGGGACCTCGACGAGCGAGAAGCGGTCGGCGATGTCGATCGCGCCGATCGTCTTCGCGTCGATCCCGGCCTCGTTCGCGATCGCGCCGACGAGATCGCCCGGACGGACGCCGGCCTTGCGGCCGAGACCGATGTAGAGCCGCGTGACGTCGGCGTCGCCGCGTCCGGCGCCGCGGCGCGGCGCGCGCGCCGGACGTCCCCCCGCCTCGCGGTCGCCGCGGCGCGGGCCGCGCTCGGCGAACCGGTCGGTGCGCTTCCCGGCGCGGTCGCGCGACGGACGGTCGTCGGGAATCGCGACGCTCGGGATCTCCTCCGCCTCCTCGGCCTCGGCGCTCCCCTGGTGGGCGAGCTTCACCGCCGCCGTCGCGACATCCATCGGGTCGAACTCCTCGCTCAGCGACTCGACGACGACGCGGTAGTCGTCGAGCTCCCCCGCGAGCAGCGTCTCGCGCAGGGCGGCGCGCGTGAGCTCGAGGCGGCGCGCGCGGAGGTCCACGATCGTCGGCACGCGCTCGACGGCGATCTTCTGCCGCGTGAGGTGCTCGATGTTGCGGAGCATGCGGTGCTCGCGCGGCTCGGCGAGCGTGATCGCGACCCCCTCGCGGCCGGCGCGCCCCGTCCGCCCGATGCGGTGGACGTAGGCGTCGGCGGCCGAGGGGACGTCGAAGTTGACGACGTGCGAGACGTGCTCGATGTCGAGCCCGCGCGCAGCGACGTCGGTCGCGACGAGGAGGTCGCTCGTGCCGTCGCGGAAGCGGCGCATGACTCGGTCGCGCTGCTCCTGCGAGAGGCCGCCGTGCAGCGCCTCGGCGCGGTAACCGCGCCCGGAGAGCGTCTCGGAGAGCTCGTCCACCTCGGTGCGCGTGCGGCAGAAGACGATCGCCGACGTCGGCGCCTCCATGTCGAGGATGCGCCCGAGCGCGGCGACCTTGTGCTGCCGCGGGACGACGTACGCCGTCTGCCGCACGCGCGGCACCTCGCCCGGCGCCGCCTGCTGGCGTCCGATCGTGACGCGCGCGGGGTCGTCGAGATGGCGCTCGGCGAGTGCGCGGATGCGCGGCGCGATCGTCGCGGAGAAGAGCGCGGTCTGCCGCTCCTCGGGGAGCGCGGCGAGGATCGTCTCGAGGTCCTCGGCGAAGCCCATGTCGAGCATCTCGTCGGCCTCGTCGAGGACGACGCTCCGCACGCCCGAGAGGTCGAGCGAGCCGCGGTCGATGTGGTCGAGGGCGCGCCCGGGAGTGGCGACGACGATGTCCACGCCGCGCTTCAGCGAGCGGAGCTGCTGCTGGATCGCCTGTCCGCCGTAGATGGGGAGGACGCGCGTGCCGAGCTCGCGCCCGTACTTGTGCACCGCCTCGGCGACCTGCATCGCGAGCTCGCGCGTCGGCACGAGGACGAG
>DASUSM010000057.1:0-16901 GCA_036375115.1 Gemmatimonadaceae bacterium | reverse complement strand
AGCGCGGCCGCGCTCCCGGGGCCTTCGTGCGTCACGTCGCCCGGAGCGGCCGCTCAGGGCGTCGGCGGCGGCGTCCCACCGCCGCCACCACCGCCACCGCCGCCACCCGGCGCCGGGGCCTCGACGTTCACGTCGACGTCGCCGCCGCCGTCGCCGCCCATTCCTCCACCGAACACGAACCACGCGATGATCCCGAGCAGTACGAGCACGAGGATCACCCAGACCCACGAGCTGCTGCCGCGATCCGGGGTCTGCTGAATCTGGACGTCCGCCATCGTCGACTCCTGACGAGAGTGGGGTTCGCCGAGGGGGCCACCGCGGCCCGACGCATCGTCTGCCGGACTCGGCAAATTTCGCTACTGCGTTCTTCGTGCCAGCCGCGCCCGCGCGACGAACCGATGGTACGGTCCAGGGGAGGACGCTTCGGGACCTCGCGTCGCGACGGCGCACCCGCCCCGTCCGGGCTGGACGCGAGCCCGGCAGGAAGCGACCATTCCGCGGCGCCGGCGCCCGCCGGCCCGACACCTCTCCCGGCCCCGATGACCCGCCTCTCCCCGGACCGACGCCGTCCCTCGCGCGCCGCGGCGGCGCACGCCGCCCTGCTCGGCGCGCTCCTGCTCGCCGGCTGCGCGCCCGCGCTCCCGCGCGCCGAGCCGGCCCCGGCACCGCCCTCCGGCACCGGTGCCCGCACCGCCGCTGCGCACGCCGCCGGGGCGCCACTCGTCGTCTACGTCGTGCGCCACGCCGAGCGCATCGACGCCTCGCGCGATCCCTCGCTGAGCGAGGCGGGGCGCGCCCGTGCCACCGCGCTCGCCGAGGCGCTCGCCCACGCCGGCATCGGGACCGTCGTGACGACCCAGTTCGTGCGGACGAGGGAGACCGCGGCGCCGATCGCGGGCGCGCTCGGGATCGAGCCGGTGGTCGTCGCCGCCGCGGGACCGGCGGACGCGCACGCGGCGGATGTCGCGCGCGCCGTGCGCGCCGCGCCGCGCGACGGCGCGGTGCTCGTCGTCGGACACAGCAACACCGTGCCGGCGATCGTCGGCGCCCTCGGCGGGCCGCGCTTCGACGACCTGTGCGACGCCGACTACGACAACCTCTTCGTCCTCGTGCTGCGCGACGGGGCGCCGGTGCGCCTCGCCCGCGCGCGCTTCGGCGCGGCCGACGACGAGAGCGCCTGCCGCGCGATGGCGCCGCTGTGAGCGGTCCGCCGGTGCGGGACGCGGAGCAGGAGTCGCGGCTGCGCTCCGTCCGCGCGCTCGCGCGGCTGCTCGACGAGGCCGTCCGCATCCCGGGGATCGACGTTCGTGTCGGGCTCGACGCCGTGCTCGGGCTCGTCCCCGGCGTCGGCGACGCGCTCGGCGCGGCGCTGTCCGGGTGGGTGATCGTCGTCGCGGCGCGCCTCGGCGCGCCGCCGTCGATCATCGTGCGCATGGCGGGGAACGCCGCGCTCGACGCGCTCGCGGGCACGGTCCCGCTGCTCGGCGACCTCTTCGACATCGGCTGGCGCGCCAACTCGCGGAACGTCGCGCTCCTCGAGCGCTGGCTGCAGCAGCCGACGAGGGCCCGCCGCTCCTCCGCCGCGGTCGTCGTCATCGCACTCCTCGTCCTCGCGGCGATCGTCGCCGGCGTGCTCTGGATCGCGGCGCGCCTCGTGTCGATGCTCGTCGCCGCGATCTCGTGACCGCGCGGAGGTGAGTCCCGGAGCCGCGGGACGCGCGGCGCGCACGACGCTCGGCCGGCCGCGAGCGTACTGGAGCCGGATCGTCGCGGGCTACGTCGCCGCGCTGCTCGTCGGCGCGGCCTACGGCGCGTGGGTACGCGCCGCCGGGGAGTGGGACACGGGACGTGCGTGGGAGCGCGCCGTGCTCGAGACGCTGTACGTGCCGCTGCCCGCGCCGGCCGACGCCGCGATGCTCGTGCTCCCCTGGCTCGGCACGAACATCACGCTGATCCCGGTGCTCGTCGCGGCCGCGATCTGGCTGGATCGCCGGCGAGGGCGACGCGACCTCGCCGTGCACCTGCTGGTCGTCGAGCTCGGCAGCTACACGAGCAACCCGATCCTGAAGGCGCTCTTCGAGCGCGCACGCCCCGACCTCTGGGAGAAGCGGGGCCAGTTCGCCTGGGCGTCGTATCCGAGCGGGCACGCGATCGCGAGCGTCGCGGTGCTGCTCACGATCGCCTGGCTGGTCCACCGCGAGCGCGGATGGCGCTGGCCGTGGGCGGCTGCCGCCGCGCTGCTCGCCGTGAGCCTGCACTCGCGTCTCTATCTCGGCGTGCACTGGCCGAGCGACGTGATCGGCGGGGTGCTCGTCGGGGCGACATGGCTCGGCGCGACGATGGCCGCCTACCGCGCGGGGCGGCCTGCTCCCTGAGGAGCGGCCACCCGGCGCTCCTCACTTCCCGGTGCCGATCTCGCGAAGCTGCGCCAGCGACTGGCGCGGGATGGAGATCGTGTGATCGCACTCCGTGCAGACGTCCACGAGGACCTCGGGGACGTGCAGGCGCGTGCGTGCCATTCGCACCGTCCGGTGCTCGTAGCGGGTGCGCACGATCTTGCGGCAGCGGCGACACTCGGCGGCGCCGGCGTCTCCGGCCTTCCAGTCGTTCGACATCATCGGTCCTGGGTGCAGCGGTGGGGCAATCGGCACGATCGCCGTACTCAGGACGGGCCTGCGGAGTTCCACGTCACGCGCCCGCCCGGCGGAGGGTGCCCCCTGCGCAATCCGGGTGCCTCGCCGCCGGCCGCGCCCGCCACGGAGCGCGCCGTGCGAGCGCGCCGCGATCACCGATCGGCGGGTGGGACGTGGATCCCCGGCGACGGGTGATCTGGAACGGGGTTCACGACGCGGATCGGGTCGCGCGAGGGATCGGGGACCGGTCCCGGGAGCGGCTCGGGGCTCGGCGCATGCTCGGGGATCGGGTCGGTCATCGGGTCGCGCTCGGGGGCAGGGTGCGTCATCGTCGTCTCCGGGTACGGGTCCGGGCGCCGGAGATGCATGGATCGCGCACGCCCGGCGCCGCCGGCCGCGCGGTCGCGCTCGATCGGTCTTCGCCGATCGTTCGGCCGCGCCGCGTCGGGCCGTGTGCGTGGGTCGTGCGCGGGTTGTGAGCGCAATGCGTTTTTCCTAGCTTGCGGGGGCGGACGCCGCGCGCCGCGCGGCCTCCGACGGACGCCATCGCCCGGACCCTTCACCGTCTCGACGAGGAGGACGCATGTCGCCGAATCTCGATCGTCCCGACCGGTCCGACACGGATCCCGCGGAGACCTTCCTGACGAGCGCGGGAGGACACTCCTGGACGGACGCGGAGCGCGGCCCGGTGCTGCGCGCGGAGCTCGAGCGCGTGCACGACGACCTCGTCGAGCGCGATGCGGACTACCCGCCGGACGATGCTTACGGGGCCGACGGCGACGTCGGCGCCCTGCTGCGCGAGTTCGACCGGGAGCTGCGCACCCCCGACGCCTGACGCGACGGCCGGCTCGGCCGAGTGCCCCGGGGCGACCGCTCCGGGGCGCTCGTGCATCCGGCCGCGGCGCGCGCGGCGGCCGGCCGGGGGCCGTAGCGCGACGCTTGCACAGGGTCGCGGCATGCCGATCGAGACCATCGTCGTGCGCACGCTCGGGGAGCTCGTGGACCACGTCACACCGCGCGAGCCGGATCCCGTGACGGGGCACCGCCGCGACGTCGGCGTCTACCGCGGCGCTGCCGACGCGAGTCGTCCGCTCCTCACGAGCCTCGACCGCCTCGGCGGGATCGACCCGCCGCACACGAAGGCGAAGCTCGAGGCGCACATCCTTCGCAACTTCGTGCGGTACTCGCGCCCGTACATGGACGCCTCGATCACCGACGAGTGGGAGGTGCTCGTCGCCGCCCAGCACCACGGTCTTCCGACCCGGCTGCTCGACTGGACGTACTCGCCGCTCGTCGCCGCGCACTTCGCGACGGTCGGCGCGGGGCGGGGGACGGACCGCGCGGTGTGGCGGCTCGACTGGCAGCGGGTGCACGAGACGTTCGGCTTCCCGCCGCTGTCGCTGCTCCCGCAGGACGTCGCGCGCGCCCTCGACCGCACGGAGTCGCGCGGCGAGCAGGGGGTCTCGCCGTGGCGCCTCTTCGAGTCGGATCCCGAGCGCACGCCGTTCGCCTGCCTGATCGAGCCCCCCTCGCTCGACGAGCGGATCGTGGCGCAGTCGGCGGTCTTCACGCTCTGCTCGGACACCTCGCGCTCGCTCGATCGCTTCCTCGAGGAGCAAGGGCTCGCCGACGCGCTGATGCGGCTCGTCGTCCCGGCCGCGGACGTGGCCCGCATCCGCGACCAGCTCGATCTCGTCGGCGTCGACGAGCGTCGTCTCTTCCCCGACCTCGACGGCGTCGCCGCGCAGATGTGCCGCTACTATTCGTGAGCGGCGCCGGCGCGTCGCGCGCGGGATGCCGCGTCGGCGCGGCGGGATGCGCGGCGGCGGACCGGGCGTTCGGGGTGTCGCGGGGACGGCACATCGCGCATCTTCCGCGCGTGCGGGATCGGCCGCACTGGACGGGACCACCGGATCCGGAGGAGAGATGGCCGCTTCGCCCCGCTCGATCGTCGATCGCATGATCGGCGCCGCGCGCTTCGACATCGCGACCTACGAGGAGGTGGAGGCGGACACGACGGCGACGGGGCAGGCGGCCGCCGTCGTCGCGATCGTCGCCGTGGCCTCCGCTATCGGGGCGCTGCGCGAAGGAGGGACGAACGTCGTCGTCGCGCTCATCGGGGCGCTCGTCGGCTGGGCGGTGTGGGCCGGGCTGACCTACCTGATCGGCGACAAGCTGCTCGGCGGGACGGCGACGTGGGGCGAGCTGCTGCGCACCCTCGGCTTCGCCCAGGCGCCGGGGATCTTTCTGGCGCTCGGCATCCTTCCGCTGCTCGGCTCCGTCGTGCGCGTCGTCGTCGCCTTCTGGCTCCTCGCGGCCGGCATCGTCGCCATTCGCCAGGCGCTCGACGTCAGCACGGGGAAGGCGGTGGTCACCGCCGTCCTCGGGTGGCTCGCCCTCCTTCTCGTGAACGTCGTCCTCGGCATCGGCGGGATGGCGATTCCCTGAACGCCCGCGCGCGGCGCGCGCGGCGCGCCGCGCGGGGCCGCTCCGTCCCACGTCTTCCCCGTCTCACTCCCCCTCGATGTCCCCCTGGGTCTTCCGCCTGATCGTCGCGAACCTCGTGATGTTCTTCGTCACGGGGAGCAGTCCGAACATCGGCGCGATGCTCGCGTTTCGTCCGATGTACGTGCTCGAGATGCCGTGGACGCCGGTGACGTACATGTTCGTGCACGGCGGCCTCGGGCACATCGCGTTCAACATGCTCTCGCTCTACTTCTTCGGTCCGCAGGTGGAGCGCCGCCTCGGCAGCCCGGCCTTCCTCTCGCTCTACCTCTTCAGCGGGCTCGGCGGCGCGGCGCTCTCGTTCCTGACGCCGACGGTATCGATCGTCGGCGCCTCCGGGGCGGTGTTCGGCGTCGTCCTCGCCTTCGCGCGCTACTGGCCGAACCAGCGGATCTACCTCTATGCGGTGCTGCCGATCGAGGCGCGCTTCTTCGTCGTCGGCACCTTCGTCTACGAGCTGTGGGCGGGCGTCTCCGGCCGCATGGATGGGATCGCGCACTACGCGCACCTCGGCGGCTACGCCGGCGCGTTCCTCTTCCTCTGGTGGCATGGTCGCAGCTCCGCGCGCGCCGAGTTCCAGCGCCGGGTCGAGAAGGCCACGTACGGCGGTCCCGCGGCGGCGCGCCCGACGACGCCGGACTGGGGGCTCATCAACCGCGAGGGGCTCCATCCGCTCAACATCGAGGAGCTCGATCGCATCGAGCGGAAGATCGCGGACGAGGGGAGCGGCAGCCTCACGCCCGACGAGCGCGCCTTCCTGCACCGGCTGAGCTCGCGCTGACCGCGCGAGTGACGCGCATCACGCGCCCGCCGTCGTTGCTCCGCCCCGACCGGAATCGTCCGCCGATCATGCCGACCGCTCCCCGCTTCGCGCCGCGTCCGTGCCGGCGCGCCCTCCTCGTGCTCTCCGCGTCGCTCCTCGCCGCCTGCGGCGGCAGCGCCGACGCGCGCCCGCGCGCCGATGCCCGCGGGCGCTCCTCCGAGGTCGTGCGGCTCGCGCCGGCCCGTCAGGCGGCGGCCTACGAGGCCGCGCTGCGGACGAGCTTCGACCTCCGCCCCGAGCTGCTGCTCGTGCTCGATCCGGTGAAGCTCCCCGCCGGCGGCGGCTACGCCGACGAGGGGGAGCTGTCCCCCGAGCTCGCCGCGGCGCTCGTCGCCGCCGGCACGGTGCGGGCGACGTGCATCCCCGCTCGCCGGGACGCCGCGCGCGCACCGCGATGCGCGCTCCCGGCCGCCGGCTACGCGGTGCGCGTCTCCGACGTCTTCCGCGCAAGCGGAGACACGCTGCGCCTCTTCCTCACCGCCGAGCGCGTGCAGCCGGCGACCGACTCGTCGTACGTGAAGGCGTTCGCCTTCGAGGGGCGCTACCTGCTCGTCGCGACGGAGTCCGGCTGGCGCGTCGTGAGTGCCGCGCGGAAGATGATCACGTGATGACCCGGCGGGGGCCGCGAGCACGAGAGGTGCGGAGAGGAGCGTCCATGCCGACTGCCGCCGTTCCCGTCACGCACGCCGCGCACGCCGCGCACGCCGCCCGTCCGTCGCACGTGGCGACCCCGCTTCGCCCCGCGGAGGGCGCATGAGCCGCGCGCTTGGCGTGCTCGCCCTCCTCGTGCTCCTCCTCGGGGCGCTCGCCGCGCCGCGCGTGGCGGTCACCCTCCAGTGGCGCGAGCTGACGCCCGTCGCGCGCGCCTGGTTCGAGGCGGGAGCGCGCGGCGACAGCGCCGCGCTCGCCGAGCGCTCGCTCGGCGACTCGCCGGTCGAGTGGGCGCGCACCGTCGCCGCGACGCAGGACGGGCTGCTCGCCGACGCCGCGCGCAGCGCGCGGCCGGCGGGGGGCGGGCGGCTCAGCCGCGACATCGTCGTCCTCGAGTTCGAGGTCGACGCGGAGGTCTGTCCGGGGATCCCCGGGGCGGCGCACCTGCTCCAGATGCAGTTCCTGCGCGCCGACGGGCGGTGGCTCGTCTCGCGCGTCGGGATCGTCCCCTGCTGAACGGCGCGCGCTACTTCGCCACCCGGTTCCGCCCCGCTTCCTTGGCGCGGTAGAGCGCCCGGTCGGCGGCCTTCACGACGGCGTCGGGGAGCTCCTGCCTCCCGCGCCGCTCGGCGGCGCCGATGCTCACCGTCACCGAGAGCTGCTGTGCGCCCGCCCTGCGCGGCCGCGGCTTCGTCGGCTTGCGCTTCGGCCGGTCCGCGCCGCGCAGGGTGAACACCGCCTCGGCGACATCGCGGCGCAGCGCATCGAGGATCTTCACGCTCTCGTCGAGCGGCACGCCGGGGAGGAGCACGGTGAATTCCTCGCCCCCGTAGCGGAAGGCGCGCCCACCGTGGTTCACGCGCGCGAGTCGAGAGGCGACGAGCCGCAGCACCTGGTCGCCGACGTCGTGCCCGTGGCGGTCGTTGAACTGCTTGAAGTGGTCCACGTCCACCATCGCGACGGTGTAGCCGCCGTCCAGGCGCTGCATCGCCTCGTTGAGGGCGCGGCGCGCGGGCAGCCCGGTGAGCTCGTCGCGATAGGCCATCGCGTGCGCGTGCTCCATCGCGGCGACGACGAGGACGACGCCGCCGGTGACGAGGGCGAGCGTCGAGGCGAGCGCGTCGCCGGACCAGCCGAAGGCGAGGAGCGCCGCCGCCGTCGCCCAGAAGAAGCCGCGTGCCACGGTCTCCGGCCGCCAGAGGGCGCGCACCGCCTGGGTGGCGAGCGCCGCCACGAACGAGAGCGCGACGAGCTGCGGCACCCCGACTCCCTCCCACGCCGCGAGCGGGACGAGCTCGCGGGCGAGCGGATCGCCGAGGTCCGGCGGCCACGCCGCGTAGACGGCGGCGACGCCGGCGATCTGGAGGAGCACGGCGGCGATGCGGCGCAGTCCATCGGCGCTCCGGAGCGAGCGCTCGCGCAGAAAGGCGAGCGCCGTCAGGTTCGCGGCGACGAGGATCGCAGCGAGGTGCATCGCGACCGGGCCCGCGTCCTCGACGCCCGGCGCGGCGGAGGGAAAGAGACGCAGCGCGCGCTCGGCGAGCGCGAGGACGACGATGGCGAGCAGGAGCCGCGCGCGATTGAAGCGCCAGCTGATGACGGCGCCGATGGCGAGCATCGTCGGAAGGAAGTACGGCAGGACGGGCTCGATGGCGGCGCGCGCGCTCGCCGACCGCACGGCGAGCGCGGCGGCGAGGAGGACGGCTCCCTCCGGAAGGAGCAGGGCGAGCGCGGCGCGCACCGCGCGCGGCAGGGAGAAGGAGCGGCGCGGAAATGGCACGCGTGGCGGCTCGAGGCGTCGGGTGATGAGGGGCGGCTCGTCGTCGGCCGCACCCGTGTCCGGTTGACGCCCGACGTCCGTGCGCGCAACGTGAACGGGTACGGCGCGGCGCGCCACGCACGGAGGAGCCACATGCACGTCCCGATCATCTGCCTCGGCGCGGCGATCCTCGCCGCCCCCGCTGCAGCGCCCGACACCGCGCGGCGGGCGGCCGACACGGTCCTGGCCGACACGGTGCAGATCACGGAGTGGACCGTCCCGTGGGAGCGTACGCGCCCGCGCGACCCCTTCGTGGACGGCGAGGGGCGAGTCTGGTTCGTGGGGCAGGCCGGCAACTACATCGCCCGCCTCGATCCCGCGTCCGGCCGCTTCCAGCGCTACGAGATCACCGACGGGACGCATCCGCACAACCTGATCGTGGACGACGCCGGCGTCGTCTGGTATGCCGGGAACCGGAACGCGCGCATCGGCCGACTCGACCCGACGAGCGGCGCGATCCGTGAGTTCCCGATGCCCGATCCGGCGATCCGCGACCCGCACACGCTCGTCGCCGGGCGCGGCGACGAGATCTGGTTCACGGCGCAGGGAGCGAACGTCGTCGGCCGCTTCACTCCGTCGACCGGCGCCGTGCGCACCGTGAAGGTGGCGCAGGCGAACGCGCGCCCCTACGGGATCGTCGTGGACGCGCAGGGCACGCCGTGGGTCGCCCTCTTCGGCACGAACCGGATCGCGAGCGTCGACCGGGCGACGATGACGCTGCGCGAGTACGAGCTTCCCCACGACCGGGCACGGGCGCGCCGGCTCGTCGCGGCGAAGGACGGCGCGATCTGGTACGTGGACTACACGCGCGGCTACCTCGGCAGGCTCGATCCCAGGAGCGGCGCGATCCGCGAGTTCGCGAACCCGGCGGGAGCCGGCTCGATGCCGTACGCGATGGAGGTGGACGACCGCGGGCGGATCTGGTTCGTCGAGACCGGCGTGCAGCCGAACCGGCTCGTGGGCTTCGACCCGGCGACGGAGAAATTCTTCTCCGTGACGCCCTTCGGCGGGACGCCGAACGCCGTTCGCCACATGGTCTTCCACGCGCCGACGCGGACGCTCTGGTTCGGCACCGACGCGAACACGATCGCGCGGGCGCGCGTGCCGTAGCCCGGTCGCGCCGGTGCCCGACCGGATGGTGCGCCGGCCCCTCGCGCATCGCTATCTTTCACGCCGCGCGCGCGGGCGCTCCGTCCGCCGCACAACCGCAGGAGGAGAGATGATGGATCGTCGGGAATGGCTGCGGCGCAGCCTCGGCGGAGCCGCGGCGTTGCTCGCGACGGGCGCGCTCCCGGCCGGCGCGCTGGCGCCGGTGGCCGTCACCGTGTACAAGGACGCCGGCTGCGGATGCTGCCGCGCGTGGATCACGCACCTCGAGGGCCACGGTTTCGCCGTCACGTCGCACGACGTGTCCGCGATGGCGCAGATCAAGGCCAACCTCGGTGTGCCGTCGGCGCTGCAGTCGTGCCATACGGCCGTCGTCGGCGGCTACGTCGTCGAGGGACACGTGCCGGCGGACCTCGTCCAGAGGCTCCTCCGCGAGCGGCCGAAGGTGGCGGGACTCGCCGTGCCCGGGATGCCGATGGGGTCCCCGGGGATGGAGGGCGCTCGCAAGGACCCGTACGACGTGCTGACCTTCGATGCGACGGGGCAGACGCGCGTCTACGCGAAGCGCTGAGCGGCGGGTGCCGGCCGTGACGCGACCGCTGGCGCTCGCCCTCGCCGTTCTCGTCGCGGCGTGCGGCGGGGCGCGCGCCGAGCCGGACCCGGACGCGGACTTCGCCGCGGTGCAGGAGCGCGGTCGCGTCGCGATGGGGGTGGACCAGTACACCTCGACGCACGTCTTCGAGGACCTCCCGGACGGCGGCCGCATCGTGCTCGACCGCGAGGATGCGGGCGACGCCGCCGGGATCGCGACGATCCGCGCGCACATGCGGGACATCGCGACGGCGTTCGCGCGCGGCGACTTCGCGCTCCCCGGCTTCGTGCACGCGCGCGAGGTCCCGGGAACGGCGGAGATGGCGCGGCTGCGCGACCGGATCCGCTACGAGGCGGTGGACCGTCCGCGCGGCGCCGAGGTGCGCATCCGCGCCGAGGGCGACGAGGCCGTGCGCGCCGTGCACGCCTTCCTCGCCTTCCAGCGAACCGACCATCGCGCCGCGGGCCACGAGCACGGGCCGCATCGGTGAGCTCGCGGGGCGGCGCCGCGCTCGAGGCGACGCGGCCGGTCTGGGACGACGGACACCGCACCCCGCTCCCGACGCTCGCCGGTGACGTCGAGGCCGACGTCTGCGTGATCGGGCTCGGCGGGTCCGGCCTCTCGTGCATCGGCGAGCTCCTCTCGCTCGGGGCGAGCGTCGTCGGCATCGATGCGGGCGAGGTCGGGGGCGGCGCGGCGGGGCGCAACGGCGGCTTTTTCCTCGCGGGGCTCGCCCGCTTCTACCACGACACCGTGGCCGGGATCGGGAGGGAGCGCGCACGCGCGCTCTACCGGCTGACGCTCGACGAGATGGACCGGATCGCGGCGGAGACGCCGGGCGCCATCGCCAGGGTCGGGTCGTTGCGCATCGCCGACTCGCCGGAGGAGGAGCTCGACTGCCGCCGTCAGCTCGAGGCGATGCGCGACGACGGCTTCGCCGTCGAGTGGTACGAGGGCGCGGAGGGCCGCGGGCTCCTCCTGCCGACGGACGGGACGCTGCAGCCGCTCCGGCGCTGCCGCCTCCTCGCCGACGGCGCGGTGGCGCGCGGCGCGAGGCTGTACGAGGAGTCGCGTGCGGTGGACGTCGGGCGCGGAGAGGTGCGCACGGACCGCGGCCGCGTGCGCGCCGGCGCGATCGTCGCCGCGGTGGACGGCGCGATCGAGCGTCTCTTTCCCGAGCTCGATGGTCGGGCTCGCACGGCGCGGCTGCAGATGCTCGCGACGGCGCCCGTGCAGGCGCGCGTCGTGCGGCGCCCGGTCTACGCGCGCTGGGGGCTCGAGTACTGGCAGCAGCTCCCGGACGGGCGCATCGCGATCGGCGGCTTCCGCGATCTCGGCGGGGAGGGGGAGTGGGGCGCGGACCCGGTGCCGTCGGCGCCGGTACAGGCGGCGCTCGAGCGGATCGTGCGGGAGCGTCTCGGCGTTCGCGCGCCGGTCACGCACCGGTGGGCGGCGCAGGTCGCGTACACGCCGGATGGCATCCCCGTCTTCGACGAGGTGCGGCGCGGCGTCTGGGCGATCGGCGCATACTCGGGGACGGGCAACGTCGTCGGCGCGATGTACGGCCGCGCCGCGGCGCAGCTCGTCGTCGCCGGCCGATCGCGGCTCGCCGACGCGCTGCGCGGCGACTGACGACCGGCGCCGCGCGCGGCGCGGCGCCGTCATTCGACGGAGGGGCGATGAACTCGATCATCTGTGACGCGATCCGCGCGAAGCGGCGGCTGCGCTTCGTCTACGACGGCTACGAGCGGATCGTCGAGCCGCACGTCTACGGGATCAACACCGCGAACCACGAGGCGCTGCGGGGGTGGCTCGTCGCCGGGTGGAGCGAGTCCGAGGCGGCGCCCGGCTGGCGCACCTACCTGGAGCGCGAGATGCGCGACGTGCACGCGCTCGCGCAGGCCTTCGACGGCCCGCGCGATGGATACGTCGCCGACGATCGGCAGATGCGCCAGGTCCACTGCCGCCTGGAGGCGGCGAGCGCCGCGGCGCGGCCGGAGCGACCCGTGCGCGAGCGTGGCACCACGAAGGGCGACGCCCCGCAGGGCGACGTCGCGCCTCGCGCCTCCCGTCCCTAGCCGCGCTCCGGGTCGGCGGGGCCGCTGCTCCGGCGGCCGCCGTTCTCGTGCCCCTCGCTCTCGCGCAGATCGCGCGGGATGAGGTCGTCGAGCACGTCTCCGTGCTCCTTCGCCGGCGCCTCCGGCGCGGCCGGCGTCTCGCTCCCGTCCGCGCGCTCGTGCTTCTCGTCCCGCATCGCTCCTCCCGTGGATGGCGTCGCGGCATCGCGGCGCGCGGGCGGACGTCGCAAGCGGCGAGCCGCCGCCGCTCGCCGGCGACGAGCGGGAGGCTGGCGCGACGCGAGGCTCGTCGTCATTCTCCGGCGCGGTGCCGCCGCCACCTCTCCCGCGATGCTCCCCGACCTCGTCACGCGCCTGCGGTCCTACGCCGACGGCACCA
Organism: Gemmatimonadaceae bacterium; assembly: GCA_036375115.1. Lineage (GTDB taxonomy): Bacteria > Gemmatimonadota > Gemmatimonadetes > Gemmatimonadales > Gemmatimonadaceae > DASUSM01. The sequence continues at coordinate 4,314 of DASUSM010000057.1, read as the reverse complement.
TCTCGCGCTCCGAGCTGGATGCCTGGCTGCTCCCGATCTTCGTCGCCGACCCGCTCGACGTCGCGCAGAGCGACGCCGCGGGGTGGGAGCGCGCGCCGGACGAGACACGCCTCTTCTGGCGGCTCGCCTACCTCATCGACTCCGCCGCGGGCGACGAGGCAGAGACGCGCCGGCTCGTCGGCCGCGTCGTGCGCTGCCTCGAGCGCTCGCGCTCCGCGGCGACGACGCTGGAGCTGCTCCCGCTCGTCGCCGATCAGGAGCGGCTGTGCCGCGTCGTGGCGCGCCACGCGCAGGGGATCGTCTCGCGCACGAGCTTCCTCTCGCTCGTCGCCGAGTCGGGGTACCCGCCGCACGTGAAGCTCTGGCTCCGGCACGCCGATGGCGAGGCGCTCGCGCGGCTCTGTGCGCGCCTCGCGGAGGGGGACTACGAGGTCGTCGCACCGATGCTGGAGCGCGCGCCGGATGCCGGCGAGGACGACCTCGCGTGACGCGCAAGCGATACGACCGCGCCTACTTCGAGCGCTGGTACCGCGACCCGCGCTCGCGCGTGAAGACGGCCGCCGAGGTGGAGCGCAAGATCCGGATGGTCGTCGGCGTCGCGGAGTACCTGCTCGACCGGCCGATTCGCTCGGTGCTCGACGTCGGCTGCGGCGAGGCGGCGTGGCGGGCGCCGCTGCGGCGCCTGCGCCCGCGCCTGCGCTACGTCGGCGTGGACCCGAGCGAGTACGCGGTCCGGCGCTACGGCGCGCGCCGCGGGATCGTCCTCGGCGACGTCGAGCACCTCGACGCGCTCGAGCTCGACGGCCCGTTCGACGTCGTCGTCTGCTGCGACGTGCTCAACTACCTGCGCGACGACGCGCTCGAGCGCGGACTCCGCAACATGCGCGCGCTGCTCGGCGGCGTCGGCTACCTCGAGATGTTCAGCGCGTCCGACGAGATGCTCGGCGACACGCGGGGCTGGCAGCGCCGACCGGCGAGCTTCTACCGCCGCCTGACGACGCGACTCTCGCTGGTGCGGTGCGGCATGCACTGCTACGTCGGCGAGTCGCTGGCGCCGAACGTCGCGTCGCTCGAGCGCGGCTGACGGGGGTGCGACGCCCGCGGGACCAGTGGTGACGCGCCGGCGGCGCGGCGGGTGGGTCTGGCGGAGCGCGCGCCGTCGCCGCATCGTGGGAGTCCCGTCTGCCGACCGAGGGACCGAGGCGCCGATGGCCGGCTATTCCGGAACGCCGCTCGCGAAGAAGCTCGGGATCGCCGAAGGCGGGCGCGTCTCCCTCGTCGGCGCGCCGACCGGCTTCGAGGCGCTGCTCGATCCGCTGCCCGGCGGCGTGCGCTTCGGCTCGTCGCGCACGGCCCCGGTCGACCTCGTACTCCTGTTCGTGGACTCGGCGGCCGTGCTCGAGCAGCGCTTCGGGTGCGAGGCCGACCGTCTCGACCGCGCCGGAATGCTCTGGATCGCCTGGCCGAAGAAGGCCTCGAAGCGACCGACCGACCTCACCGAGGACGTGGTACGCCGCATCGGGCTCGACGCCGGCCTCGTGGACGTCAAGGTCTGCGCGATCGACGACGTCTGGTCGGGCCTCAAGTTCGTCCGCCGCCTCCGCGACCGCTGAGCACATGCGCCTCCCCGTCCGCCGTCTCGCCGCGCTCGTCCTCCCGCTCGTGCTCCTCGCCTGCGCGCCCGCCGCGGGGCCCGGACGCACGGCGGGCTTCGACTCCGACGTCATCACCGCGGACGAGATCGCCGAGTCGGGGGCGGAGAACGTCCTCGTGCTCGTCTCGTCGCGCCGTCCGAACTGGCTGCGCTCGCGCGGCTCGACGAGCGTGTACGCGGAGGGGCGGCTGATGGCGTACCTCGACGGCACGCGGCTCGGCGGGGCGGAGGCGCTGCGCGAGGTGACGACGGACGGGATCGCGATGGTCCGCTACTACGACGCGCCGTCGGCGACGATGCGCTTCGGGGCGGGGCACCAGCACGGCGCGATCCAGGTGATCAGCCTCGTCGGCGCCCCTCCGCAATGAGCGGCGTGCGCCGCGTCCCGCGCGACCGTCGTTAGGCGGTGCGCGGCGGCCGGCGCCGTCGGCGCCGTCGGCCGGCGCCGAACACGCCCCGGCAACGCCGCTCCCCATGGCAGAGCTCGGCGACGCCAAGTCGCGGCGCCACATGAACAACATCTGGCGCGCGACGTGCGCATTCTTCATTTTTGCCTAATAGGGACCAATGCTGCGGGTGCGTCCGCGCCCGTCGCCGTTCGGCTGACCGCGATCAGCGAGGGTGCATGACCGACGACCGAGGTCTCAGGGAGCTCCTGGCGGAATTCGAGCGGGTCGGCGTCGATCCGAACACGGTCAGCGCCGGCATCGCCGTCCCGACCGCCGACGCGATTCGCATCCTCCGCTCGCTGCCGGACGGCGCGGGGCCCGCCGCGTTCCTCGCGCGACTGCGCGAGAGTGCGCACGGCCGCGTCGCGCCGGCGGCGCACAAAGCCGCCTCCTGAGCGCGTCCGCGCTCGGACGCCCCCGGGAGCCCTCCGCCGGCTCCCGCGTCGATCGCCCCGCTCGATCGGCTCGCCGGGTGGTGGCAGACCCCGCGACGGGACCGTAGACTATCGCAGGTTCCGACCCCGTCGTCGTCCCACCCCGCCTCCCTCTCCCACGAGCGCAATGCGCACTCCGACCCGGGCTCTGCTGCTGGCCCTCCTCGTCGCGCCCGTTCTCGGCGCCCAGACGCCGGCCAGACGCGCCGTCCGCGCGAGCGACGTCTACCACCTCCGCGATGTCCGCGATCCCCGCATCTCGCCCGACGGGCGGTGGGTCGCCTACACCGTGTCCACGGCGGACTCGGCGAAGGATCGCAACCAGACCGATGTCTGGATGGCGAGCTGGGACGGGACGCAGCACATTCGCCTCACCCACACCGACGCGGAGAGCGAGAGCGCACCGCGCTGGAGCCCCGACGGGCGCTGGCTGGCCTTCCGCTCCGGCCGCGGCGAGGACGTGAAGGGCTCGCAGGTCTGGCTGCTCGACCGGCGCGGCGGCGAGGCGCGGCAGCTCACCGACTACAAGGGGGGCGTCTCCGATTTCGTCTGGTCGCCCGACGGCGCGCGGCTCGCGCTCGTCGTCGACGACCCCGATCCCGCGGACCTCGACACGACGAAGAAGTCGAAGACGAAGCCGCCGATCGTCGTGGACCGCTACCGCTTCAAGCAGGACTACCGCGGCTACCTCGGCGCGCGGCGCAGCCACATCCACGTCTTCGACGTGGCGTCGAAGAAGGGCGAGCAGATCACGGCCGGGATCTACGACGAGTCCGATCCCGCCTGGTCGCCCGATGGCCGGCGCATCGCCTTCGTCAGCAAGCGCGGCGAGGACCCCGACCGGACGCAGAACTTCGACGTCTGGGTGGTGGACGCGGCTCCCGGGGCCGAGCCCCGCCAGCTGACGACGTTCGAGGGGGAGGACAACGGCGGTCTCGCGTGGAGCCCGGACGGGCGGTGGATCGCCTTCGTGCGCTCCGGCGAACCGAAGTACTACGCGTACCAGCAGGACCGCCTGGCGATCGTGCCCTCGGCCGGCGGCGAGGCGCGCATCCTGACGGCGAGCCTCGACCGCGCGGTGAGCGATCCGGCGTGGACGGCGGATGGGTCGGCCATCGTCGTCACGGTGGAGGACGACCGCACGCGCTACGCCGCCCGCGTCCGCGTGCGCGACGGCGCGGTCACGCCGCTCACGCGCGGCAAGCAGACGGTCCACGGCGTGGACGTCGGTCCCGGCGGCGCGCTCGCGATGCTCGTCGCGAACGACACGATGCCGGCCGAGGTGCACGCCCTCGACCGGGGTGCGCTGCGCCGGCTCACGCACCACAACGACTCCCTCTTCGCCGGCCTCCAGCTCGGAACGGTCGAGGAGCTGACGTCGCGGAGCAAGGACGGCACCGAGGTGCACAGCCTGCTCACGAAGCCGCACGGCTTCCGCGAGGGGCAGAAGTATCCGCTGCTCCTCCGCATCCACGGCGGACCCAACGGGCAGGACGAGCACGCCTTCGACATCGAGCGCGAGCTCTTCGCCGCGAACGGCTACGTCGTCCTCGAGGTGAACTACCGCGGCAGCTCCGGCCGCGGCTCCGACTTCCAGAAGGCGATCTTCGCCGACTGGGGGAACCTGGAGGTCGTGGACCTGCTCGGCGCGGTGGACGAGGCGATCCGCATCGGCGTCGCCGATCCCGACCGTCTCGGGATCGGCGGCTGGAGCTACGGCGGGATCCTCACGAACTACACGATCGCGACGACGCCGCGCTTCAAGGCGGCGACGAGC
>DASUSM010000056.1:0-28248 GCA_036375115.1 Gemmatimonadaceae bacterium | reverse complement strand
GTCGACGTCGACCATCCGGAGGATCGCATGGGTGTATCTGCGCAACTGAACCGGCGCGGCCTCGCGCTCCCGACCGCGCTCCTCGGGCTCGTCGTCGTCAGCGTGCTGGCGGCCGCGATCTACAGCATCTCCGACGTCGAGGGACACGCCGCGAAGAACCGCGTCAGCTCGGCGCGGGCGGTGCTCGTCGCCGAGCAGGGGGCCGCGCACGCCGTGCGGCTCCTGCAGGACAGCCTGCAGCACGTCTCCTACACCAACCTGCTCCGCGGGAGCGACAACAGCGCGAGCACGGCCGACGACGGGCGGCTCACCGGCTACGGGCTGAGCGCGGGCGTCGAGATCCCGGTCGCCGGGAAGGCGGGCGTGGGCGGCACGTACAAGGTGCAGCTCCTCGACGATCCGGCGGACCCGGACGGCGTCAACCTCGTCGACAAGAACTACCGCGTGCTCGTCCGCTGTACCGCGCTGACGGATGACGGCGCGAAGGCGGCGATCGACGTCATCATCTACGGCCCGCCGACTCCCGCCGTCGCGATCGGCGGCGACCTGAAGATCGGCGGAAAGCCGTCGATCACGGGCAAGTGCGGCGGGCTCCAGGCGAACGGGAGCATCGAGGTCGGCTCCACCCCCACCGTGGTCGCGGGGTACCTCGCCGCATCCGGCACGGTCGGACCGAAGCCGATCACGTATCCCAGCGGCACGACCAACACGCCGACGCTCGGCACGCCGGCGATCCCGATCCCCGACCTGAATCCGCTCGACTACTGCGCGACGGCGGACTACATCGCGCAGGCCGACGGCTGGATCCGGCGGACGAGTGACAACTCCCTCCACAACGCGACGAGCACGGCGAAGTTCGGGTTCAAGCGCTCGGGCACCGGCCCGACAAAGTGGGACTTCGACGGCACCGGCGCCGTCGAGGCGACCTTCTGCTTCTACGGCAACGTCTTCATCCCGAGCTCTCCGGGGACGTCGACGAACCCGTTCAACATCTCGATCTACGCCTCCGGCACGGTCCAGGTCTCCGGCGACCCGTACCTCGCGCCGGCGCCCGGGGACTCGGTGGTCATCATGTCGGGGGGCGACGTGGACATCTCGGGGAGCCCCGTCTCGGGCGCGCTGAGCTACGAGGGGCTGATCTACGCCGAGAGCCAGTGCAAGATCTCGGGAACGCCCAATCTGTCCGGGCAGTTCTGGTGCAAGAACAAGGCACAGGAGTCCGGGACCGTCGATCTGTCGTCGCTCAACGAGATCAGCGGCGACGCGACCTTCGTCTACAACTGCGGCGGCTCGACCACGAAGTGGCGCCGGCAGGTCTACTGGGCGCAGCCCACGTCGTGAGCCGCATGCGGCCGCCAGACAGCGCGCCGCCGACGCCTTTCGCCGCTCCCGAGGCACGCTCGAGTACGCGAGCGGGCTCTCGGGCGCGGCCGGGTCGCGACGGCTTCGCGCTCCCCACCGCCCTCCTCGGGCTCATCGCGGTCAGCATGCTCGCGGTGGCGATCTACTCGCTCTCGGACATCGAGGCGCGGGCGACGAAGAACCGTGTCGCCTCCGCGCGCGCCACCCTCCTCGCCGAGCAGGGCGCGGCGCACGCGCACCGCCTGCTCGAGGACAGCCTGCGCGGGGTCTCGTACACCCAGCTGCTCCGCGGCAGCGACGGCAGCGCGGGGACGAGCGACGATGGCGTGCTCGTCGGGCACGGGCTGAGCGCGGAGGTCGAGATCCCGGCGAGCGGGAAAGCGGGCGTGGGCGGCACGTACAAGGTGCAGCTCTCGGACGATCCCGCGGACCCCGACGGCGTCAACCTCGTCGACCGAAACTACCGCATCCGCGCCCGGTGCAGCGCCGTGACGGACGAGGGCGCGAAGGCGGCGATCGACCTCATCTTCTACGGCCCGCCTTCCCCCGCCGTCGCGATCGACGGCGACCTGAAGATCTCCGGCGACATGGGCGTCGTTGGCAAGTGCGGGAGCCTCCAGGCCAACGGGGACATCGAGATCGGCGCCAGCGCCGTCGTCGTCGCGGGCCATCTCGGGGCCGTCGGCACGGTGGGTCCGAAGGTGGTGAAGTATCCGAACGGGACGACGAACGCCCCCGCGACCGGCATGCCCCCGATTCCGATTCCCGACCTGAACCCGCTCGACCGGTGCGCGACGGCGGACTACATCGGGCAGGCGGACGGCTGGATCCGGCGCACGAGCGACAACTCGCTGCACAACGCGACCAGCAACTCCCGCTTCGGCTGGAAGCGCTCCGGCACGGGGCCGATCAAGTGGGACTTCGAGGACGTCTCCAAGGTCGAGGGGACCTTCTGCTTCACGGGAAACGTCTACCTGTCGGCGAACCCCGGCCTGCCGTCGGACCCCTTCGCGCTCTCGATCTACGCCTCCGGCTCGGTCGAGATCTCGGGCAACCCGTACCTCGAGCCGGCGCCCGGCGATTCCGTGACGATCGTGTCGGGAGGCGACGTCTCGATCTCCGGCAACCCGGCGGCGGGGGCGAACAACTTCGAGGGGCTCATCTATGCGGAGAGCCAGTGCAAGATCTCGGGCAATCCGAGCGTCGCCGGCCAACTGCTCTGCAAGGACAAGGCGAACGACGCGGGCACCGTCGATCTCGTCTCGATCAACGAGTTCAGCGGCGCGGCGCTGATCTCGTACGACTGCACGGGCGCGACGCGCTGGCGGCCGCAGGTCTTCTGGGTGCAGCCGCCCGACTGACGACGTCCGAAAGTGCCTGACGACGCCTGACGGCGCCCGCACGGCGGCAGCGGAAAGAAGTGCCGGGCGACCGCGAGGCGGTGCGCGAACGCCGCACCGTCAAATCGCCAGACTTTTCTCACGGTGCGAGAGGCGGGGCGCGAGCCGCCAAACGCATGTCGTTGTCCGACATGGAGTTGATCGCGGGCACGGATCGCGCCTCTGTGATCCGGGACACAGGAGGGTGACCGTGGTCATGTCGAGACTTCGTACAGGCCTCACGCTGCCCGAGCTGATGATCGTGATCGTCCTGATCGGCGCGCTGCTCGCGCTGGCGATGCCGAAGCTCGGCAAGGTGGACGCGCAGGCGAGCACGCTCTCGGCCGCGCAGACGATCGCCGCGCAGCTCGCGACGGCGCGCGCCGCGGCCATCGCCACGGGCTACCCGTCCCGCGTCACCGTGAGCGGAAACACCGTCACGATCGCGACCTCCGACAGCCTCGGGACGTTCACGCCGATGGGGAAGAGCGTCTCGCTCGCCGACTACGGCGTGACGGTGACGGCATCTCCCGCGTCGAACGTGGAGTTCGACCCCCGGGGCTTCGCCTCGGGGATCGCCACGATGCAGCGCTTCATCGTGGACGCGGACACCTATGGCGTGCCCAGGGACACCGTATGCGTGGCCAGGATCGGTCTCGTGATGCCGAACGGCTGCAGCCTGTGAGACGGTCGCGCGCCCGCCGCCGCGGCTGCCGGCCGCGCGCCGCGCGCGCCCTCCCGGGGCGCGCGCGCCCCATCGTGCGCCTCCGCGCCCGCGCCGGGATGACGCTCATCGAGCTGATCGTGTCGATCATGATCCTCTCGACGGGGGTCCTGGCGCTCGCGGGCACCGCCGCGGTCGTCCTCCGCCAGATGAGCGGCGCGCAGATCCAGAGCCTCGTCAGCCGCACGGCGCATACGCGCTTCGAGCAGATGCGCGCCGAGCCGTGCGGCGGACTCGCCGGCGGCAGCGCGACGAGCATCCTGTCGATCAGCGAGACGTGGTCGGCGACGCCGCTCGGCCGCGCGGTGGCGGTGCGCGACAGCGTCGCCTACCTCGTCCGCGGCGAGCCGCGGCACCAGATCTTCGTCACGATGATCCCCTGCGCCTCGTCCACCTGACCATGCGCGCCCCCGCCAATCCGCGCGCGCCGCGCGCCGGGCTCACGCTCATCGAGATGCTCATCGTCGTCATCCTCTTCGGGATGGTGATGGGGACGATGATGACCGTCATCCGGCGCCAGCAGGCGTTCTACCGCAGCGCGAGCCAGATGATGGAGGTGCGCAGCCAGGCGGACCAGGCGTTCGGCATCCTGCCGCGCGACCTGCGGGCGATCTCGTCCATCGGCGGCGACATCTTCAGCATGACCGACTCCTCGGTCACCTTCCGCTCGCAGCTCGGCAGCACCGTCGTCTGCGCGAAGACGACGAACGTGCTCACCGTCCCGCCATCCTCCCGGCTGTTCAAGCGGCACCGGCTGACGACGTGGCGCACGACGCCGGTCGTCGGCGACGAGATCCTCGTCTACGACGACGGCGAGGAGCCGAGCGAGGTGGACGACTCGTGGAAGACGTACAGCATCACCGCCGTCGCCAAGGGCGCCGTGGCGAGCGCGAACGCGTGCCCTCCGAGCACCGGCTTCGTCGTCGCCGCGGACACCGCGGACAGCTGGCGCTTCACCGTGTCGCCGAACCTGAGCGCGACGATCGCCCAGGGCGCGCCGGTGCGCTTCGGCCGGAAGGTGCGCTATGCGCTCTACGAGGCCGGGAACGGGGAGTGGTACGTCGGCTACGAGGACAGCACCGGCGCCGGATGGAGCGCGCGCGGGCCGGTGAGCGGGCCGCATCGCCCGTTCTCGAGCACGGCCGGCGCGAGCGGGCTGAACTTCGCCTTCATCGACGACGCGGGGACGGAGCTCGATCCCAGCGTGCCGACGAACGCCGAGTTCGTCGCGCGGATCGACGTGACGATCCGTGGCATGACGAAGAACGACGTCGTGATCCCCGGCAAGGAGCAGGAGCCGCTCGTCGACTCCCTCTACGCGTCGGTCAACCTTCGCAACCGGCAGTAGGCGGGGAGGCCCCATGCGCACCGTCAGCCATCGCCGCGAGGGCTTCGCCCTCGCCGTCTCGCTCGCCGCGATCGTCGTCATCGGCGCCCTCATCGCGGGCGCCTTCTGGAGCTCGATGCAGCACTACCGCGCGACGCGGAACACGCTCGCGCAGGAGCGCGCCCTGAACGCCGCCGAATACGGGCACACGTGGGTGCTCGCGAACTGGAACCCGACGGCGGCGAAGAAGATGAAGCTCGGCGACACGGTCGCGTTCACGCCGGCGGTCCCCGGCGGGATCGGCACCGCCGACGTGCGGATGACGCGGCTCAACCAGAACACGTACTGGGTCGTCTCCGAGGGGAAGAGCGGCGCCGGCGAGGGCGCGCTGCTGCAGTCGCGCGCGCGCACGAACCTCATCCTGCGGCTCGACAGCCCGAACATGTTCATCAAGGGCGCGGTGACGGCCGCGGGGCCGGTGCAGGCGAGCGGCAACACGGACATCATCGGCAACGACGTCACGCCGCCCGGCTGGCCGAACTGCCCCGATCCCGGCGCGCCGAAGCCGGCCATCGTCACCGACAACACCGGCGACGTCAGCACGACGGGCGGGTGCTCCGGCGGCTCGTGCCTCTACAGCGACACGACGAAGATCCTCCAGGACGCGAAGGCGGGGCAGGCCTCCACCTACACCGACTTCGGCGGCCTGACGTGGGACTCGCTGACGGCCCGGGCCCAGACGCACTTCCCGAACACCGTGTTCACGCCGGGCGCCACCTGGAGCATCAACCAGTCGCAGGTCTTCCCCTCCGCGACCGGCACGACGTGCAACAAGAACACGACGAACTGGGGCGAGCCCTACCGCGGCGTGGGGGCGGTCACGCCGTGCGAGGACTTCTTCCCGATCATCTGGATCAAGGGCGCGACGACGACGACGACGATCCAGGGCACCGCGCGCGGCCAGGGAATCCTGCTCGTCGAGGGCAACCTGTCGATGCAGGGACAGGCCGAGTTCCGCGGGATCATCCTCGTGAAGGGGACGTTCATGCTCGCCGGGACGGGACCGGGCGGCACCGACGGCGCGAAGGTCGTCGGCGCGGTGATGCTCGCCAGCCCGACCGCGACGAGCCAGATCGCGGGCAACTCCATCGCCCAGTACTCGAGCTGCGCGGTCAACGAGGTCATGTCGCAGCTCGACCCCCCGCCCTTCCCCGTGGTCCAGCGCTCGTGGGGGGACATGTACTGAGCGGGAAGGCCGCCCGGGTGATCGCTTCGGCGTCCATTCGGTGTTGCCGGTAGTCCATCATTGGACATATTGTGTGACCAACGTCCAAAGGTAGACTCGATGGCCCGACCCGCCGCAGTCGCCCGGCCTCGCCTCCCCGAGAGCGACGTCGCCGGGCCAGCGCTCCGCACCTTCTTCAACATCGCGGCACTCTGGGACCTCTCCGTCGACGAGCAGCTCACGCTGCTCGGACTCGGCGCGCGCTCCACGTACTTCAAGTGGAAGCAGAGCCCTCCGGCGACGCTCGCGCCCGACACCCTCGAGCGGATCTCCTACGTCCTCGGGATCTACAAGGCCCTCCAGATCCTCCTCCCCGACGAGCGCGCGGCCGACGCGTGGGTGCGGCGCCCGAACGCGGCCCCGCCCTTCAACGGCCAGTCCGCCCTCGAGCGCATGCTCCAGGGGCGCGTCGCCGACCTCTACGAGGTGCGGCGCTACCTCGACGCCGAGCGCGGCGGGTGGGCCTGACGCCCGACCCGGAGAGGGTCGCGGCGAGCGGCGCGGCGCCGGATCGGATCCCACTCCGGCGCATCTCGTGGGCCGCGTGCGTTCGCATCATCCCCAGCCGCTTCCCCCCGATCGACCTCTTCGAGCGCGTCGCCTCGCCCGAGGACCTCGAGGCCGTCCTCGCCGTGGAGTCGTTGACGAACGACCGCCTGCGGCAGGAGGCCGGGGAGATCTCGCTCGTCCGCCGCGAGGACCGCGTCACGGGGAGTGGCGCGGGCTTCGTCATGGCCCCCTTCACCCACCCCGCCCCGGGGGGCGGGCGGTTCACCGACGGGACGTACGGCGCCTACTACGCCGCGCGCGACGAGGCGACGGCGGTGGCCGAGACGCGCTACCACCGCGAGCGCTTCATGCGCGCGACCGCGGAGCCGCGCATGGAGCTCGACATGCGCGTCCTCGTCGCCCGCCTGACGGGCGACCTGCACGACCTGCGCGGGATGCGCGCCGAGCTGCCGGACATTTACGCGCTCGACGACTACACGGCCTCACAGGCGCTCGGCCGCTCGCTGCGGGCGGCGGCCTCGCACGGGATCGTCTACGACAGCGTCAGGCGCGACAGTGGGGAGTGTGCGGCGGTGCTGCGTCCGCGCGTCCTCTCGCGCTGCCGCCAGACGAAGCACCTGTCGTATCTGTGGGACGGGGAGCGGATCGTGCACGTGTACGAGAAGAAGCTGGTGGTGTGAGGGGGGGCTGGGCACTCGGCGCTCGGCGCTCGGCGCTCGGCGTGCGCGGACGGTTCACGAGGGAGGGGAGGCATCCCGATCGGGACGGCCTCCCCTTTCCGCCGTTCACTACCACTGCCACCATCACTGCCACTGGGCGGTTGCCGCCACTGCCACTGCCACTGCCCACTGGTCTGCACTCGCCTCCGACCTCCCACCCCTGCGCTGGTCCGCCCGAGCGGTCAGAGGTCGGAGGTCGGTGAACGACGGGTGATCGCGCCGGTGTCGGTGTCGGTGCCAGTGCAGCTGTCAGGGACCCGTGACGGGAGTCAGCCCCAGGGCCCAGCGCCTAGACGCTCCCCACCCACTCCCGCAGCTCCCCGAACAGCCTCGCCAGCTCCGCGCGCTGGTAGTTCGCATTGATCCCGCTCGGGTTCGGCAGCACCCAGAGCCGCGTCGCGCCGATCGTCTCCTCCTGCAGCCCCAGCCCGGCGCGCGTCCGGGCGAAGGCGGTGCGGTAGGCGCCGATCCCGAGCACCGCGAGCACGCGCGGGCGATGGCGGCGGACGAGGCGCGCGAGGCGGCGGCCGCCGGCGACGAGCTCCTCGGGCGCGAGCTGGTCCGCCGTCGCCGTCGTGCGGCGGACGACGTTCGTGATGCCGAGGCCGCGCGCGAGGAGGAGGCGCTCCTCGAACGGCGCGAGCTGGCGCTCGGTGAAGCCGGCGGCGTGCAGCGTCGGCCAGAAGCGGTTTCCCGGACGTGCGAAGTGGTGTCCGGTGGCCCCGCTCCAGAGCCCCGGATTGATCCCGCAGAAGAGGACATCGAGCCCGGGAGCGACGACGTCGCGGATCGTGCGGTGCACCGCGTCGCGGAGCTCGTCGGGCGTCGGGCGGCGTGGAAGCGCCGGCGGCGCGCCGGCGGCGGCGCGGCGTGCCATCACGAGGGCGCGGCTCCCCTGCAGCGTCCGCGCACGGCGCGAATCGTCGTCCGCGGCGCGCTCGCCCGTCCGTCGGGCACGAAGGCGATCGCTACGCCGCGCAGCGTGTCGCCACCGGCGCCCGGCTCGAAGCGCACCGCCACCCCGTTCGGCCACCACGCCGGGAAGAGGAGGGCGAGGGAGTCGCCCTCGGCGTCCCACATCGTGTCGTCGGGGCGCGGCGCGGGGACGCGCCAGTCCACGCCGAATCGCGCGAGGTCGCGCTTCGCGGCCTCGAGCGTCGGCGTCCACGGATCGAACTCGAAGCGATAGCAGCCGCTGCGCGGCGCGCCGGCGGAGTCCGCGGACTGCGCCGGTAGCGGCGCCGCCGCGGCGCAGACGAGGATCACCGCGAGCCCGACACTGGCGTACGAAGGCACGACCGGCAATGTCGCCGGGGGCTCGGCGGCGCACAACCTGCGACGAGGCGCGCGCCGGCGGGAGCGATGGGCCGGGCCGGCGCGGCGGCCTCTCGCCGCCGCAAGGGTCGCGCGGACGGCGCGCGCTCGCCATTCTTCAATACAGCCGCGTCCGCCCGATGGCCGGTGCGGTTTTTCGCCTTCATCACTGGATCGTCGTCAACGCATGGACAGCTCGGAGACCAGCAAGTCGAAGCGAGCACGATCGGCGGCGCCGACGCGGCGGCGCCGCGAGAAGCCACCGTACTTCCTGAAGCCCGGCGCGAAGGGTACGGTCGAGGTGTACCGGCGCCCGTGCGGCAATCGCGCGGAGCCGAAGCTCTGCGGCGCGATGCCGAGCCGCGCGATGGCCCAGGCGCTCGTCGGCCAGCTGACGCGCGCCGAGTCGGTGGCCGACGACCTCTTCTACGAGGCGACGGACGACGGGATCGAGGCGCTCGAGGCGGTGCTCGAGGCCTGCCGTCAGGCGGTCCTCTCGCGCGGCGAGCGTGGCGGACGGGGTGCGCGCCCGGCGCGCCGCGGGCCGCGCGTCCGCCCGCGCGGCGATGGACGGGGCGATGGACGGGGCGATGCCGGCGGTGAGACGCGCGGCGACTCGCGCGACGAGGGCTGAGCTCAGCGCAGCTTCGCCCGCCCCTCGAGCCAGCCGAGCACCGCGCCGGCGAGCGGGAGCAGCACGAGCGTCGCGACGAGCACGGGCGTACGCAGCCGGTCCGCCCAGCGCGCGGCGAGCGGGACGAAGGTCGCGAGCGCGGCGAGCAGCGCGAGCGCGCCGAGCCCGACGAAGACGCCGAGCACGAGCCCCGAGACGGTGCTGCCGAAGAGAATCGTGAAACGCACGCGGTCCCGCGTCACGCTCGCGCGCGGCGCGGCGCGGCGAGCCATCCGGCGACGGTCGGGTGCATGACCGGAAGCTATGCCCCGCGCCGGCGCGCCGCGAGCGCCCGCGCCTGCGATCGCACGCGGGCGCGGGCGACGAGCGCATGAGCGGCCTCCCGATCGAGCAGGCGCTCCCCGCGCTGCGCGCCGCGCTCGGCGGCGCCACCGCGGCCGTGCTCCAGGCCCCGCCCGGCGCCGGGAAGACGACGCGCGTCCCGCTCGCGCTCCTCGACGAGCCGTGGATGCGCGGCGCGCGCATCGTGATGCTCGAGCCGCGCCGGCTCGCCGCGCGCGCCGCCGCCCGCCGCATGGCGGCCACGCTCGGCGAGCCGGTCGGCGCGACCGTCGGCTACCGCGTCCGCCTCGACACGCGCGTCGGCCCGAGGACGCGCATCGAGGTCGTCACCGAGGGCGTGCTCACGCGGATGCTCCAGGAGGATCCGTCGCTCGACGGGACATCGCTCGTGATCTTCGACGAGTTCCACGAGCGCAGCGTCCACGCCGACCTCGGGCTCGCCCTCGTGCTCCAGTCGCGCGCGCTGCTGCGCGACGACCTTCGGGTGCTCGTCATGTCGGCGACGCTCGACGGCGCCCCCGTCGCCGCGATGCTCGGCGACGCACCGGTCCTGACGAGCGAGGGGCGCGCGCATCCGGTCGAGGTGCGGCACCGCGAGCGCGCGGAGCCGCGACGTCCCGAGGGCGCGGCGGCCGCGGCGGTGCGCGAGGCGCTGCGCCGGGACGACGGCGACGTGCTCGTCTTCCTCCCCGGCGCGGCGGAGATCCGCCGCGCGGAGGCGCTCCTGCGCGGCGATCCATCGATCCCGGCGACGGTGGACGTGCGTCCGCTGCACGGCACGATGCCGGCCGAGGCGCAGGACGCGGCAATCCTCCCCGCCCCGGCCGGCCGCCGCAAGGTCGTTCTCGCGACGTCGATCGCCGAGACGAGCCTGACGATCGAGGGCGTGCGCGTCGTCGTGGACACGGGGCTGTCGCGCGTGCCGCGCTTCTCGCCGCGGATCGGGATGTCGCGCCTCGAGACCGTGCGCGTGACCCGCAGCGCCGCGGAGCAGCGCCGCGGCCGCGCCGGGCGCACCGCGCCGGGCGTCTGCTACCGGCTGTGGCCCGAGGCGGAGGACGCGCACCTCGTCCCCTTCGCGCGGCCGGAGATCCTCGAGGCCGACCTCGCGCCGCTCGCCCTCGAGCTCGCGCGCACGGGCGTGCGCGATCCGTCGGAGCTCCGCTGGCTCGACCCGCCGCCCGCCGCCGCGTACGCGCAGGCGCGCGAGCTGCTCGCCGAGCTCGGCGCGCTCGACATGGACGGACGCATCACGTCGCACGGCCGGCGCATGACGGAGCTCGCGCTCCACCCGCGGCTCGCGCACATGATCCTCGCCGCGCGCGAGCGCGGGCTCGCGGGGACGGCGTGCGACGTCGCCGCGCTGCTCGGCGAGCGCGACCTCTTCCGCGCCGACGAGGGTCCGCGCGACGCGGACCTGCGGCTGCGTCTCGAGGCGCTCGCCGCGCGAGGCGACTTCGCGGGCGCCGCCGGGCGGCGCGTGGACGTGGACGCGAGGCGCCGGGTCCGCGCGGAGGCCGCGGAGCTCCGACGACGCGCGGGCGCGGCGGAGGAGCGCGCGGAGGTCGAGGCGTGCGGCGCCCTGCTCGCGCTCGCGTATCCCGACCGCGTCGCGCAGCGGCGCCCGGGGCACGTCGGACGCTTTCTCCTGCGCAACGGGCTCGGCGCCGTCTTCGCCGAGCCGCAGGCGCTCGCCGACGCACCGTATCTCGCGGTCGCGGAAACCGACGGTCGGCGCCCCGAGAGCCGCATCTACCTCGCCGCGCCGCTCACCCTCGACGACCTGCTCCTCCACCTCGGCGGCCAGGTCGCGCGCGAGGAGGTCGTCGAATGGGATGCCGAGTCGGGGCTCGTGCGCGCGAGGCGGGTCGAGCGGCTCGGCGCGATCGTCCTCGCCGAGTCGCACCTGCGCGCGCCGTCGCAGCAGGCGATCGAGGCGGCGCTCGTCGCGGGGATCCGCGCCGCGGGGCTCGAGTCGCTCGGCTGGAGCGCGGAGTCGCGCGGCATCCGGCAACGCGTCGCCTTCCTGCGCGCCCTCGACCCGGCGTGGCCGGACTTCTCCGACGCGACGCTCCTCGAGACGCTCCCGGCGTGGCTCGGGCCGCACCTCGCGGGCGTGCGCCGGCTCGAGGAGCTGCGCCGCATCGATCTCTCGCGCGTCCTCCTCGATGCGCTCGGCTGGGAGCGGCGCGCCGCGCTCGACGCGCTCGCGCCGACGCACGTCGTCGTTCCGAGCGGCTCGCGGATCGCGATCGACTACGCCGATCCCGCGGCGCCGGTGCTCGCCGTGCGGCTGCAGGAGATGTTCGGGCTGACCGAGACGCCGCGCGTCGCCGGCGGGCGCGTGCCGCTGACGCTGCACCTCCTTTCGCCGGCGCGCCGGCCGGTGCAGGTCACGCGCGACCTCGCCGGCTTCTGGCGCTCCACCTACTTCGAGGTGCGGAAGGACCTCAAGGGGCGCTACCCCAAGCACCACTGGCCGGACGACCCGCTCGCCGCGCCGCCGACGAGCCGGGCGAAGCCGCGACGCTGAGCGGCGCGGCGTGCGGCGGCGCGCTCAGCGGCCGTTCGTCGCGAGCGTGATCTCGGCGTCGGGGCGCACGCGCTTGAACGCGTCCGCGGCGTGCCGCAGCGCGAGCAGCGCCGACGCCTCGAGCTCGAAGCCGACGTGCAGCACCTCGAGCTCGTCCACGCCATGGCGCTGGATCGTGCGCGTCATCCCGTCGCTCGCGTCGCGGTGGCGCAGCCACTCGCGGCTCGCGAGCCAGAGCGTGTTCGCCTGGTGCCACCAGTCCTCGCCGGCCGAGCGCGGCAGCTCGGAGGCGGCCCGCTCGTACTTGTCGATGATCGACTCGAGGAGCTGATCGGTGAGCTCGACCGCCTCGGCGGCGGCGAGCTGCTCGACGGCGAGCGCATCGCGCTCGAGGACTGCCGCGTAGCGCGAGTGCTGGCGGCAGGACTCGCACGCCGCGCGGTAGAGGGCATCGGCGATGTCGCGCAGCGAGGGCGGCGGCGGTGCGTCGCCGGCACCGCCGCGAGCGGAGCGCGCGGGCTTCGAGGTCTTCGTCTTCGGCATGATGGAAATCTATGCGAGGTCGCGGCCGTCCCGTGAAGATGGACGACCGACCGGTCCGTCGGTCGCGCCGGACTGTCCGTTTCGCCCGGCTGCTCGACCGCCGCCGCGAGTCTCGCTAGCCGCCGGTGCGCGGGCCGGTCGCGACCGCCGGGCGGGCGTTTCCGCCGTCCACGACGTATCGCCAGCGGCCGTCCGGCTGGAGCCGCCACACGGTGAGGTACTTCGAGTAGCCGACCGCGCCCGTCGCCGGGTTGCGGCTCTCCGCCTCGCCGACGGTGAAGGCGAGGTCGCCGGCGGCCGAGGCGACCGCATCCACCGGACGCCAGACGAGCGTCGCGCCGGCCGGACGCCCGGCGAAGGCGGCGCGGATCGCGTCGGGGCCGAGGACGAGTGACGGGCCGGCGCCGAGGAGCGCCCCGTCGGCCGCGGCGAATCGCGCGAACGCCTCGCCGACGCCGGACTCCATCGCCGCGGCGGAAAAGTCGCGGTCCGCGTCGAGCGCCGCCTGCCGCGCGTCTGCGCCCCCGGTGGGAGCCGCATGGTCGGCGCGCGCGGCGAGCGCCGCGAAGTCCGTGGGGAGCGCCGGCGAGATCTCGCCGGACGCCCGGTCGACGCGCACGTAGGCGATGGCGCGCCAGGCGCCGTCGCCCTCGCGCCGCCAGACGGCGATGTACTTCCCCGGACGTCCGGCGTCGCCCGGCGCGGCATCGCGCGCGCGGCGCTCGAGGAAGCCGTACGAGTAACCGAACGCGCCGTCGCGCGAGACGCCGACGCGCGAGGGCGTCCACGTCTGGACGAGCGCGCCGTCGTCGCCGCGGAGCATCGCCGCGACCGCGGCCGCGCGGCCGCGCACGATCGGCTCCCCGTCCTGCAGGAAGCGCACGTCCTCCGCGAGCATCGCCGAGATCGCGCCGACGGCGCTCTCGCGCGCGGCCGCGGCGGACCAGGCGCGGTCGGCCGCCTCCAGCTCGGCGCGCCGGGAGGCGGCGAGGGACTCCGAGGCGGGGCTCGGCGCGCAGCCGAGCGCGAGGCCGACGACGCAGGCGAGCAGCGGGGACCCATACGGCCCGTGAAACCGCCCGGTGGCCGCCGCGCGTAGGGACGACCGCCACCCTCCCGGAGTGCCGAACATGTGGACGCTGCTCAAGTCGCTTCTCCTCCGCTGGGGGGTGCTGCGACTGCTCCTCAAGGTCCTCGGGCCGGTCGGCGCCGCCGTCCTCGCGGTGATCTTCCTCTTCCAGCTCGGCTGGCCGATCCTGATCGCCCTCTTCGCCATCGGGTCGCTCTCGATCGTCGGCCTCGTGCTGCTCCTGCGCTGGCTGGCGAAGCGACCGTTCCGGCCGGGGACGGACCCGAGCTGACGCGCGGCGGTCACGCGCTCAGTCGCGCTGCCTGACGAAGACGGCGCGCGCGCCGGAGAAATCGAGGAGCAGGACGTCTCCGTCCCCGTGCTCGAAGCGCGTGGACGTCCGGTGCGGCGCGCCGGGATTGTCGGTCTGGAGCATGTCGCCCTCGACGCGGTAGACGAGCGCGACGACGTGCTCACGCCCCTCCATGCGGATCGTGTAGCGCAGGCGGCCGAAGGGGAGGAACTCCATCCCCGCGCCCGGCGCGAAGTCGAGCGAGGGATCGGCGCGGAGGAGGCGCCACCGGCCGAGCATCCAGGGCGGCGCGTCGCCGACGGGAGCGTGCTCGTTCATGCCGGGAAGGATATCGCGTCGCGCGGGCGCCGGGTACGCGGTCATGCCTTGACATTCGACAATACGCGCCCCATGCTGTTGTCGAACGACCAAGTATCCAGCCCCCCGCGCACCCGATGAGCGACCGCGCCGACCTCCTCCAGGGAACGCTCGACCTCCTCGTCCTCAAGACGCTGCTCTTCGGCCCGCTCCACGGGTGGGGGATCAGCAAGCGCCTGCGCCAGCTCTCGGGCGACGCGCTCGAGGTGAACCAGGGATCGCTCTACCCGGCCCTCTACCGGCTCGAGGAGCGCGGCTGGGTGGAGAGCGAGCACGGGGAGTCGCCGGAGGGGCGCAAGGTGAAGCTCTACCGCCTGACGCCGGCGGGCCGCCGTCAGTTCAGCGCGGAGCGCGACAGCTGGCGGCGCTTCTCTGCGGCGGTCGAGCTGGTGCTCGGGACCTCGACGCTCTGACCGGGCCCATGCACCGCGTCGCCCGGCTGCTGCGCCGACTGCGCGCCTTCGCGCTGCGTCGCCGCCTCGATCGCGAGATGGAGGCCGAGATGCGCCACCACCTCGAGATGGAGGCGCGCGATCTCGTCGCGCGCGGCGTGCCGGCGGCCGATGCCGACCGCCTGGCGAGGGTGCGCTTCGGGGGCGTCGAGCGATTCAAGGAGGCAGGACGGGACGCACGAGGGCTCGTCTGGCTGCGCGACGCGCTCCGCGATGCGAGGCAGGCCGCGCGCAGCCTGTTCCGCGACCCCGGCTTCGCCGCCGCGGCGATCGTGACGCTCGCGCTCGGCGTCGGCGCGTCGACCGCCATCTTCAGCGCCGTTTACGGCGTCCTCCTCCGTCCGCTGCCCTACGAGGATCCCGACCGCCTGGTGCGCTTCATCGGGACGACGGAGACGCGGAACGGGCGCGGCACCCTGTCCTTCCCCGACGTCCTCGACTGGCGCGACGGCACGTCGTCGTTCACCGGCGTGGCAGCCTACGACGAATGGTCGGCGACGATCGGCGGCGACGAGGCGCCCGAGCGCATCGACGGCGCCTCGGTGACGAGCGGGTTCTTCGACGTGCTCGGTGCCACGCCGGCGCTCGGACGGTTCTTCCTTCCGCGCGAGGACGACGCGGGACACGATCCCGCCGTCGTCCTGAGCCATGCGCTCTGGCAGCGGCGCTACGGCGCCGACCCGAACGTCATCGGCCGGATGCTCCGCGTCGGAACGGTGGACTACCGCATCGTCGGCGTCGCCGGCGCGGCCTTCGAGGACCCCGGCCTCTCCGGCCCGAGCTTCGACGCGCCGGCGCTCTGGCGCGTGTCGCCGCCGTACTTCGATCCCGCGAGCGTCCCGCGCGGCGCGCGCTCGTTCACGGCGATCGGCCGCCTGCGACCGGGCATCGCGCTCGAGCGGGCACGGAAAGAGGTCTCGACGATCGCCGCGCGGCTCGCGGCCGAGTACCCGTCGCAGAACGCCGGGCACGGCGTCGAGCTCGTGCCGCTGAAGGAGCAGATCACGGCGCCCTCGCGTCCCGCCCTGCTGATGCTGCTCGGCGCCACCGGCCTGCTCGTCCTCCTCGCCTGCGCGAACGTCGCGAACCTGCTCGTCGCCCGCGGCGCGGCGCGCGAGCGGGAGCTCGCGCTGCGTGCCGCCCTCGGCGCCGAGCGCTCGAGGCTCGTCAGGCAGCTCCTCGCGGAGAGCGCGCTGCTCGCCATCGCCGGCGGCGCGCTCGGCGTCGCGATCGCGGCGTGGGCGTCGCCGGTCCTCGTCTCCCTCGCGGGCGACACGCTCGCCCGCGCGGCGCGCGTGCGGCTCGACGGCGGGGTGCTCGCCTTCGCCGCCGCGGCGACGATGCTCACCGCACTCGTCTTCGGGCTGGCGCCGGCGCTGCACGCCTCGCTCGTCGAGCCCCAGGCCGCGCTGAAGGATGGCGCGCGGGGTACGACGGGCGGCACGACGCGGCGGTTTCGCGACGTCCTCGTCGCGGCGGAGGTGGCGATCGCCGTCGTCCTGCTCGTCGTCTCGGGGCTGCTGCTCCGCAGCCTCTGGACGCTGCAGCGGGTGGAGCCCGGCTTCACCGCGTCGCGGGTGCTCACGCTCGTCGTGGATCCGCCGGGCGCCACGTACGACGACGATTCCGCCGCCGTCCGCCTGTACGAACGGCTCGAGGCCCGGCTGGCCGAGCTCCCCGGCGTGGAGCGCGTCGGCGTCGCCGACATCCTCCCGATGAGCGGCAGCTTCAACGGCATGCGGATCGACCTCCCCGACCGCCCGGCGCCGCCCCACGGCGAGCGCCCCTCCGTCGAGACGCGTGTCGTCACTCCGGGGTTCTTCTCCGCGGTCGGGATCCCGCTCGTGCGCGGACGCGGCTTCACGCGCGACGACGGCGTCGGCGCGCCCGAGGTCGCGATCGTGGACGAGGCGACCGCGGCGCGCTTCTGGCCGGGCGACGATCCCATCGGACAGACGATCATCGTCTTCGACAGCACGCGATGGCGCATCGTCGGCGTCGTCGGCGACGTGCGACACTTCGCGCTCGACCAGCCGCCCGAGCCGACGCTGTACCTGCCGCGTGCCCGTGCGCAGCAGTGGGCGACGGCGAGCGGGGTGATCACGGTTCGGGGGAGCGCATCGCCCTCGTCGCTCGTCGAGCCGGCGCGTCGCGCGATTCGATCGATCGATCCGGGCATCGCCGTCTCGCGCGCGCGGCCGCTGGCCGACGTCGTCGGCGAGACGGTCGTACCACAGCGGCTGCGCGCCCTGCTCCTCGCGATCTTCGCGGCGATCGCCTTCGTCGTCGGAGCCATCGGCATCTACGGCGTGGTCGCGCACGGAGTGAGCCGGCGTCTGCCCGAGCTCGGGATCCGCATCGCGCTCGGTGCCGACCGGCGCGACGTGCTCGGCCTCGTGATGCGGCAGGGGCTCGCCCCGGTCGCGGTCGGCCTCGGGATCGGACTGCTCGCGGCGGCCGGCACCGCGCGTCTCGTCGCCTCGCTCCTCTTCGGTGTGTCCTCGTCGGATCCGACGACCTTCGTCGTCGTCGTGCTCGGCCTCGGCGCGGCGGCGATCGTCGCGGCCTATCTCCCGGCCCGACGCGCGCTCCGCGTGGACCCGATGACGGCGCTGCGCGCAGACTGAGCGCCTCGTCGCCGGCGAGCCCATCCGCGACGGTTGCGGCGCGGGGGTGCGCCCGTCGCGGCCGCGTGCTAGTGTGGATGCACGATGCCCTTCCGACGCCCCGCTCGCGCGACCTGGTACGTGCAGTTCTCGACGCCCCGCGGCGTCGTCCGACGCTCGACGCGAACGACCGACCGCGACACCGCCGTCGAGATCGAGCGTCTGATCCGCGAGTTGCGCGCGCGGGGCGCCGACGATCTCCTCGAGGCGGCCGCCGATGGACGCATTCCTCTCGGCGCGCTCCTCGTCCGGCGCGACGACCTCGACGCGCTGCGCGGCACCGCGGCGGCGCGCGACCTCGAGCCTCTCGTGCGAGAGTGGGCCGCCTCGATGGACGCGCGCCTCGCGCCGGACACCGTGCGCCGGCATCGTCGCGCCGTCGAGACGCTCGTCGTGCCCGGTGCGCCCTTCCCCTCGCACGCGCTCACGACCGAGGCGGTTTCCCGCTGGCTGTCCCTGCGCGGCGAGCGCTCGCGTCGCCGCGCGCACGCGGCCATCTCGAGCTTCGCCGTGTTTCTCGTCGAGCGCGGCGTGATCCGATCGAGCCCCGTGCCGCGACTCGGTGTCTCGGCGCCGGCGCCCGCGCGCTGCCGATGGATCGACGCCGCCGCGATGACCCGGCTCGCCGAGGCGCAGCCGGGGCCCTTCTGCGCGCTCTCGGCGATGCTCGGCGGGACCGGGCTCGAGCTCGCGACGGTGCTCGACCTGCGGCGGCGCGACGTGGACGTCGAGCGACGCGAGGTGCGCGCGCCGTCGCGTCGGCGTGGCGCGCCGCAGGCGGTGCGCGTCGCGCGGGTCGCGGACTGGGCGTGGCGGCACGTCGCGCGCCACGCACGCGCGCTTCCGCCGGGCGCGCGGCTCTTCGCCGGAATCGATCGGCGAGCGGTCGAGGTCGCACACCGGGAGGCCTGCGAGGCGGAAGGAATCGCCGCGTATCGGCTGCAGGATCAGCGGCACAGCTGGGCGGTGCGCGCGGTGCGCGCGGGGATGCCGGCGGAGCTCGTCGCGCGCCAGCTCGGTCTGGCCGGGCCCGCGCGGGTGCTCGCGGTCTACGGGCGCTTCGCGCCCGAGCGCGCGGAGCTCGACCGGTGGGAGCAGCTCGCGACCGCACAGGACGCCGAGCGGGGTGCACGGGAGAAGGTCGCGCTCGGCCACGCGTTGTACCATCCCGTGTACCAGCCGCGAGCGGCGGACGCGCCCACTACGCGAAACACGAGTGACGTCAACGAGCTGGACGACGCCTGGACCGCCCCGCGCCGGCGGCTCGCGGGGTCTGCCGCGCCCGGCGACACCGGTCCTCGGACGCTGCGGCATTGAGCGGGCGGGGCGGCTCGCCGCTCGCGCGCGGCGTGCTCGCAGCCCCCGGCTCGCCGCTCATCGCACCTCGCGCACCACACGGAACCCGACGTCGAATCCGTTCCCCGGCCCGCCGGCATGGGTGAACCAGGTCGCGTTCTTCACGTCCGAGGTGAACGAGCCGCCGCGCAGCACGTGCGTCGCTCCCGAGCGCGGCGGGACCGAGTCGGGGAACATCTCCTCGTTGTAGAAGTCCTCGACCCACTCCCAGACGTTGCCGAGCGTGTCGTGCAGCCCCCACGCGTTCGGCGCCTTGCCGCCGACGGGGTGCGTCGTCCCCTTGTCCACGTCCGAGATCCACCCGCTCTCGCGGATCTCCGACCAGCGCGGCTCGTCGTCCCGGCCGGCGCGCGCCGCGTACTCCCACTCGAGCTCCGTCGGCAGGCGGTAGCGCGGCCCCCGCTCGAGCTCGTTGAGACGCGCGACGAAGCGCTGCGCGTCCTCCCAGGTGACGTTCTCCACCGGGTGCCGCGACGCGTCTCCCGCGGCGCGCGCGCCCGGGAACACGGACGGGTTGTCGCCCATGACGCGCGTCCACTGCTCCTGCGTCACCTCGTGCCGGCCGATGTAGTACGCGCGCTCGATCGCGACCTCGAAGCCGGGACGCGCATCGCGCGCGGCCATCTCGCGGCAGCGCGCGTGGTCCTCGGCGGTCCACCGCGCGCGCGGGTGGACGTCGTCGCGGGCGGCGGCGCTCGAGTCCGGGCACTCCGGCGCGAACCGTCCGACCGTCATGCGCCCCGGCCGGACGAGCACGAGCTCCATCCCGATGCCGTTCGTCAGCTCTGGCGCCGGCTCGGGCTCCTCCCCCGCGCAGCCGGCGAGCGCGAGGAGACCGAGGAGCGCGACGACCGACGCCAGCGCGCTCGATGCGCCCCTCACGGCAGCTCCCGGATCGCGATGTTCCGGTAGCGGTGCGCCGCGCCCGGCTTCCACGAGCCGCTCATCTCGAAGTCGTCGGGGATCGGGCGCGAGGTCGCGGACCAGTGCGACTGGAGCGCGATGTACCCCTCCGTGGCGTCGGCGAGGAGGTCGTTGCGCTCCGCCTGCACGTCGTACATCCGCACGCCGTTGATCCAGAGCGTCACGCGCGGCGCCTCGCCCTCGACGCGGAGCCGGAAGGCGTTCCAGTCGTCGGTCTTCCACGCCCGCGCCACGCCGCCCGCGCGCGCCGGCGTCGTCACCCGCAGCATCTCGCCGATGAGGTTCCCCGTCCCGGGGATGCCGCCGCCGACGACCTCGATCTGATACGCGCTCCCGCTCTCGGACGAGCGGAAGAAGATCCCGCCGTTCGTCCCCCAGTCGGGCTTCGCCTCGAGGTACAGCTCGAAGTCGCGGTACGTGCGGTCGGTGAGCAGCAGCCCTCCCTGCCCATAGGGGTGCTGCCGCAGGACGATCGCCCCGTCCTCGACGCGGACGTCGGGGTCTGTTCCCTGGTGCGACGTGCGGCTCGCGTGCCACCCGGCGAGGTCCCGGCCGTTGAAGAGCGGCGTGAAGCCCTCGGGGATGGCGCCGCTCGACGACGTCTCCCGGCGCGCGCCCGGGACGAACTCGATGCTCCGCAGCAGCATCAGCGCATCCGCCGCTCCCGCCTCCGCGTTGCGGAAGACGATGAAGACGTCGTGCACGCCGCCGACCCCCGAGAGCGAGACCGCGACCGGCTTCTCGAGGCGCTCGCCGAGGACGACCGATGCGCGCGGCGCGCCCTGCGACTCGTCGGTGGTCGCCGCCACCGGGGGCGGCGGGACGACCGGCGCCGGCTCGCCGACGAGTGGCCCGTCGGCCGAATCGAGCCGCACCTCGATCGTCCCCCCCTTGAAGTGCGACCACGTCCAGAATCGGGTGAGCGCGCCGACCTCGATGCGCTCGATGCCGTCGAGATCGATCCCCATGAACGCGACGTGCGAGCCATCGGCGTTCACGACGAAGCCCGGATCGCCGCGCGACTCGTTGAAGACGATCCCCTCCGAGATGCTGTCCGCGCTCTCGGGCGCGAGGAGCGGAAAGCGCAGGAGCACGGCGTCGCTGGCGGTGAGGGGCGGGACGCCGTTCCCGCCGCCGTCCGTGTAGGTCGCGCGCAGGACGTACGAGCCGCGCTCGGCATCGGCCGGCGAGCCGCGACTCCCGGCGGGGCGGGCGCGCGTCGTGAAGCGCCCCTCCGGCGGCAGCGGCCGCGGCGCGGCCGTCGTGTCGCCGACGGAGAGGACGTACTGCGCCAGGAGCGTCGCCTCCGCCGGCGTGAGGCCCGGGTGCGGCGGCATCGGGGTCGCGCCGTACACGCCGCTTCCGCCGGCGACGATCTTCCGCGCGATGCGCTCCGCCTCGCCCGGACGCCCGCCGCTCCGCGCCGCGATCTCGGCGAACGAGGGGCCCACGAGCGGACGGTCCACCGCGTGGCAGAGCGCGCAGTCGCTCCCCGCCATGATCCCCAGGGCGCGCGTGTGCCGCAGCGACGCGCGCGGCGCGAGCTCCGGCGCCGCCGCGAGCTCGCGCGGGGTCATCCCCGCGGGGATGTAGTCGAGCACGACGGACAGGCGGTCGGCGGAGCGCGTCCCATCCTCGCGGTCGCTCGCCACCGCGCGATAGGCGACGGTCTCGCCGGGGAACCAGAAGGAGCGGTTGCCCGCCGTGATCTCGAGGGCGAGGCGCGGCGGCTCGTTGCCGGCGACGAGGGTGATCTCGCTCCGTCCGCTCGCGCCGGCGGGGTCGGTCGCGGTCAGCTCGGCGACGTACGTCCCCGGCTCGCGCAGCGTCAGCTGCGGCTCGGCGATCTCGAAGCGCTGCGCGCCACTGTCGCCTGCCTCCGCGCGGCGCACGACCCAGGCGTAGCGCAGGCGGTCGCCGTCGTGGTCCACGGTGCCGCGCGCGGAGAGCGCGACGGTCAGCGGCGTCGCGCCGGCGATGCGGTCCGCCGTGGCGACGACGAGCGGCGCGCGGTTGCCGGCGTTGTACTCGATCTTCGAGAGCCGCCCGCCCCCCTCTGGCGCGTACTCGACGATGTACAGGTCGCCGCTCGGCCCGAAGTCGAGGTCGAGCGGCGTCGCGTACTTCTCGTCGGGCAGCAGCGTCTCGATCGTGTCGACCTTCGTGCGCTCCTCGTTCGGCGAGAGGACCATGATCCAGGCGCGCACGCAGTCGGTGACGAACCACTTCCCCTCGTACCACGCCGGGAAGGGGCGGGGCGCCTCGGGCCGGTCGGCGCGGCGATAGACCGGCCCCCCGCCCGCGCACCGGCCGCCGCTGCCGAGCACCGGAAACTCCTCCGAGACACCGTATGGATACGCGAGCAGCGCCGGCCGCGCCGGGGGAAGCTCGCGGACGCCCGTGTTGTTCGGCGACGCGTTGACGAGATGCTCGGGGTCGAGCGGCGGGCCGTACTGGTCGGTCGCCTCGTCGAAGGCGTTGTAGGCGCGGTTGTAGCCGATGACGTACGGCCAGCCGTAGTTCCCCGCCGACGTCGCGACGTTGAACTCGTCGTAGCCCATCGGTCCGATGCCCACCGAGTCCTTCCCCGCATCGGGCCCGACGTCGCCCCAGTGCAGCCAGCCCGTGCGCGAGTCGATCGAGAGGCGCCATGGATTGCGCGTCCCCATGACGTAGATCTCGGGGCGCGCGTTCGGCGTGCGCGGCGGGAAGAGATTGCCCGAGGGGATCGCGTAGCTCCCGTCGGCGCGCGGCCGGATGCGCAGGATCTTCCCGCGCAGGTCGTTCGAGTTGGCGGCGGTGCGCTGTGCGTCCTGCCCCGCCCCGCCCTCGGTCGTCCAGTGGACGGGGTTGTACTGCGTCGGCTCGGAGTTCTCGCCGGTCGAGAGGTAGAGGTTGCCGGCGGCGTCCCAGACCATCCCGCCGCCCATGTGCGAGGCGCGGTCCCACGGCCAGCGCAGCATGACGACCTCGGAGGCGAGGTCGATGCGCTCGCCGCCATCGCGCTCCGGGATCGTGAAGCGGGAGAGGCGCATCTCGCGCGCCTCGCCGGGCGCCGAGTAGTAGGCGTAGATCCACCGCGTCCGCTCGAAGTCGCGGTCGAGGAGCATCCCGATCAGCCCGGCCTCGCCGGAGAGCATGACGGGGATCGTGCCGAGCGAGTCCACCGTCCCGCTGGACTCGTCGAGCCGCAGGATCCCGCCGCCGCGCTGGATCCACCAGACGCGGCCGCGCGCGTCGAACTCGAGCTGCATCGGCTCGTCGAGCCCGTCCACGAGCACGCGGCGCGTGAAGCGCGTCTCGTCGGGGGGCGTGGCGGCGAGCTCCGTGCGCGCCGCACGTTCACCGCAGGCTGCGGCGGCGAGGAGGAGCGCCGCGGCGAGCGCGGCGCCCCGCGGGACGAGGTGGAGCACGGAGAGACGACTCATCGGCGATTCCTGGCGGCGGAGCGTGCGCGCGTCACGAGCTTGTCGACTTCCCGCACCCAAAGTACCGCGCTGGCGGCCACCGCGCACCGCACCCAGTCCGCCGCGGTCAGCGCGACGGTCCCGAAGGCGCGCTGCATCGGGGGCGCGTAGAGCACGAGCATCTGGAGCGCGAGCGAGAGCAGGATCGCCCCCCAGAGCCACCGGTTGGCGAAGAGGTGCACGAAGGCGCTGCGGTCGTCGGAGCGCGCGTTGACGGTGTTGAAGAGCTGCGCGAGCATCAGCGTCGTGAACGCCATCGTCTGCGCGTAGGGCACGTCTCCGCTCCCCTCGACGAAGCCGCCGGGAAGCGAGGCATCGAGGGCGAGGAGGGAGGCGACCGCCATCACCGCGCCGACGAGGAAGATCCCGCGCCACATCCGCCCGGTGATGACGCGCTCGCCGTGCGGGCGCGGCGGCCGCCGCATGAGCCCCTCGTCCGCGGGATCGACGCCGAGCGCGAGCGCCGGCGCCCCGTCGGTCACGAGGTTGATCCAGAGGATCTGCGTCGCGAGCAGCGGGAGGACGAGCGCCTCTCCGGTGCGCGGCAGGCCGAGCCGGTCGGCGAGGAGCACGCCGAGGAACATCGTCAGCACCTCGCCGATGTTCGACGAGAGGAGGAAGCGCAGGAACTTCCGGATGTTGTCGAATATCGCGCGCCCTTCCTCGACGGCGGCGACGATCGAGGCGAAGTTGTCGTCGGCGAGGACGATGTCCGCGGCCTCCTTCGAGACGTCGGTGCCGGCGATCCCCATCGCCACGCCAATGTCCGCGGACTTGAGGGCGGGCGCGTCGTTCACGCCGTCGCCCGTCATGGCGACGATCGCGCCGCGATGCTGGAGCGCGTCCACGATACGCAGCTTGTGCCCGGGGTCGACGCGGGCGTAGACCGACACCTCCTCGACGCTCCGCCGGAGCGCGTCGTCGTCCAGCGACTCGATGTCCGCGCCGACGAGCGCACGACCGTCGTCGGAGATGCCGAGCTCGCGCGCGATCACGGCGGCCGTTCGCGGGTGGTCGCCGGTGATCATGATCGGGCGGATTCCCGCGCCCCGCGCGCGCGCGACCGCCTCCGCCGCCTCGGCGCGCGGCGGGTCGATCATCCCGATGAGTCCCGCGAAGACGAGCTCCCGCTCGACGTGCGCGCCGAGCTTCGTGTCGGGGACGCGGGCGGCCGCGGCGGGGAGCTCCCGAACGGCGACGCCGAGTGTGCGCAGCGCCTCGCCGGCCAGCTCCTCGTTGCAGCGCAGGATCTCCTCGCGCCGCTCCGCGGTGAGCGGACGCACGTCGTCGCCCACGTATTCCTCGGTGCAGCGGGCGAGGAGCACGTCCGGCGCGCCCTTCGCGAAGACGACGACGCGCTCGTCGCGCTCGGTGTCGCGGTGCACGGTGCTCATCAGCTTGCGCTCCGACGAGAACGGCACCTCGCCGACGCGCGGGAGCCGCTCGTCGAGCGCGTCCGCGCGCAGCCCGGCCTTGCGCGCCGCGACGAGGAGCGCGCCCTCGGTCGGGTCGCCCTGCACGATCCAGCGCCCATCCTCCTCGCGCACGGCGGCGTTGTTCGCCCGGTCGGCGGCGGCGAGGGCGCGATCGAGCTCCGCCCGCAGCGCGCCGTCGATCGCTCCCCCGTCCGCGCGCATTACGTCCCCCTCCGGCGCGTATCCGGTTCCGGCGAACGTCACCCGCCCGCTCGCGGTGACGACGACGCGCACGCTCATCTCGTTCCGCGTGAGCGTCCCCGTCTTGTCCGAGGCGATCACGCTCGCCGAGCCGAGCGTCTCGACCGCCGCCAGGTGGCGGACGATCGCGTTGCGGCGCGCCATGCGCTGCACGCCGATCGAGAGCACCGCCGTGACGACGGCGGGGAGGCCCTCCGGCACGGCGGCGACGGCGAGCGCGACGCCGAGGATCATGACGTCCACGAGCGCGGCGAACCCCCGGACCTCCTCGACGAGGACGATCGTCGCGATCATCACGGCGGCGATCGCGACGACGACGAGCCCGAGCATCCGGCCGATGCCGTCGAGCTCGCGCTGGAGCGGCGTCTTCTCCTCGCGCGTCTCCCGCAGCATCCCGGCGATGCGCCCCATCTCGGTGCGCATCCCGGTCGCCGTGACGATCGCGATGCCGCGGCCGTACGTCGCCGCGGTGCCGCTGAAGATCATGTCGTGCCGGTCGCCGAGCGGCGCGTCCTCGGTCAGCGGATCCGTATCCTTCGAGACTGGGAGACTCTCCCCGGTCAGCGCCGCTTCCGCCGTCTGGAGCGCGGTGGACTCGACGAGTCGCGCATCCGCGGGGATCGTGTCCCCCTCCTCGACGAGGATCACGTCGCCGGGGACGAGCTCCGCCGCCGGCACGCGCCGGCGCTCGCCGTCGCGCATCACGGCCGCTGCGTCCGCGGACATCGCACGCAGGGCAACGACGGCGGCCTCCGCGCGCGACTCCTGTACGTATCCCATCGCCGCGTTCAGCAGCACGATGGCGAGGATGGCCAGCGCCTCGTAGGGGAGCCCGCCCTCGCGCTCCCAGGCCCAGAGCGCGGCGGAGATCACGGCCGCGACGAGCAGCAGGAGGACGAGCACGTCCTGGAACTGCGCGAGGAAGCGGCGCCAGGCGGACACGCGCTCCTCCACCGCGAGCTCGTTGCGCCCGTACGTCTCGAGTCGCGCGCGCGCCTCGGCATCGCCGAGCCCGCCCCGCGGATCGGTGCCGAGCGACGCCGCGACCTCGCCGACGCTCATGCGATGCGCGTCCACGGGTCCGGCTGCGGCTGGCACGTCGGTGCTCGTCATGTCACATTCACTCCGGGCGGCGCCTCGATCCGCGCTCGGCTCGCTTCTGGCGATGCGCTTCGCGTACCATTCCTCGACGCACGGATCGGGACGACGGGAAACATGGCCACACCGCAGACGAATCGGCAGCGCACCGACGATCGCGCCGCCCCGGGACGAGGGCGGTCCGCGGGCGGCGGACCCGGTGCGCCCGGCCAGGGCGCGACGCAGCCGGCGATGCCGCCGCGACGCGCCTGGCTCACCTTCCTGATCATCCTCGTCCTGAACTACCTGCTCGTGCGGATGCTCGTCCCGCCCGCCGAGCCGTCGGGGAAGGTGCCGTACACGCTCTTCCGCGAGCAGGTCACCGCGGGGAACGTCCAGCGGATCTTCAGCCAGGGCGTCTCGATCACCGGACGCTTCGAGTCGCCGGTGACGTGGCCGGCCGCGCCGGATACGGCGGCGGGCGTCGAGCCGCGCGCGGTCACGACCTTCGAGACGACGCTCCCCGCGTTCGCCGACCCCGGGCTCGAGACGCTGCTGCTCCAGAACGGCGTCGAGATCAGCGCCGAGCCGATCGACGAGGGCGGCAGCCCGTGGACCACGATGCTCTTCGGCTTCGCGCCGGCGCTGCTCATCATCGCCTTCTACGTCTGGCTCTTCCGCCGCGCGGCGAAGCAGGGAGGAGGGCTCGGCGGCGGCCTCCTCGGCGGGCTCGGTCGCAGCAGCGCGCGCCGCTTCGACCAGGAGACGGACACGCGCGTCACCTTCGCCGACGTCGCCGGGATCGACGAGGCGGAGAACGAGCTCGTCGAGGTCGTGGACTTCCTGAAGGACCCGCAGAAGTACACCCGGCTCGGCGGCACCGCGCCGAAGGGGGTGCTCCTCGTCGGCGCGCCGGGCACCGGCAAGACGCTGCTCGCGCGCGCCGTCGCGGGGGAGGCCGGCGTCCCGTTCTTCTCGATGAGCGCGTCGGAGTTCGTCGAGATGATCGTCGGCGTCGGGGCGGCTCGCGTGCGCGACCTGTTCAAGCAGGCCCGCGAGCACGCGCCGGCGATCATCTTCATCGACGAGCTGGACTCGATCGGCCGCGCGCGCGGGCAGACGGCGATCGGCGGCTCGAGCGAGCAGGAGCAGACGCTCAACCAGATCCTCACCGAGATGGACGGCTTCTCGAGCCGCGAGGGGATCATCGTGCTCGCGGCGACGAACCAGCCCGACGTGCTCGACAAGGCGCTGCTGCGCCCCGGGCGCTTCGACCGCAGGGTCGTGGTGAACCTTCCGGACCGCACGGGGCGCGAGGCGATCCTGAAGGTCCACACGCGCCGCGTCCCGCTGGCGCCCGACGTGAACCTCGGCGAGCTCGCCGCGGCGACGCCGGGACTCTCCGGCGCCGACATCCGGAACCTCGTCAACGAGGCGGCGCTCCTCGCGGCGCGCCGGGAGCAGGAGCAGGTGCGTCAGGTGGACTTCCTGGACGCGCTCGAGAAGATCGTCCTCGGGCCCGAGCGCCCGCTCCTCCTCAGCCGCGCCGACCGCGAGCGGATCGCCTATCACGAGGGCGGGCACGCCATCCTCGGGCTCGTCGTCCCCGGCGCGGACCCGGTGCACCGCGTCACGATCGTGCCGCGCGGGCAGGCGCTCGGCGTGACCTACCAGCGGCCAGACAGCGACCGCTACAACTACCCCGAGGAGTACCTGCGCGCGCGGATCGTCGGGATGCTCGGCGGGCGCGCGGCGGAGGAGATCGTCTACGGCACGAAGACGACGGGCGCGGAGAACGACATCGAGCAGGCGACGCACCTCGCGCGCGCGATGGTGACGCGGTGGGGGATGAGCGAGCGGCTCGGGATGGTGAAGCTCGCCCCGCGCGAGAACCCGTACCTGGCGAGCCTCGACGGCGGCTTCGAGGGCCCGAAGTCGTTCAGCGAGGAGACGGCGCGCGTCATCGACGACGAGGTGCACCGCATCATCGCCGAGAGCCACGAGACGGCGCGTCGCCTGCTCGCCGAGCACCGCCAGGCACTCGACGCGCTCGCCGACGCGCTGCTCGAGCGGGAGACGCTCGACGAGAAGCAGATCCTCGAGGTGACCGGCCTCCCCGCGGCGCCGGCGCTCGAGACGGGAAAGCTCCCGGTGGTGGGGCGCGTGGGGAGCGGTTGAGATCACGGGCCCCCACGCCGAGCGCCGAGTGCCGAGCGCCG
>DASUSM010000055.1:0-13729 GCA_036375115.1 Gemmatimonadaceae bacterium | reverse complement strand
CGGCGCGGCGCTCGAGCGCGAGACGATCGATGGCATGGAGTACTGGTCGGACCCGTCGGCGCTCGCGCACGACGTCCCCTCGCCGATGGCGCACCTCCTCCCGAACTACGACGAGCTGTTCATCGGCTACCGCGACCGGAGCGCGGTCGGGGGGCGCATCGCGTCCACGCGGCTCGTCAGCGGCGGCCTCGCCGACATCACCCACGTCGTCACGATCGACGGGGAGCTCGTCGGCGGGTGGAAGCGCACGCTCGGCGAGCGGCGGGCGGTCGTCGCCCTCGCCCGCGCGGCGCGCCTGACGAGCGCGGAGGAGAGGGCGATCGCCGCGGCCGCCGAGCGCTACGCGCGCTTCCTCGGCGTGCCGGTGGAGATCCGGTAGGGACCGGCGCGGGGTCCCGGACGTCGCGCGGGCCCGCGCCCCGTCTGGCGAGCCCGTGTACCGCGTCCTAGGTTAGCCCGACGACGCCGCCTGCCTGGCATCCGCACCGCGCGAACCCCCTCATGCGCCTCCTCTCTCCTCTCCTCGTCCTCCTCGCGGCCCTCGCCTGCGCACCCGCGCCGCCGATCGCCTCGCCCGCGCCGCCGAGCGTGGCCGACGCCGCCGCGAGCGAGGCCCGCGCCGCGATCACCGCCGCGGCGCACGCCTTCTCGCGCGCCTACGAGCGGGGCGACGTGGCGGCGATGGTCGCGACGTACACGCCGGACGGCGTGATCCTCCCGCCCGGGCGCCACGCGATCCGGGGCGCTGCCGCGCTCGCCGACTACTGGACGCTCCCGCCGGGGGTGCGCGTGCTCGAGCACCGCACCGCGGCGGACAGCATCGTCGTCGCCGGTCCGCTCGCCTACGACTGGGGGACGTACCGCGTCCGCACCGAGAACGCCGCGGGGGAGCGGCGCGAGACCTTCGGCAAGTACGTCATCGTCTGGCGCGAGGCGGTGCCCGGCACCTGGCGGATGCACGTGGACATGTGGAACGCGGCGCCGCCCCCGGCTCGATAGGCGGCCGCATGTCCACGCCGTCCAACGCGTCCAACCCGTCCACCCCGTCCACGCCGGCCGCGCCGGCCGCGCCGGCCGACGGCTTCGAGCCGCTTCCGGGCTGGCGCGAGTACCCGCCCGACGAGATGGAGCGGCGCGCCGCCGCGTTCCACGCGGAGATGCAGCGGCGGCGCACGACGCGCCACTTCAGCGACCGGCCCGTCGCGCGCGCGGTCATCGAGCACTGCCTCCGCGCCGCGGGCACGGCGCCGAGCGGGGCGCACCAGCAGCCGTGGCACTTCGTCGCGGTGAGCGACGCCGGGCGCAAGCGGCGCATCCGCGAGGCGGCGGAGGCCGCGGAGCGCGAGTTCTACGCGACGGCGCCCGACGAGTGGCTGCGCGCGCTCGCCCCGCTCGGCACCGACGCGGAGAAGCCGTACCTCGAGACGGCGCCCTGGCTGATCGCCGTCTTCGCGCGGCGGTACGGGCTCGGCGAGGAGGGCGCGCGGCTCGCGCACTACTACGTCAGCGAGTCGGTCGGGATCGCGACGGGCTTCCTGCTCGCGGCGCTGCACCACGCCGGCCTCGTCGCCCTGACCCACACGCCGAGCCCGATGGGATTCCTGCGCGAGGTGCTCGACCGCCCGGAGAACGAGAAGCCGATGATGCTCGTCGTCACGGGCTATCCCGCGCCGGGCGCGCGCGTCCCGCGGCTCGCGCGGAAGCCGCTCGAGGAGATCGCGACCTTCCTGTAGCGTTCGGCGCGCCCGCCGGTCCCCACGACCGGCGGTGACGTAGCGCGCAGCGGCGGGGTGCGCGGAGGGTCATCGTTCTGCGCCGTCAGGCATCACCCGTGCATCAGAGGACCGCCGTTCCATGAGACCGCTGACGATCCCCGCGCGCATCGCCGCCCTCGCGCTCGCCGCCGCGTCGCTCGTCGCCGCCGCGTGCGGCGAGTCCACCTCGCCCCCGGCGCTCCCCGTCACCTACGCGCTCCAGCGGGTGGACGGCGGACAGATCCCCGTCGTGCTTGGCTCGGACGGCGTGACGGAGACGGTGCTGCTCGGCGAGCAGATGGTGCTCCGCGGCGACGGCACGGGGTGGCGGCGGACGTACATCGGCGAGCGCCCGGTGGGGAGCACGGCGTGGCCGATGGCCATCGACGAGCCGCCGGCGGACATTAGGCACCGGCAGGTGGACGGCTCGCTCGTCATCGAGACGCAGCCGCCCTGTCCGGTCGACGCGGACTGCATCCCGGCGGACACGGCGGCGCAGACGGCGACGGGGCTCGAGGTCGTCACGTACCGGCTCGGCGAGCGCCGCGTCCTCCGCCTCGACGTGATCGTGATCGAGGACTGAGGCGCCCCCTCCCATGGGCGCTCGCCCGTGACCCGGAGCGGGCTCGCGCCGTCGAACTTCCGACCCCTCCATCGGAAGGTCCGGATGCGCATCACCCAGCAGAGCGAGCGGGAGCTCCTGCTCGAGGATTCGGGGCGCGGGCTCGTCGCCTTCGGCGCCCTCTTCGTCACGGTGTCGGCGATCGTCGGCGGCGGCGCGCTGCGCGACGGCAGGGAGTGGGTCGCGCTCCTCGTCACGGCCGTCTTCGGCATCGCGGGGATCGTGATGATCGTCAAGGCGCGCGCGCAGACGCACCACTTCGACCTGCGGCGCGGGACGCTCACGATCGCCTCGCGCCCGACGCTCGCCCTCCTCGGGACGACGCTCGAGGTCGTGACGCACCCGCTCGAGTCGCTCCAGGACGTCGTCCTCACCGAGTCGCACAACGACTCCGGGACGCGCGCCCACAGCCACACGTACCGGCTGGAGTACGTCTTCGCCGACGGCGCGCGGCGCCCGCTGCGGCCGTACTACACGACCGGACGCTCGGGGTACGCGGCGATCCAGGAGACGCTGCGCGCCGCGCTCGCGCGGGCGCGGCGGGGCTGAGCGGGTCGCGCGACGCGATGCCGGCGCCCGATCCGGCGGTCGTGGCCCGGGCGCGCTGGCGCCGGCTCGATGTGCCCGGGCACGACGTCTGTCGTCTCGTCAGGCACGCCGGCGGGTGGCGGCTGGAGGGGACGGCGGAGTTCGTCGAGGGCGCGCGGCGCGCGCGGCTCGACTACTCGGCGGACTGCGATGACGTCTGGCGGACGCGCCGCGCCGCGGTGCGCGGCCGGCTCGGCGACCGCGCGGTGGCGCGCCACGTCGGGCGCGACGAGGCGGGCGGCTGGACGCTCGACGGCGTGCCGCAGCCGGGGCTCGAGCGGCTCGCCGACCTCGACTTCGGGTTCACCCCCGCGACGAACCTCGTGCAGCTGCGCCGCATCGCGCTCGGGATCGGCGACGCCGCCGACGTCACCGTCGCCTGGCTCGACGCCGAGAGCGCCTCGCTGACCGCGCTCGCGCAGCGCTACGAGCGCCGCAGCGAGCGGACGTACCGGTACGAGTCGCCGAGCACGGGCTACGAGGCGGAGCTCGAGGTGGACGAGGCCGGGTTCGTGCGACGCTATCCGGGGCTCTGGGAGGCGGAGGGATGAAGGTCGCCGGGACCGGTGTCCGCCGGATCGCGAGCGGCGGTCGCGGGGCCGGGCGCCGGCGCGGCGCGGCCGCGGTTGCCTGACGACGGTACGCGCGCTAGGATCGAACCGACGGCCGGGACGTCCGGCCCTCGCCGGCGCCCCCCTCCCGCGCCGGCCCCGCCGCCGCTCCCCCGCCGCCGTGTCTCCGATCAGCCGCCGCATTCTTCCGCTCGCCGCCGCGCTTCTCGCCGCGTGCGGTGACTCCACCGGTCCCGCGAACGACATCGACGTCGCCCTCACCGTCGTGGGGAAGGAGGGGCCGTATGTCGGGCCGAGCCAGGAGGGCGGGACCCAGGTGACCTGCTACGTCCGGCTCCGGGCCGCCGCAACCGGACACGGCAGCGCTGACTGGGCGAACGGCAAGTGGTACTGGTACGCCGGCTCGGACCGGAGCGCCCCGATCGACTCCACGTCGGTGCCGGCCGCCGAGGTGCGCGAGTCGTGGGGACGGCCCGACATCGACGCGGGCGATACGATCGAGTCGGAGTGGACGTTCTGGGCGGCGATCCCCTTCCGGCTCGCGATCGAGTATCGCTACATCCCCGAGGGAGAGAGCACGCCGAAGCGGACGCGGGCGGAGTTCGACTGCGGTCCCGCCGCCGCGCCGGACGCCGCGCCACCCGAGATCACCTCGCTCGAGGTCTCGCCGGCGACGGGTGAGGTCGAGGCGAGCGGAACGCTCGACGTCACCTACGCCGCGCACAGCCCGGTCGGCCTCTGGAGCACCGCGGTCGAGCTGTCCGGTCCGTGCGAGCTGCGCCGGGAGTTCGCCTCCGAGAACCTGGCGGAGTCCGTGACCCGCACGGTGACGCTCGAGCTGCCGCCGGCGTGCCGGCTCGGGGAGCCGATCTCGGTGCGCGTCGGCGCGGTGGATGGGATCATGGTATCGTCCGAGCGCGAGGAGGCCACCGGGATCGTCGTGGTGGACCGGACGTCGCCGACGCTCTCGCCGCAGTTCCTCCCTCCGACCGGGGGCGTCGCGACCGCCGAGCTCGCGGGAGACTACTTCGTCGGCGACTCGATCCGCATCGTCACCAACGCGCGGGACAATCACGAGGTGGCCGCGGTCGTCTGGGAGGTGCTGCCGTTCGGGGTCGTGGACTCGATCGTCGTGAACGCGTCCGAGGCGCCAGTGGCGAACATACCGCTGCGGCCCGAGTGGGTCGGCGAGCTTCACCTGCGCCTCCTCGTGCGCGACCGGCAGGGGCTGACGAGCGAGGTGGTGACGACGACGCCCGCCGCCGTGACGGTACGTCCGACGGTGGAGCGTCTCTCGCGCTCGCGCGTCGTGCAGGGAGAGATCCGGAACATCCTCGTCGACGAGCGGCGCGGCGTCGTCCACCTGCTGCAGGCGAACGAGCGGCGCGTGACGACGCTCGACGCCGCGACGCTGGACGTCCTGTCGTCGGCCGGCGTGACCGGAGCGACGGACTTCGACCTTACGCCGAGCGGCGACTCGATCGTGCTCGCACTTCCGGACGAGGGGGCGCTCGGCGTCCTCGACCTGACGCGTCCCGGCGCTCCGCTCTCTCTCATCCGGCTCGTGGTCGATGATCCGTCGATCGCGCGGATACCGTCGTATCTCGGCGTCGCCGCGAACGGGAAGGTCTTCGTCGTCACCTACGGCGGCGAAACGCCGTTCTCCGAGGTCGTCGAGGTCGACCTGACGACGGGGTCGCAGCGGGTGCGCGAGGACGCCGGGCAGACGACGAACATCATCGCACGATCCCTCGACCACGGAGTGATCGTCGCGGTGGGCGACACCTCCCGGCGATACGACGCGGCGATGGATGCCTTCGGCGCGCCGGAGCCGACCATCATGGCCATCTCCGCGCCGACGCTCGACCGAACGGGGCATCGGATGGCGACCGGACTCGACGTCTACGACGAGTCGCTGGAGCTGCTCCGGCGCATCGAGTCGCCATGGCTCGGCGGGACACGCTACAGCGTCATCAGCGCCGACGGCGCGCACCTCTTCCAGCACCACCCGACGGCCGGCCTCATTCGCGCGAGTACTGTGGAGGGCACGCTCGTGGATCGCACGCCGATCCCGTTCGCGATCCGGCCGACGGCGCTGAGGGTCTCGCCGGGCGGCGGACTGCTCGTGATGGTGGAGAGCGACCGTGCCGCGACGAGCACGATCGGCGTGATCGACCTGCGATGAGGCGGCGCGCCTGCCCGGGCGACGGGAGGCGGCTCGCAACGAGTCCTGCCTCTTAATCGACGGCTAACGCGACGCCCACGGCCGCCTCATCCCGCGCGCGTACCTTGGCGACCACTCCTGCGCCTCGCGCGGCGCCGCGGCCGGACGGCCTCCCGCGCCGGGCGACGCACCGTCGCGGAGGCACCATGGGCGTCACGCTCCTCGAGTACGGCTGCTTCTCCACCTCGCTGGTCGACCTCCTCCTCCCCTACGTCGTGACCGGGTGGGCGGGCTACCTGAGCTGGCGCGTCGTGCGCGCGTACGAGCGGCGGGGCACGGCTCCGGACCGCCTGGACCCGGTCGCCGAGCGCGTGCGGATCCTCGAGGACACGGTGGGCGAGGTGGCGGAGGCGCAGCGGTTCACGACGGCGCTGCTGCTCGGGCGGACGGAGCAGCGGTGAGCGGGCCGCTGGACGAAGCGAGGTTCGGGCGACATATCAGTTCCCGGACCGCTCGACCACAGGAGATTCCATGGGCAAGCACCGCTTCTCGCGCCGCGAGTTCCTCTCCGTCGGCGCCGCCGCCGCCGGCGCGTCGCTCGTCGGCACGCCGATCCTTCCCCTCGGGCTCCCGCGCCCCGAGCCGGCGCCGCGGCGCGGCGCGCCGAGCGACCGCGTCCGCTTCGGGATCGTCGGCGTCGGGATGCAGGGCGTGTCGCTCCTCTCCGAGTCGATCCGGCTGGCCGACGTCGAGTGCGCCGCCGCGTGCGACCTCTACGACGGGCGCCACGCGCTGGCGCGCGAGATCGCCGGCGCGAGCCTTCCCGTGACGCGCCGCTACCAGCAGCTCCTCGACGACCGCGACATCGACGCGATCATCGTCGCGACGCCGGACCACTGGCACCGGAAGCTCGTCGTCGATGCGGTGAGCGCCGGGAAGGACGTCTACTGCGAGAAGCCGATGTCGCACGAGGCCGCCGACGGCGTCGCGATGATGGACGCGGCGAAGCGGACGGGGCGCATCGTGCAGGTCGGCTCGCAGCGCGTCAGCTCGAGAATCTGCGCGAGGGCGCGCGAGCTGATCGCCGCCGGGACGATCGGCGAGATGATGCTCGTCGAGGCCTGGTGGGGGCGCAACGACCCGACGGGCGCGTGGCAGTACCCGCCGCCCCCCGACCTCTCCCCGCGCACCCTCGACTGGGACACGTGGCTCGGCGACGCGCCGAAGCGCCCGTTCGACGCCAACGTCTTCGCGCGGTGGCGCGCCTACCGCGACTTCGGGACGGGGGTCGCCGGCGACCTGCTCGTGCACCTCGTGAGCGGGATGATGTTCATGCTCGACCTCGAGGCGCCGCCGTCGCGCGCGATGTCCACCGGCGGGATCAAACGCTGGAAGGACGGGCGCGACATGCCCGACGTGCACGCGGTGCTCTTCGAGTACGGCGAGCTCCCGGTGTACATGCGCCTCAACCTCGGGACGGACATGCCCGAGACGTACCGCTTCCAGGGGTCGAAGGGGATCATCGAGGTGACGGGGACGACGATCACCGTCACGCCGCAGAGCGGCGTGGACGAGTACCCGAGCTACTACGCGTACAGCTTCCCGCAGCCCCTGCGCGACGAGTACTTCCGCGACTGGCACGCGAAGAACGACGCCCGCCTCCGCGCGAAGCCGCTTCCCGAGACGACGACGATCCAGGGCCCGGAGTTCAACGGGCTGACGCCGCACCTGACGAACTTCTTCGACGCGGTGCGGACGCGGAAGCCGGTCGTCGAGGACGCGCGCTTCGGCCACGACGCCGCGATGGCGTCGCACATGGCGAACGCCTCGTACTTCCTGAAGCGGGCGGTGACGCCGGCGGAGCTGCTCGCGCGAGGGTGAGCGACGCCGGCTGCGTCGCGCCGGTGCCCCTGTGGCGTGGGTTTCACGCAGAGGCGCGGAGGGAGCGGAGGACCATGAAAGCGCTCTATCGCACGTCGTTCCGCGCCTGCGATGGCTCCGTGCCGGCGCAGCGCTTCTGGCTGTGTGTTTCTCGCGGAGCGCGCGGAGGACGCGGAGGACTACACTGCAGGCGTTCTCCGCGCTCTCCGCGAGAGGAAGAAGGCACGGAAGTGCCCACCTTCATGGGGCCGTCGGAGGCAGGGGAGCCTACCGATAGAGGGCCTTCATAGTCCTCCGCTCTCTCCGCGCCTCCGCGTGAAACCCAAAGCCATCGGAGCCGCGGCGCGACCGACCCTCGGCACGCCCGGCCACCAGTTCCACCTTCCGGCGAGCCGCAGCAGCGCCGGGCCGAGCGCGAGGCGGAGGACCGTGACGTCGACGAGCACCGCCACGGCGAGCGCGAAGCCGAGGATCTTCATCAGGACGAACTCCCCCATCACGAACGCCGCGAAGACGACGATCATCACGAGCGCCGCGCTCGTGATCACGCCCCCCGTCCGCGCCACTCCCTCCACCACCGCCTCCGCCTCGCTCGCGCCGCCGCGCCGCGCCTCGGCGACGCGCGAGACGAGGAAGACCTCGTAGTCCATGCTCAGCCCGAAGACGGTGCAGAAGACGAGGAGCGGGACGGCCGGAAATATTCCGTCGAGCGGCGCGGCGAGCCCGAGCCACCGCGCGCCGACCCCGTCCTGGAAGACGAGCACCACCGCGCCGAACGCCGCGGCGACCGAGAGCAGGTTCAGCGCGATCGCCTTCAGCGGCACGAGCACCGAGCGGAACCCGACCATCAGCGCGACGAACGTCCCGAGCACGACGAGGAGGACGACCCGCGGCGTCGCCTGCGCGATCCGGTCGCCGTAGTCCACGTTGAACGCCGGGAGCCCGCCGACGAGCAGGCGCGTCCCCGCGAGCCCGGTGAGCGCGGCGGGATCGGCGCGCCGCAGCTCCCGCACGAGCGCCATCGCTCCGGCGATCCCGGATTCCTCGGCCGGCATGATCTCGTACAGCGCGAGCCGCTTGTCCTCGCTCACGAATCCCCGCACGAGCGCCCCCGGGACGGCGGCGAGCGCCCACGTGCTCGGCGCCGGGCCGAGCAGCCCGGGGAGCGACCGCGCCCGCGCGACGCGCGCGCTCGAGTCGAGCGAGGCGGCGAGCGCGTGCGAGGCGCGCCAGCCGTCGGCGGAGAAGACCGGCGTCCCCGCGGGGAGCTCGAGCACGACGCGCACGCTCTGCACGATCCCGTTGCGCCCCATCCCCTGCAGCGCGCGCACCCCGAGCGCCGACTCCGCCGACGCCGGGAGCCAGTCCCCGCTCGGCGTGTGCGTCTCCAGCCGCCGCCACTGCCAGGCGAGCGCCGCCGTCGGCACGCCGGCGACGACGAGCACGAGCACGGGACGCCGCACGACCATCGCGCTCCACCGGCGCCACCGCGCGAGCCCCGCGCCCGCCACGCGTCCCCGGCGCCGCAGCCGTCCGAGCTCGATGCGGTCGCCGAGCACGGCGAGCACGCCGGGGAGCAGCGTCGTCGCGAGAAGGACCGACACCGTCGTCACCACCGCGCCGCCGATGGCGATCGAGCGGAGATCGGTGAGCGGCACCATCAGCAGCGCGAGAAAGCCGACGAGCACCGCCGCGCCGGAGAGCGCGATGCTCCGCCCGGCGTGCGACGCGGCCTCGATCGCCGCGGCCTCGACCGCCGCGCCGCCGCCGCGCGCCTCGCGGAAGCGGCTCACGAGGAGCAGGGCGTAGTCGATCCCGAGGCCGAGCCCGAGCATCGTCGCGACGTTGAGCACGAGCATCGAGACGGGCATCGCGCGCGAGAGGAGCGCTGCGGCGCCGAGCGTCATCGCGATCGCGAGGGCGCCGACCGCGACCGGGAGCGCGGCGGCCGCCACCGCGCCGAAGGCGACGACGAGCAGGGCGAGCGTGAGCGGGAGCACGCGCCGCTCGGCGCGGCTCGCGTCGTCCGCGCTCACCCGCCGCAGGTCCACCGTCAGCGGGAGCTCGCCGGTCCAGAGGAGCTCCGCACGAGCATGGCGCGCGCGGAGGGCGGGGAGGAGCTCCGCGGTCGCCGCGCGCAGCGACGGCAGGAGCGAGTCGGCGCGCGCGCCGCCGTCGCGCAGCCCGACGACGACGAACGTCCCGCCCCCTTCGCCGAGGAAGATCGAGTCGTCCGAGGCGAGGAGCGAGAAGGTGCCGCCGACGGCGGGGTGCGCCGACACCGCCGCGACGACGGGGCGGAGGAGCGCGCGCAGCGAGTCGGCGTCGAGCGCCGGGATGCCGCCGACGACGAGCACGGCGTAGCGGGCGAAGGGGCTCGCGAAGCGCGTCGCGAGGAGCTCCTCGACGAGCGCCGACTCGCTCCCCGGGACTCGCGCGCCGGTGTCGAGGCGGCGCTCGACGTCGCGCGCGAGCGGCAGGAGCACCGCCGCCGCGACGGCCCACGCCGCGAGGACGAGGCGCCGCCGCCTGACGACGGCCCCGGGCACCGCGCGCGCGAGCCGCGCCAGCCGCGTCGCGGGCATCAGACGAGCGCCGACTCGTAGTGCAGCGGGAGCCGGCGCAGCGGCCTCGCCTCCGTCCATCCGCGGCCGCTGCTCGCGTACGCGTGCACGATCGTCGGCTGCGCGAGGAGGCCGCGCGTCGCCGGAATGAGCGGGTCGCGGACGTCGAGGCAGACGGTCAGGAAGCCGAAGCGGCCGCCGCGGTGCCGCCGGTACGCCTCGAGGAGGAGCGCGCGGAGGACGCGCGGCTCGCTCGCGCAGAGGCGGACCGTCGCCAGCGCGGGGAGCACGCCGCCCGGCGCGGGGAGCGCGGGCGCCTTGACCAGAGGTGCGAGGGCGTTGAAGCCGGCGCGCACGAGCGCGAGCCGCGGCGAGTAGCCGACGACGCGCGTCTGCTTGAACGACGTCTGGTCCCAGACGCCGACGAAGCCGATGATGCGGCCGCGCGCATCGGTGGCGACGAGATGGTCGCTCGCGCTCAGCCCCGGCGCCCGCGCGATCCACCGCGCGAAGGCGCCGGCGTCGAGCGCCGCGCCGAACTGCCGCGTCGGCGCGAACCGCGCCCAGACGCCGGCCATCTCCTCGAGATCGCCCTCCGTCGCCTCGCGCACGCCGATCCCCTCGACGCGTTCGCGCCGCCGCCAGAGGAGCGGGATCGCCATCACCGAGAGCGTCGCGAAGCGCGCGAGGACGGGGGTCCCCCGCGGTCCGCGGGCGCGCCGCTCCATCGCCCGGTTCCCGGCGAGGATCGTCAGCACGTACGGGGCGTCCGGGTCGGCGACGCCGGCCCAGGCGTCGCGACCCCAGCACGAGAGGAGATCGGCCGCCCCGGTGCCGCGCGCCTCGGGGTGCACCTTCAGGTCGCTCGCGTAATACGTCTCGCTCGGCACGCCGTTCACGTAAGCGGGGCGCCGCGCGACCGCGGCGCAGGCGAGCACCCGCCCCGCGCCGTCGGTCACGACGCCGACGCGTGCGTCGTCCCCCTCGAGCCGCGTCAGCGCGAAGAAGTCCGGTGCGCGGTCCACCCGAAGAGCAATGTCGCCGCGCATCGTGCATGCGGCGGCGAGCGCGACGAGCGCCGCGTTGTCCGCCTCCGTCGCCTCGCGCACGACGAGTCCGGCGGCCGGCGCGCCGACGGCCGGGGTGGCGGCGGTCACCACGAATCCTCCACGCGGCAGACGACGACGCGCGGCTGGACGACGCTCCGGTCGCCGCGGATCAGCCGCTCGCCGAGCGCGCGGTCCTCGCGGAGCCGCCTGCACGACGACGGCAGCTCCGTCCACCCGACGAAGTTGCGGAAGACGACGCGCGCGCCCGGCGCCGCGGTGCGCTCGACCTCGGCGAACAGCTCGGCGATCCCCGCCTCGTCGAGCCACTCGCCGATGTTCGAGAGGGCGAAGGCGTTCACCGACCCGTCGGCGAGCGTGCGCAGATGGTCGGTGACGGTGCCGTCCACGAGGAGGAGCCGCCCGCGCCGCGCGGCGAGCGCCGCGGCGCCAGACGGAGAGAGATACGGCGGGACGCCGTTCTCGCGCTCGACAGGATAGCGTCCGGCGAGCATCTGGTGCAGGAAGTAGTTGTCGGCGATCGGGACCTCGGTGAGGGCGTGGTTGGCGAGCCCGAGGAAGTGCTCCGCGAAGTCCGCGCGCCCGACCTTCTCGAAGAAGCGCGGGTCGTAGGCGC
This sequence comes from Gemmatimonadaceae bacterium, assembly GCA_036375115.1. Taxonomy (GTDB): domain Bacteria; phylum Gemmatimonadota; class Gemmatimonadetes; order Gemmatimonadales; family Gemmatimonadaceae; genus DASUSM01. The sequence continues at coordinate 1,901 of DASUSM010000055.1, read as the reverse complement.
GCGACATCGACCAGCGGTTGAGGAGGAGGGCGAAAAGGGCGCGCCAGCGCACGCCGTCCCACTCGCGCGCGAAGAGCGCCCGCTGCTCCTCGAGCGTGCGGCAGGCGAGCATCCGCTCGACGCGCGCCGGCGTCTGGACGACGCGGCGGACGACGCGGCAGACGAGCCGGATGAATCCCTCGCTCACGCCGGCACCGATGACGCCGTGGCCGATCGCGCTCGCCCGGCGGTCCCAGAACGCCGCCGCCCCCTCGCCGAGCCGCCGGCGGAGCCGCCGGTAGAGCGCGACGCGGCGGACGGCGGGCATCGGGGTGCCGCCGAGGAAGGCGATCGCCTGGAGCCGCTCGAGCTCCTGCACGGCGACCGCCTTCAGCTCGACGAGGTGGTTCTGCGCGCGGTTCGAGTCCACCGCGTGCACCTCGCCGCCTCCGGCGGCGAGGAGCGAGAGCGCGGTGCACCCGCCCGACGAGACGACGACGACGCGGTCGGCCGGGCCCGGACGCAGCGCGGCGATCTCGACGCAGGGGTCCTCGCGCACCTGGGCGAAGAAGAGACGGTCGTCGCGCGCGCTCGCGAGCTCGAGGCGCGGGATGGCGCCGCCCGGCGCGGAAGCGAGGGTGCGCCAGGCGCCGGGCGCGACTGCCGTCGCGGGGCTCATGCCGCCCTCCTCCACCCCAGCTCCAGCGTCAGCGCGTCGTAGATGCGCGCGTCCGCCTCGGCGTAGCGGCGCATCGTCTCGGCGACGATCGCGCCGCGCGACGCGGCCTGCGCGTCGAGCCACGCCTTCACCCAGCTCAGGTGCCCCTTCTCCTCCTCGAGCATCCGGCGGAGCGTCGCCCGCACGAGCGGGTGCGTGCCGGGGCGACGCAGGTGCGCCAGGAAGTGGCGGTAGACGCGGCGCTCGAAGACCTGCGTGATCGCGAGCACCGGGAGGAGGCCGACGGGGCGCCCGATGACTTCGGCGTATCGCTCCTGGTAGGTGCTGCGCACCGGCTGCACCCTGCCGCCGACGGCGAGGATCGTCTCCGTCCACATGCGCGCGTGCTCGATCTCCTCGGCGGAGTGGCGCAGCAGCTCGAGCGCGAGCGCGCCGTCGCGGGTGCGGCGGGCGACCTGGCCGAGGATGAGACCGCCGTGCAGCTCGGAGGCGCGATAGAAGTTGAGGAGCTGCAGCTCGCTCTCCGACACGAGCGGGCCGGGGCGCGGGACGAGGAGCGTCATATGGCCTCCTTGAGGTGGTCCACGAGTCGGACGCCGCACAGCCGCTCGATGCGGCGGGCGAAGGTGCGGATGGCGAGCGGGTCGCCGGGCATGGCCACGGGGACCTCGCCGATCGCGCGCTCGCCGAAGTGGCGGAAGTGCGTCGCGGCGGCGAGCACGCGCGGGACGAGGGACGGGTCCGCTGCGATGCGCTTGGCGAGGAGGTCGGACGCGCTCTGCGCGTGGCGCACCTCGTCGGCGGCGATCATCCCGAGCATCGACGCGAGCACCGGCTCGCGCGTCCGCTCGCTCAGCCGGCGGAAGAAGTAGTAGGCGAGGTGCTCGGAGAGCATGAACTCGACGAGGCGCTCGACGAGGTCGTACGTGCCGTCGTCGGTCGCTCGCGCGTGGCGGCGCATGGCGACGATGTCCGCGTCCTCGAGCGCCGGCTCGTGGCCGATCGCGTCGAGGTAGCAGCGCAGCGCGTGGAAGTGCCGGAACCCCTCGAACAGCTCGAGCGAGAAGACGACGCCGGCGTCCACGTCGTCCCACGTCTCGGCGAGGAGCCGCTGGAGGTGGACGGGGTGGTACGCCTCGATGAGCGCGGCGTCGCGCAGCGCGTCGAGCAGCTCGCCGTCGTCGCGGACGAGCGCGGGGTCGATGTCCCCCCAGCGCACGTCGCGCTCGACGGACCAGCCGCC
>DASUSM010000054.1:0-6131 GCA_036375115.1 Gemmatimonadaceae bacterium | reverse complement strand
CCCCGTCGGGATCTCGATCGGCATCCAGGAAAGCCCCGAGGCGCTCGTCGCGCGCGCAGGTGCCGCGGCGACGCAGGGGTACCGGAAGGTGAAGGTGAAGATCCGGCCGGGCGCCGACGTCGAGTACGTCCGCGCCGTGCGGGAGGCGCTCGGCCCCGGCGTCGCGGTGATGGCCGACGCGAACTCCGCGTACACGCTCGCCGACGCCGACCATCTCGCGGAGCTCGACGCGTTTTCGCTGACGATGATCGAGCAGCCGCTCGGCGACGACGATCTCGTGCGGCACGCCGAGCTCCAGCGCCGCCTCCGCACGCCGATCTGCCTCGACGAGTCGATCACGAGCCTCGACCGCGCCGAAGACATGATCGCGCTCGGCAGCGGCCGGATCGTGAACATCAAGCCCGGCCGCGTCGGCGGATTCGCGCCCTCGATCGCGATCCACGATCTGGCGATGCGCCACGGGATCCCCGTCTGGTGCGGCGGGATGCTGGAGAGCGGCGTGGGACGCGCGCACAACGTCGCCCTCGCGTCGCTGCGGAACTTCACGCTCCCCGGCGACCTCTCGCCGAGCGCGCGCTACTGGGAGCGCGACATCGTGCGCCCGGAGTGGACGATGGACCCGGAGGGCATGGTCGACGTCCCCCTCGACCGCCCGGGCATGGGCGTCGACGTGGACGTCGACCGGGTGGACGATCTCACGGTGCGGCGCGAGGTGCTCGCCGCGTAGGCCCTTCGGCCGCGGCGGCGTTCTCCTCGGCCGCTAGCCGCGCGCGATGCGGTACCGTGCGCCGGAGTCGTCGCGCTCCACGCCGGTCACGCTCCAGCCGCGCTCCAGATAGTGCGTGAAGGCGCGGCGCGTCGTCGCGCGCCAGGCGGCGGCAGTCGCCGGATCCGCGCGGATCACCGCGTGGATGTCGGCGGGGATCGCGACGCGCACCGCCGGGGCATCGGGGAGCGGCCGCACCTCCGGCGGACCTCCGGGTTGACCGGGTGCGTTGACGACCGGCGTCGCGACCCAGTCGATCGGCGCGCCGGCACGATTCCCCCGGGCTTCCTCCGCGAGCTCCCAGACGACGACGAAGCGGTCGGTGCCGATCGCGTCGTGCACCGGGCTTCCCGTCGAGGCGCCGTACATGTCGAGAACGTGCTCGTCCACGCGCGCGCGGAGGCGCTCCAGGTTCAGGTACGCGTTGCGCGCCACGAGCGGATCGTACGACCAGTACATCGCCTCGACGCCGATCTCGCGCAGGAGCTCGCGCTGGAAGTGCTTCAGCCGCCGGCCGATCCCCGCATCGCGCGCATCCGCTCGCACGGCGAGCATGTCCGACCAGTGCGCGAGCCGGCCGTGCCGTACGCCGGAGATCCCGAAGACGAAGCCGAGCAGGCGGCCGTCGGGCGCGAAGGCGCCGGCGGCGATGCCGCCGACCTTCTGGACGACGTGCATGATCGTCGAGGGAACGAGCTCGTCGAACTGGTCGCCCCACGTCTCCCGCTGCAGCGCCACCGCGGCGGCGTAGTCCTCCCGCGTCGACAGCCGCCGCAGCTCGATCGCGCCCGCGCCCCACGATGCGCGCGAGGGATCGCGCCGCTCCGCCCGTGTGTCGCCGCTCATCGCGCGAGCGCCTCCGAGGCGACCCGTGCCGTCTCCGCGAGGACCGCGGCACCGACGAAGAGCGCCTCCTCCGCCGGCGAGAAGTTCGGCGCGTGCGCCGCCGTGCGCACCGATCCCGGCGCGCACGCGCCGATGCGCAGGAAGCACCCCGGCATGCGCTCGAGGTAGAACGCGAAGTCCTCGCCGCCCATGTTCGTCGTGCCGAGCGGCACGACGTGCTCGGCCCCGAGCAGCCGCGCGGCGCCCTCGTGGGCCCACGCCGCCGCGGCCGCCTCGTTCACGACGGGCGGCGTCCCCGCCTCGATCGAGACGCGCGCCTGCACCCGGTGGGCGGCGGCGACCGCGCCCGCGAGATGCGTCACCTCGTCGACGAGCAGCCGCCGCGACGCCGGAGTCGTCGCGCGCAGGGTGCCGGAGAGCGTCGCGCGGTCCGGGATGATGTTCGAGGCCGTCCCGGCGTGGATCGTCCCGACCGTCACCACCGCCGCCAGCGACGGGTCCAGGCGGCGCGAGACGATCGTCTGGAGCGCGGAAACGAGCGAGGCTGCGGCGACGATCGGGTCGGCCGCCTCGTGCGGCCGCGCGCCGTGCGCCCCTTCGCCCACGAGCTCGATCGTGAAGGTGTCCGTCGAGGCCGCGATCGCGCCGGGCTGCGCGACGACGTCGCCGACCGGGAAGCGCGTGTCCACGTGCCCGCCGAAGATCGCCGCCACGCCGTCGACGATGCCGGTCGCGAGGATCGCGCGCGCGCCCTGGCCGGTCTCCTCCGCCGGCTGGAGAACGACGAGCACGTCGCCCTGCGCGGGTCGCTCGCGCAGGAGCGCCGCGGCGCCCACGGTCCACGAGGCGTGGATGTCGTGCCCGCAGGCGTGCATCACGCCGGACGCCGCGGAGGTGAAGGGCAGGCCCGTGGCCTCGCCGATCGGGAGCGCGTCGATGTCGCCCCGGATCGCCACGACGGGAGCCTGCGGATCGCGACCGGGGATCCGCGCGACGAGTCCCGTCGTCGCGACGCGACGTCCTTCGGCCCCGGCGATCTCGCGCAGCGCGCGCTCGAGCCGCACCGCCGTGCGGTGCTCGGCGCCGGAGAGCTCCGGGTGCGCGTGCAGCTCGCGCCGCAGCTCGACGAGCGCCGCGCGGCGCGCCGCGTCGAAGGCGCGCGCGACTCCGTCGGGGAGCGGGGCGGTCGGGAGCTCGGTGGCGGCTCGCTGCTCCGGCGTCATGGCCTCTCGGACAGGGTCGCGGCGTTCGTGAGCGGGACGTTGCGGACGCTAGCGGCGCCGCCGCGGGCAGGCAAGCGCTCGAGGCCGCACGCTCTGGCGCGAGCCCGGGCACGGTGGCAGAATCGTGGACCATGACCAGACCGCTCCTGCCGCTCTCGGCTGCCGCGTTCGCGCTCGCGCTCGCCGCGTGCGCGCCCGCCGGCATCCCGTCCTCCGCGCCCCCCGCCGGAACCGTCGTCGTCAACGCCCTCGTCGCCGACGGCGGCGGGGGCGCGCCCATCCCCGCGGCGGTGCGCATCGTCGGCGACCGCATCGCGGAGGTCGGCTCCGTCGCGCCGCGCGAGGGCGACCGCGTGATCGACGCGAAGGGCCTCGTGCTCGCGCCCGGCTTCATCGACACGCACAGCCACCACGACCGCGGGCTCGCCGAGCACCGCGACGCCACCGCCGCGGTGAGCCAGGGGATCACGACGATCGTCGTCGGGCAGGACGGCGGCTCGCGCATCCCGCTCGCCGACCTCTTCGCGCGCCTCGAGGCAGCTCCGCCGGCGGTGAACGTCGCGTCGTACGTCGGCCACGGCTCCGTCCGCGGCCGCGTGCTCGGCGACGACTTCCGCCGCGAGGCGACGACGGAGGAGGTCGAGCGGATGCGCGCGCTCGTGCGGGAGGAGATGGCGGCCGGCGCGCTCGGCCTCTCGACGGGGCTCGAGTACGACCCCGGCATCTACTCGGCGCGCTCCGAGGTCCTCATCCTCGCGCGCGAGGCCGCGGCCGCCGGCGGGCGATACATCAGCCACATGCGGAGCGAGGATCGCCACTTCTGGGCGGCGCTCGACGAGCTGATCGCGATCGGGCGCGAGACGGGGATGCCCGTGCAGATCTCGCACGTGAAGCTCGCCCAGCGCAGCCTGTGGGGACAGGCCGACAGCCTGCTCCGCACGCTCGACCGCGCGCGAGCGGCGGGCGTGGACGTCACGGCCGACATCTATCCCTATCCCTACTGGCAGTCCACGCTCACCGTGCTGTTTCCCGAGCGCGACTTCGCTGACCGCGCCGAGGCGGAATACGCGCTGCGCGAGGTCGCCGCGCCCGAGGGGCTGCTGCTCGGACGGTACGGGCCCGAGCCGTCGTACTCCGGGAAGACCGTCGCGCAGATCTCGGAGATGCGCGGCACCGACCCCGCGACGACGCTGATGGACCTGATCCGACTCTCCCTCGAGGCCGAGGCGGCCGGAGGAGACGGCGACGAGAGCGTCGTCGCGACGAGCATGGACGAGCGCGACATCGAGCGGATCATGCGGTGGCCGCACACGAACTTCTGCAGCGACGGCGCGCTCGCCGGCGCGCACCCCCGCGGCTACGGCGCCTACACGCGCGTCCTCGGCCGATACGTCCGGGAACGCGGCGTCCTCGAGCTCGGCGACGCCGTGCGCCGGATGACGGCGCTCGCCGCGGACCACGTCGGGCTCGCCGGCCGCGGGCGGATCGCGCCGGGCTACGCGGCCGACCTCGTCCTCTTCGACCCCGCCACCGTCGCGGACGTCGCGACGCCCGCGTCGCCGCACGAGGTCTCGCGCGGGATCGTCACCGTCTGGGTCAACGGCGAGCCCGTGTGGGACGCGGGTCGCCCGACCGGGCGGACCCCCGGCCGGGTGCTGCGCCGCCTCCACTCCGTCGAAGGCACACGATGATTCCCCGCCCGTTCGTGCGTGCTCGCTCGCGCGCCGCCGCTCTCGCCCTCGCCGCGGCCGCCATGCTCGCGCCCCGCGCCGCCGCAGCGCAGCGGCCGCTCGGCGCCGACACGGCCGCGCGCGTGGACGCCGTCTTCGCCCGCTTCGACCGCGCCGACACGCCCGGGTGCGCGCTCGGCGTGTATCGTGACGGGGCCGTCGCCTACGCGCGCGGCTACGGCGCGGCGAACCTCGAGCACGGCATCATGATCGGCCCGCGCACCGTCTTCGACATCGGGTCGACCTCGAAGCAGGTCACGGCGATGAGCGTCGCGCTCCTCGCGAAGGACGGCGTGCTCTCGCTCGACGACGACGTCCGGCGGTGGATCCCCGAGCTCCCCGCCTACGAGCGGCCGATCACGATCCGCATGCTGCTGAGCCACACGAGCGGCCTGCGCGACTACCTGACGCTGATGGCGCTGCGCGGAACGCACTTCGACGGCGTGACCACCGGCGACGACGCGCTCGCCCTCATCGTCCGCCAGCGGAAGACCAATTTCACGCCGGGAAGCGAGTACCTCTACAGCAACTCCGGGTTCTACCTCCTGAGCGAGATCGTCGAGCGGGCGAGCGGAAAGTCGCTCCCGGTCTTCGCGAGGGAGCGGATCTTCGAGCCGCTCGGGATGCGCGACACGCACTTCCACGACGATCACACGCTCATCGTGCCGAGACGGGCGACCGGCTATGCGCCGCGCCGGGAGGGCGGGTTCCGGATCGACATGTCCGGCTTCGAGCAGGTCGGGGACGGCGCGGTCTACACGAGCATCGAGGAGCTCCAGCGCTGGGACGAGAACTTTTACGACGGCACGGTCGGCGGCGCCGAGGTTCTCGGCTGGCTCCAGACGCCGTCGCGCCTGAGCGATGGCGAGGCGCTGACCTACGCCCTCGGGCTCGTCGTCGATCGCTATCGCGGCCTGCCGACCGTGCGCCACGGCGGATCGTGGGCCGGCTACCGCGCGGAGCTGCTCCGCTTCCCCGAGCAGCACACCTCCATCGCCGTCCTCTGCAACGTCGCGAACGCCAACCCGTCGCGACTGGCGAACGAGGTGGCGGACCTCGTCTTCGGCAGCCGTCTCGGCGAGCGCCCCGCGCCCGCACCGGCACGAGGCGCGAGCCAGTCGGGCGACGACGAGGAGCCGGCGCCGGCGCGCGCGGCGTCCGCCGAGCCGGGCGCGCTGGCCGCGCTCGCCGGCGACTATCTCAGCGACGAGCTCGACATCGGGTACACGCTCGCCGTCGACAGCGGGCGTCTCGTCGTGCGCATCGCCGGCGCGCCAGAGCGCCCGCTCGTCCCGACGGCACCCGACACGTTCGACGCGGGCGACGGCGTCGTGCTCCGCTTCCGCCGGGACGGCGCCCGGCGTGTGCTCGGCTTCTCCGTCGACGCGGGACGCGTTCGCGGGATCGAGTTCGTGCGCGTCGAGCGCGCCGGCGCGGCAGGGGAGCGCTGAGCGCCGTGCGCCCCGACGCGGGGCGAGGCCGGATCGCGCTCACCCGTGCCGTCCCCGCGTCGATCTCGCACTGCGAGCTCACCCACCTCGCTCGCGCGCCGCTCGACCCGGTGCG
>DASUSM010000053.1:0-7132 GCA_036375115.1 Gemmatimonadaceae bacterium | reverse complement strand
GGCACCAACCCCGGCACCAACCCCGGCACCAACCCCGGCACCAACCCCGGCACCAACCCCGGCACCAACCCCAGCACCCGAACCCGCCGACGCGAGAGATCCCCGATGGAGAGGCCGCGCCTGAGCTTCGGGCAGCTGTTCAACATGAGCTTCGGCTTCCTCGGCATCCAGTTCGGCTGGGGATTGCAGCTCGCCAACATGTCGGCCGTGTACGAGCGCCTCGGGGCGCGTCCGGACGAGGTCCCCCTGCTCTGGCTCGCCGCGCCCGTGACCGGGCTCGTCGTCCAGCCGATCGTCGGCGCGATGAGCGACCGCACCTGGGGGCGGCTCGGACGCCGGCGCCCGTACTTCCTCGCCGGGTCGCTCCTCGCCTCGATCGCGCTCTTCGTCATGCCGACGTCGACGACGCTCTGGATGGCGGCGAGCCTCCTCTGGATCCTCGACGCGTCGATCAACATCTCGATGGAGCCGTTCCGCGCCTTCGTCGCGGACAAGCTGAACGCGTCGCAGCGCACCGCCGGCTTCGTCATGCAGTCGTTCTTCATCGGCGTCGGCGCGAGCCTGGCGAACGCGCTCCCGCTCCTCCTCAGCTGGACGGGCGTCGAGGGGAGCACCCCGAGCGGCATCCCGCTGACGGTGAAGTACTCCTTCCAGATCGGCGCGCTCGTCTTCTTCCTCGCCGTGCTCTGGACGGTCGTGACGACGAGCGAGTTCCCGCCCGAGGACCCGGCCGCGCTCGACCGGGCGCGGCGCGGCCGCCTCGGCATCGGGCCGCTCCTCGCCGAGATCGGCACCGCGATCCGCGACATGCCGGCGACGATGCGGCAGCTCGCCGTGGTCCAGGTCTTCACCTGGCTCGGCCTCTTCTGCATGTGGCTCTTCTTCGTCCCGGCGACGGCGCGCCACGTCTTCGGGGCGACCGACCCGCAGTCGCCGCTCTACACGGAGGGGATCGAGTGGGGCGGCTTCGCTTTCGCCTTCTACTCGATCACCTGCTTCGCCATCGCGCTCGCCCTGCCCCGGCTCGCCGCGATGACGAGCCGCAAGACGGTGCACGCCGGCGCGCTCCTCTGCGGCGCCATCGGTCTCCTCTCCGTCTACGTCATCCACGACCGGTGGCTGCTCCTCCTCAGCATGGTCGGCGTCGGGATCGCCTGGGCATCGATCCTCTCGATGCCGTACGCCATCCTCTCGACGGCGCTCCCGGCGTCGCGGATGGGCGTCTACATGGGGATCTTCAACTTCTTCATCGTCATCCCCGAGATCGTCGCCGCCGTCGCCTTCGGCCCGCTCATCCGCCTCGTCTTCGGCGAGGCGAACGCGGACGCGCCGCTCTACGTCGTGATGATGGGCGGCGTCTTCCTGCTCGTCGCCGCGGCGTGCGTCGCGCTCGTGCAGGACCTCGGGAGCCGCGACGTGCCGGAGCGCGCGGTGCTCGCCGGGGACGCGGCCGAGCGGCTCACCGTGCAGGAGTCGATGCAGCCGGTGCCGAGCAGCGGGTTGATCGACGAGGAGCCGAAGGAGCGCTGAGCGCCGGCGCTCGTCCGGCCGTCCCGCGTACGTACGACGCGCGCCGATCGCGCGCCGTGCGGGACGAAACTTCCCGCGCGCGGTCCCGGTAGGGTGGGACACAGGAGGCCCCACCCATGATCATCGAGACCGTCGTCCTCGCAACCGCTCTGGCCGCCACCGTCGGCGGCCATGTCGCCTCGCGGCGCTTCGTGCGCGACCGCCTTCGCTTCGTGGACGCCGCGCAGAAGCGCCGCGCCCCCTGGATCGCCGGCCTCGGCGCCGCCGTCGTCGCCACGCCCGTCGTCGCCCTCCTCCCGTTCATCGGGGCGGGGACCGCGCTCCTCTTCGGGCTCGGCGTCGGCAGCGGCGTCGCCATCGGCGCCCGCGACATCCGACGCGGCACCGGCTACGAGCTGCCGGCGGGGTGAGTCGCCGCGCGCGTGACGCGATGCGTCCCTCCGGTCCGACCGCGGACGCCGGCGCGCGCCGCGCGACACGCGCTCACCCCTCGCCTTCTCCCGCCGCCGCGATCGCCTGCACCTCGATCTGGTAGCCGTGGTGCAGCGCGCCGACCGGCACCACGGCGCGCGCCGGACGGTGCGCGCCCATGACGCGCGCGTACGTCGCGTTCACGCGCCCCCACAGCGCCATGTCCGAGACGTAGACGGTCATCTGGAGCACGCGATCGAGGCCGCTCCCCGCCGCCTCGAGGATCGCCGCGACGTTGCGCAGCACCTGCTCCGTCTGCTCCTCGATCGTGCCGACCGTGCGGTCCGGCGAGCGCGGATCGATCGGGAGCTGCCCCGCCACGTACACGACGCCGCCGTGGACGATGGCCTGCGAGTAGTGGCCAGCGGGCGTCGGCGCGTCGGATGTCTGGATCGGTCGCATCGGTCGGACTGAGGGTGGCGGCGTGCGAGGACGTCGAACCATGGCGCGCCCCCGGCCGGGCGTCCAGGGCCGCGCCCTTGCCCGCGTCGCGCTCCGCCGTCGATCTTCCGGCATGCCCCCGCGGACCCCGCGCGCGGACCCCGCGCTCCGCCCCTTCCACCCGGTGGTCCGCCGGTGGTTCGCCGAGACGCTCGGACGCCCGAGCGAGCCGCAGCGGCAGGGGTGGCCCGTCATCGCCACCGGCGCGCACACGCTCGTCCTCGCGCCGACGGGCACCGGCAAGACGCTCGCCGCCTTCCTCTGGGAGCTGAACGCGCTCCTCGTCGACGGACTCGACGCGCCGCTCGCGAACGCCGTCCACATCCTCTACGTTTCCCCCCTCAAGGCGCTCAACAACGACGTCCAGCGCAACCTCGAGCGTCCGCTCGCCGAGCTGCGCGCGCGCTTCGAGGGCGCCGGGCACGGCTTCCCCGAGATCCGCGTCGCCGTGCGCACGGGGGACACGCCGTCGTCGGCGCGCCAGCGCATGCTCCGCAAGGCGCCGCACATCCTCATCACGACGCCGGAGTCGCTGCACATCCTCCTCACGAGCGTGAAGGCGCGCGGCATGTTCTCCGCGCTCCGCGCCGTGATCCTCGACGAGATCCACGCCGTCGCCGGGACGAAGCGCGGCGCGCACCTCGCCCTCACCCTCGAGCGCCTCGAGGCGCAGTGCGAGCGCCCTCCGCAGCGCATCGGCCTCTCCGCGACGCAGCGGCCGCTGGGGGAGATCGGGCGGTTTCTCGGAGGGCTGGACGGGGGCGCTCGGCCCTCGGCCCTCGGCACTCGGCGAGAGGACTCGAGCGCTCCCGCCGAGCGCCCAGCGCCGCGCGCCGAGGGCCAGCCGTTCGCCGCGCCCACCCGCTTCCGCCCCGTTTCGATCGTCGACTGCGGCCTCGTGAAGGCGATGGAGACCACCGTCGTCTCCCCCGTCGAGGACCTCGGCGACGTCGGCGGGACGGTCTGGCCGAAGGTCGTGCGCGTCGTCCTCGAGCAGATCCGGTCGGCGCGCACGACGCTCGTCTTCGTGAACAACAGGGCGCAGGCCGAGCGCATCGCCGCGCGCGTGAACGCCGAGGCGGGCGAGGAGCTCGCGCTCCCCTATCACGGCTCCCTCGCGCGCGAGCGCCGCTTCCTCCTCGAGGAGCGCCTCAAGGCCGGGGAGCTGCGCGCCCTGGTCACCACCAGCTCCCTCGAGCTCGGGATCGACGTCGGCTCCGTCGACCTCGTCGTCCAGCTCCAGTCGCCGAAGCGCGTCGCCTCCGCGCTCCAGCGTGTCGGGCGCGCCGGGCACCAGCTCGGCGCCGTCAGCCGCGGCGTCCTCGTCCCCACCTTCCGCGACGACGGGATGGAGATCCTCGCCATCGCGCGCGGCATGCTGGAGGGCGACGTCGAGCCGACGCGCGTCGTGCAGAATGCGCTCGACGTCCTCGCGCAGGTGATCGTCGCCGCCGTCTCGATCGAGGAGTGGACGAGCGCCGACCTCTTCGCCCTCGTGCGCCGCGCCTACCCGTACCACCGCCTGACGAGAGGCGCGTTCGACGAGGTGCTGGCCATGCTGTCCGGGAAGTATCCCGCCGACCTCGCCGCCGAGCTCGAGGCGCGCCTCTCCTGGGATCGCACGACCGACCGCCTCACGGGCTCGCGCTCCAGCCGCATGACGGCGGTCATCTCCGGCGGGACGATCCCGGACCGGGGACTCTACACCGTCCACCTCCCGGACAGGACGCGGCTCGGGGAGCTCGACGAGGAGTTCGTCCACGAGTCGCGCATCGGCGACGTCTTCCAGCTCGGATCCTCCACCTGGCGCATCGGCGCGATCGAGCACGACCGCGTCGTCGTCACGCCGGCGCCGGGCGCGCCGGCGCGGATGCCCTTCTGGCACGGCGAGTTCATGGCGCGCTCGTCGCACCTCGCGCCGCGCGTGGGGGCGCTGCGCCGCGAGCTCGACGCGGCGCGCACCCTCGAGGACCTCGCGGCGATCCGGCGCGAGTACTACTGCGACGAGGCGACGGCGCGCTCGCTCGTCGAGTACGTGCAGGCCCAGCGCGCCATCACCGGCCGCGTCCCCGACGACCGCACCCTCGTCGTCGAGCACTTCCGCGACGAGCTCGGCGGCGTGCGCATCGTGCTGCACGCGCCGTTCGGCGGGCGCGTCACGGCGCCGTGGGGGATGGCGCTCGCGCAGCGCGTCCGCGAGTCGCTGAACGGGATGGACGTGCAGGTGCAGACGACCGACGACGGCCTGATGCTCCGCCTCCCCGACCTCGGCGCCGAGCCGCCGCTCGCGGCGCTGATGGGGCTCTCGCCGGAGGAGGCGGAGCGGCGCGTGCTCGCCGAGGTCGGCACGAGCTCGCTCTTCGGCGCGCGCTTCCGCATGAACGCGGCGCGCGCGCTCCTGCTCCCGCGCGGGAGCGCGAAGCGGCGCATGCCGCTCTGGCTCCAGCGCCTGAAGGCGCTCGACCTGCTGCAGGCGGTGCAGGAGTATCCCGAGTTCCCGATCCTCGTCGAGACGTACCGCGACGTCCTCCAGGACGGCTTCGACATGCCGGCGCTGAAGGAGGTCCTCGCCGCGATCGCCGACGGGCGCATCGGCGTGCGGACCGCGCGCACCGAGCTCCCCTCCCCCTTCGCCGCGTCGCTCCAGTTCGGCTTCGTCATCGACTGGCTCTATGGCGACGACACGCCGCGCGCCGAGCGGCGCGCCGCGGTGCTCTCCCTCGACCAGCACCTCCTCGAGGAGATCATGGGGAGCGAGGGCGCGGACGAGGGGACGCTCGAGGCGCTCGCCGACGTCGTCGCGCGCCGCCGCGGCACCTCGCCGAAGCGCCGCGCGCGCGACGCCGACGAGCTCGCGGTCCTCCTCGATCGCGCCGGCGACCTCGCGCTCGCGGAGCTGCGCGAGCGCGTCGCGCCGCCGGGGGAGGGCGGGCGCGGCGATCCCGTCCACGAGCTGCTCGAGCGCGGCCGCGCGATCGTGGTCCGCATCCCGACGGCCGCCGGCGACGCCGAGCGCGTGATCCTCACCGAGTCGTACCCGCGCTACCTCGCCGCCTTCGGCGAGGCGCCCCTCGCCACCGTGCGCGCCGGCGGCTCGCTCGACCCGCGTCCGGCCGCGGACGTCGTGCCGGAGCCCCTCCGTCATGCGACCCTGACGCGGACCGCGGCGCGGCGTGAGCTCGTCGCCCGCCTCGTCGCGCTGAGCGCCCCGCTCTCCGTGGACGACGTCCTCCGGCGCTACGCACTCCCGGCGCGCGGCGTCGAGCAGCTGCTCGAGGAGTGGCGCGCGGCGGGGCGACTCGTGCGCGGCAGCTTCGGGACGAGCGAGACGCGCTGGGTCTCGAAGCGGCTCGTCGAGCAGGCACGCCGGATCGAGCTCGCCCGCGCGCGCCGCGCGATCCAGGCGGTTCCGCTCGCCGTGTACGTCGCGTTTCTCCAGCGCTGGCAGCACCTCGATCCGCGTACGCGGCTCCGGGGCGCCGCCGACGGTTCGGCGGTGGCGCTGAGACAGCTGCTCGGTCTCTCCCGCCCGCCCGAGGCGTGGGAGCGCGATCTGCTCCCCGCCCGCGTCGTCGACCACGACGCGGAGGCCCTGTCGCGACTCACCGGATCCGGCGCGATCGTCTGGGTCGGCGACGGACGCCGGGACGAGGAGAGCGGGGCGTGGCGGCTCGTCGGCGTCCGCTGGCTCGAGCGCGGCGCCGCCCGCGTCTGGCTCGGCGACGACGACGGCGAGCCCCCGCTCGGCGAGCACGCATCGCGCGTCCTCGCCATCCTGCGCGAGCAGGGGGCGTCGTTCCTCGCCGAGCTCCAGTCCGCGACGACGCTCGGCCCGCACGCGCTGCGCGACGCGCTGCGCGAGCTCGTCGCCGCGGGCCTCGTCACGAACGACACGGTGGATGCGCTGCGCGCCGTCGCCGCCTTCCGCAGTCCGCTGCCGATCCCGCGGCCGGGCGAGCCGGATCCGACGCGCTGGCTCCCCGCGGACTTCACCGCGTCGCGCCCCGTGGTGCAGCGCCGCCCGAACCTGCGCCGCCTGCCGAAGTGGCGCCGCCCCGACGCGCCGGGCGGCCTCGAGGAGCGCTGGGGCGGCCGCTGGTCGCTCGTCAGGCGCCCGGGCACCCTCGGCCCGGCGCTCGACGAGGAGGCGCGCGGCGAGGCGGTCGCGCGCGCGTGGCTCGAGCGCTACGGGATCGTCTCGCGCGACTGGTGGCGGCGCGAGCGGCCGCCGGTCTCGTGGCGCGCGATCTACCGCGAGCTGCGCCGCCTCGAGCTGCGAGGCGAGGTGCGCCGCGGCTACTTCGTCGAGGGGCTCGCGGGCGCGCAGTTCGCGCTCCCCGCCGCGGTCGAGCTGCTGCGCGACTCCGCCGAGGACCGCGAGGCGCCGGTCATCGCGATGGGCGTGGCCGATCCGGCGAATGCCTGGATCCTTCCCCTCCCCGGCATCGCGCGCGATCCGCTGCATCGCCCGCGCGGCCGCGGCGCGGTACTCGTGACCCGCGCCGGCCGCGTCCTCCTCGCCGCCGAGTCGCGCGGCGCGCGCGTGAGCGTGGCACCGGGCCTCGACGAGCACGACGTGGCCGAGGCGGCCGCCGCGCTCGCCGAGCGGCTGCTCGGGCGCGCCGTCGGCCGCCGGCGCGACCTGCTCGTGGAGACGATCGACGGCGTGCGGGCGGCGACGAGCCCGCAC
>DASUSM010000052.1:0-20357 GCA_036375115.1 Gemmatimonadaceae bacterium | reverse complement strand
GAAGTGCGCGCGCCCGCTCGTCGCGTCGCGCACGACGAGCGCAAGGGCGAGCGTGAGGTGGGAGATGCGCGGGATCGGGTGCCCGGGGCTGAGCGTGATGGCGAGGGGCGTCAGCGCGGCGAGGATCTCGTCGCGGTACTGGTCGCGGAGCCAGCCGCGCTCGGCATCGTCGAGCTCCGCCCAGCGGCGGAGGCGGATGCCGTGCGCCTCGAGCGCGGCGAGGCACTCGCGCAGCACCTGGTGCTGCCGGGCGACGAGCGCGGGAACGCGCCAGCCGATCGCCTCGAGCTGCTCGCGCGGCGGGAGCCCGTCCGCGCTGCGCGCGTGCGGCCGCTCGGCGAGCTCGCGGCGCAGCCCGGCGACGCGCACGGCGAAGAACTCGTCGAGGTTGCCGCCGACGATCGCGACGAAGCGGAGCCGCTCGAGCAGCGGGATCGAGGGATCCTCGGCGAGCGCGAGCACGCGCGTGTTGAACTCGAGGATGCTCAGCTCGGCGTTGAGCAGGTCGCTCGGCCCGCGCGCCGTCTCCGCGTCGTCGGCCCGCGGCGCCCCATCGGAGTCGTGCGTCGAGGCGGGCCGCACGGCTCGCGGGCGGCGCTGCGCGTCGAGCGCGCCGGCGCGCAGCGCGACCGCCAGCGCGGCGAGCGTGTCGCCGTCGCGCTCCGTCGCCTCGCCGGCGCGGGCGAGGACGCCGTCGAGCGGCACCCACTCCCACGCCTGCGCGCGGTCCTCGGGGAGCGTCGCGGGGACGTCGGCGGCGATCCACACCTCGAGGACGGCGGCGCCCGGCGCCGTCACCCTCCCGGCGAGCGCCACCTCCTCGGCGGCCGCGCCCGCGACGCGCCGCAGCAGGAGCCGCGCGACTCCCTCGCCGCTCCCCGGCTCCAGCGGCAGGCGGGGGCCGTCGCCGCCGCCCGCGCAGACGACGCGGCCGCGCCGCGACGCGACGAGCGCGACGATGCGGTCGGCCTCGCCCTCCGCGGCGGCCGCCTCGCCGGCGGACCACTTCAGGACGAGCTGCGCGCGCTCGCGCCGGTCCGTCGTGCTCACGGAGAGCCCGTGCTCGGCGGCGAGCGCCCGCGCGATGCGCTCGAGCGGCGGCGCCTCGGGGCGCAGACGGCGCACCGTCAGCTCGTGGAACGTCTGCGGCGCGCCGCTCGTGCGCACGCGCAGCGTGTCGTAGCGGAACTCGAGGCCGGCGCGCCGGATCCACCCCGTCCGCACGACGCGCGTGCAGCGCTCGACCTCGACCTGCAGTCGCGGCTCGAGCAGCCGCGGATCCACGAAGGCGCGGAGGCGGCGGATCGGCTCGGTCGCGCCGGCGAGCACCGCGCGCACGTCGTCCGCCGCGACCCTGGCCTCCCAGCTCCGCGCCACGGGGCGCCCGGCGCGGTCCAGGTCGCGCATCGCGAGCGAGATCGCGCGCTCCTCGCCGGGGCCGTAGCGGAACACGCAGCTCGCCGCACGCTCGCGCAGCGTGTCGTCGGGCGTGTCGTAGTAGACGTCGCGATGCCGGCTGCGCAGCGTCGCGGCGCTCCGCAGGCCGAGCGGGAGCGGCGCCGTCGAGAGCTGCTGCAGCTGGTCCCCCGAATGAAGCTCGAACGTCAGCTCATCGAGCATCGCGGTGCGACCGTCCGTCGTGGCGGGGCGATGGGGTTCTCGCGCGGGGCGCG
Source organism: Gemmatimonadaceae bacterium (assembly GCA_036375115.1). Lineage (GTDB taxonomy): Bacteria > Gemmatimonadota > Gemmatimonadetes > Gemmatimonadales > Gemmatimonadaceae > DASUSM01. Next base: position 18,684 of record DASUSM010000052.1, on the reverse strand, counting down.
CGCTTCCAAGCTAGGGCCTCGGCGACGCGCCGCGCCAGCGGGCGGCGCCCGGCGCGAGCGACGCTCCGCGCCCCGGCGCCCGTCAGACCTTCAGGATCGCGCCCGGGCCATTGAGCTTGTTCCGCAGCGTCCGCACGCTGAGCCCCAGGAGCTCGGCGGCGCGCGTGCGATTGTTTCCGGACACCTCCAGCGCGCGCCGGATCAGCTCGCGCTCGGCCTCGTCGACGTTCAGCGTGCGCAGCACGACGGAGAGCGACTCGGCGCCGGGGCCCGGGACGACGCCGTTCCCCGCGCCGTCGCCGTCGTCGGCGCGACCGGCGAGGTGCCCGCCGATCCCGTCGAAGAGCGGCGCGTGGAGGATGGGGCCACGGGCGAGGATCACCGCGCGCTCGACGGCGTGCTGCAGCTCGCGGACGTTGCCCGGCCATACATGACCGAGCAGGAGGTCGAGCGCCTCGGGCGCGATCCCCTGCACTTCCTTGCCGAGTCCCTCCGCGATCCGCCTCGCGAAGCTCAGCGCGAGGAGCGGCACGTCCTCGACGCGCTCGCGCAGCGGCGGCACGACGATCGGCATGACGCTGAGGCGGTAGAAGAGGTCCCTCCGGAACGTCCCCGCCTCGACCTCGCGCGCGAGATCGCGGTTCGTCGTCGCCACGACGCGGACGTCGACGTGGATCGCCTGCGTCCCGCCGACGCGCTCGAACTCCTGCTCCTGGAGCACCCGCAGGAGCTTCGCCTGGAGGTCGAGCCGCATCTCCGAGATCTCGTCGAGGAGGAGCGTGCCGCGGTGGGCGCGCTCGAACGCCCCCTCGACGCGGCGCACCGCGCCGGTGAAGGCGCCCTTCTCGTGCCCGAAGAGCGCGCTCTCGACGAGCCCCTCGGGAAGCGCGGCGCAGTTCAGCGTGACGAACGGTCCCTGGCGCCGGTCGCTCTGCTCGTGGATCGCGCGCGCGATCAGCTCCTTTCCCGTGCCCGACTCGCCCTGGAGCAGGACCGTCGCGCGCGTCGGCGCGGTCGTCGTGACCGTCGCCATGATGCGGCGGATCGCCTCGCTCTCGCCGATCACCTCGCGCTCGTTGCGGAAGCGGGCGACCTCCTCGCGGAGCACGCCGTTCTCGGCACGCAGGCGCGAGAACTCGAGCGCCTGCCCGACGGCGAGCTCGATCTGCTCGGGGCGCACCGGCTTCGTGATGTAGTCGAAGGCGCCGGCCTTGATCGACGCGACCGCGTGCTCGATGCTCGCGTGCCCCGTGAGCATGATCAGCGGGATGTCGTATCCCTCCGAGGCGAGGATCGAGAGGAACTCGAGCCCCGAGATCGCCGGCATGCGGTAGTCGGAGACGATCGCGTCCACCCCGCCGCGCGCGAGCACCTGGAGCGCCTCGGGGACGCTGCGGACGACCTCCGCGCGATGGCCGATGCGTTCCAGGGTGTCGCCGAGGATCGCGCCGATCGCGACATCGTCGTCGACGCAGAGAATCGTCGCCATGCTCGGAGGCGGGGGGGAACGGAGGGGAGGAGCGGCCCCGATCGGGCCTCGCTCGAAGGACGCGCCGGGAGCGGCTGGAGCAACAGCCGCGACTGGTTGCGACGCGACCGCGCCCGTCGTCGAGACCGGACATGCCCCACTCTCCCGAAACGAATGGCGACGCGCCCGCCTGGAGCGCGATGCGCGGTGCCCTCCTCCAGGGCGTGGCACACGCGTTCGGCAACCGCGTCTTCGCCCTCGGCGCGGTGCGCGACGCCCTCGGCGAGGAGCCCGGCATGGACGCGGAGCTCCTGCGCGCCTTCGGCGACGAGATCGGCCGGCTCCAGGGGTGCCTGCGCGCCCTGCGCCTCCTCGCGCCGGACCACCGGCCGGCCGAAGCCGTGCATTTCGTCGGGCTCCTCGACGAGGTGGACTCGCTGCTCGCCTTTCACGCCGACCTCCGCGACGTCCCGTGCGAGCGGCTCGTCGTCGGCGACATCCCGCCCGTCCTCGCGCGCCGCGGCGTCCTCGCGCGGCTGCTGATGCTCGTCGTCGGCGGCGCGCGCCGCGCCGCCGCGGCGGGCGGCACGTCGGCCATCGTGCGCTGCACGGCGGAAGCCGACGTCGTGCGGCTCGAGGTGGCGCCCACCGGCGCGTCGAGCCCCGCGGCGGAGAGCGAGGTCGAGGCGATGGCGCGGTCGGCCGCCTACCTCGCTCCGCAGCTCGACGGCGTCCTCGTCCTCACCGGAAACGGCGATGGATGGACGCTCACCCTCCCGTCGCTCGCCGCCTCCCGGCGCCGGGAGCGCGAGGCGCCGCACGCCGGCTGACCGCGCCGGCGCGCGCGGTCACTCGTCCCGCGCGTGCGCGTGCGCCGGCGGGGAGGTCGCCTCGACGGCCGTGAACGCCTCCAGGATGCGGTACGCGTGCGTCGCGTCCTTCGGCACGACCCACGAGTCGCCCGGCTCGAGCGAGACCATCTGCCCCTCGAGGTGGAGCTCGGCGCGGCCGCGGATGACGAAGCCGACGGTCTCGTAGCCGCGCCGGACGTACGGCTTCTTCTCGCCCGGCTGCTCGTCCTCCCAGAGGCGCATGGCCACGTGCGTCCCGGAGGCGAGGTACTTCTGCCCCATCGACCCGGTCGGCGAGTGCCGCGAGTCCACCTTCGTCACCGTCGAGTCGCCCAGCGGCGCCTCGCCGCGCTCGATGCTCCGTTCCATGCGCATCTCCTCCGAGTGATGGTCCCCTGCGAGCGTCGGGCTCCCGACGCCGGAAGTGTCGTGCCGCGACGGTGGTCAAGATCGGGACCGCTGGCCCCGCCACGCGTCGCGGGCGCCCGCCCGGAGGCCTCCGATGCGGATTCGTGGCGACACTCCCGGGACGCGGGTCCGTAGGGAGGCGAGCGGCATCGGTGGCGGGGCTGGCGCGACCGCTTTCCGGGTGTAATGGATAGTCGCGTGGCTCGCTCGGTCCGGCGGCGCCACCTGGCGCGGAGGTGCCGCCATGTTCACGGCTCAATCCCACTTCATGCCCTTCCGCTTCCGGAACCTGGCACGTCGCGTCCGGCTCGTCCTCACGCCGGTTCTCGCCGCCGGGTGCATCGCGGGCACCCACCCGGGTTTCGACCAGCTCACCGAGGCCGAACGGCTCCAGCTCCGCGACCAGTTCTGGTACGCGCTCTCCTCGCTGGACCTGGAGCGCCTCGAGGCGGCCCCGCTGAGCGGCGACGAGCGGCGGTTCGTCGACGCGCTCTCGCTGATGCTCGCCGGCGACGTCGCCGCGGCCGAGTCGTCGTTCCGCGTGATTCAGGGCTCGGCCAGCGACTCGCTGCTCCGGGAGGGGGCGCGGCTCACCCTCACGGCGTCGCTCCAGTACCGGGGGGCGTGGGACGACGTCGCCGCCGTGCCGCGGAACCGGGACTTCGAGGAGCTCCCGGAGAGCGGGCGCGCCTCGGTCGAGATCTGGGCGGCGGTGCTGCGCGGCGTGCCGCAGGCGCGCATCGAGTTCCCGCCCCTCCCGGTCGCGATGCGCATCGAGCCGTCGCCCTTCCGCACGCCGATGATCACCGTCCGGGTCAACGGCATCGACAAGCATTTCTGGATCGACACCGGCGCGACGATCACGATCCTCACCGCCGCCGTCGCCGAAGAGTGCCGCGTCAAGCTGCTCGCCTTCGACACCCTCGCCGTCGTCTCCTCCACGCACCAGGAGGTGGACGTCATCCCGGCGCTCGTCTCGCGGATCGAGATGGGACCGATCACCGTCTCCGACCTGCCGGCGATGATCGTGCGCACGGAGGACCTCCGCCTCCCGCGACCCGGCGCGCAGGACTCCTCGTTCGTGCAGATCGACGGGATTCTCGGCGCCGACGTGCTGCGCCTCATCGACCTCGAGATCGACAGCGAGCTCGGTCGGGTCTTCATGCGCGACCCGGCGCGGGCGCAGGCGCCCCGCGCGCGCAACCTCTTCTGGTTCGGCTATCCCGTCGTCCGCCTCATGGGGGAGAACGACACCCCGGTCCACTTCGGGCTCGACACGGGAGCGCAGGAGACGTTCGTCACGCCGGGCCTGCTGCGCGAGCAGCGGAAGCGCCGCCTCTCCGTGCGGCGCATGCTGATCAGCGGCGTCGGCGGGTCCACCGAGGACAAGCTGCCGATCGTCCCGGACCTGCGGCTGCGGCTGAACCGGCAGCCGCTGAACTTCTCCAACCTCACGATCCGATCGCACCGGCGGCTCATCTTCCTCGAGCCGGACGGCGTCCTCGGGAGCGACGTGAACCGCGTCGGGCGCGTGCGGATCGACATGACGAACGGCGTCTTCGCGATCACGCCGCACGACCGGGATCGCTGACCTCCCGCCGGCGCGGGGCGCGGATGGCGCCGCTCAGTGCTTGCGGGGGGCCCGCCGAGCCGCCGCGCGCGGCGGCAGCGACCTGCTCGACGGGACGCCGGCGCCGTTCGCCGGGATCGCGACGGGCGCCGCGGCGGCCGGCGCGGATGGGACGCCGCTCTCCTTCGGCGCGACGGCGAAGCGGCTGATCGTCTCGCGCAGGCGCTCGGCAAGCTCCGCCAGCTGCTGCGCCACCGCCGCCAGCCCGTCCGCCGCGGTCACCTGCTGCCCGACCGCCTTCTCCGCCTGCTGCGCCCGGTCCGCCGCGTCGAGCGTCGCCTGCCCGATGCTGTCCATCGCCGAGGAGAGCTCGAGCATCGTCGAGGACTGCGACCGCTGGACCTGCGCGCCGTCGTTGGACAGCTCGGCGATCTGGCGGATCCCGCCGATGATCTGATTCAGCGCGAGATTCGCCTCGGTGGCGATCGTCCCGACGTCGCGCACCTCGCGCTCCTGCGCGGACATCGAGCCGATGACCGACCGGATGCGCTCGCGCACCGCCGTGATCGTCGCGTGCGCGCCCTTCGCGGCGCGCTGGCTCTCGACCGCGAGGTTGCGCACCTCGTTGGCGACGACGGCGAAGCCCTTCCCGTGCTCCCCCGCGCGCGCCGCCTCGATCGCCGCGTTCAGCGCGAGGAGGTTCGTCTGGCCCGCGATCCGCGAGATCGTGTCGACGAACTCGCCGATCTCGTCCGACGTCGTCCCGAGGTCGCCGACGGTGGCCGCCGTCTCGCGCACCTTCGATCCCACGGAGACGAGCGTCCCCGCCGCGCGCGCGATCGAGTCGCGGCTCCCTTCCGCCGCGGCGACGAGCAGCCGGACCTCCCCTTCCATGCGGCTGGTGCCGTCGAGCAGGCGCGAGGTCGCCTCACGCACCTCGCCGGCCTTGTGGCTCCCCGACCGCGTGTGCTCGCGCTGCGCCTCGAGGTGCGAGGACAGCTCGTGCACGCTCGCGCTGAACTGATCGGCCATGCCGCTCACCGTCTCGCTGCTGTCGGCGATGCGGCCCGCCGTCTCCGCGACCTGCGTCGCCTCGACCTGCACCGCGCCGATGATCCGTGCGAGCTCGTCGAGCGTCACGTTGAGACTGCGCTCGAGCTGCCCGAGCTCGTCGCCGATCTCGGCGGGGGCGCGGCGGGCGAGGTCGCCCTGCTCGACGGCGCGCAGACAGGCGCGCGTGATCGAGATGCGGCGACTCAGGTCGGCGGCGATCGGAATGGTTTTCAGGGCCGAGATGAGGAGGATCGCGGCGACGACGAACAGCCACACGACGTCCGCGCTGTCCCCGCCGCGGCTGGCGAGATGGCCGAAGCCGGCGACGAGGAAGCCGACGAGGGAGAGCCCCGCTCCCACGTAGCCGACGAAGTGATCGACGAGAAACGTGTAGGCGACGATGGCGAACAGGTAGACGGCGATCAGCCCGTAGTTGCCGAACGCGTACTGGATGAGGGCGATCGTCAGGATGTCGAAGAACGGGATCAGGTAGCGGTACGAGGTCCGCCAGCGGTCCGGCGCCTGGGTCGCGTACCAGAGCATCCCGTTGAGCCACAGCGAGCTGCCGACGATCGCCACGAGCAGCCAGATGGGGACGGTGAAGATCCCGGAGGCGATCGGGATGGCGAGGACGACGCCGAGCGCGGTCGCCATCCAGAGACGGTGACGAAGCCCCGCCCGGAAGCCGACGATCTCGCGCTCCGCCCGCTCCGCGGCCGCGATGGCGGCTGCGTCGTGCAGCGGCTCCTGCATGCCCGCGAGCCGGGCGCTGATCGGCAGCACTTTCTGTGGCGTGAGGAGCGGCGGGCGGAGAGTGTCCGGCCCGGGGGCCGGCCAGAGGGGAGCGGGGTGGCGATCAATGACGGACGGCCCTCCCTCGTCGTCACTCGCAAACGGGCGGAGTGAGGCGACCGGAGCCGTGACCATCCGGCCAGCCGCCAGTCTTGGGAATGACGAAGGTGCCTCCGTCACGTTACCGACCATAAGAGAATGTCTGGCCACCGAGCCGCGATGACGACGACAGCCCTCACGCCGACGCCGACCAACGAAGCCCGCTCCATCGCCGAGGCGTCGCGCGAACTGCTCGATCGCACCTACGAGCAGATCCGTCGCGGCCAGGTCCAGGCCGGGATGCACGAACTGGTGCTCGGGCTGCGCGTGATGCGCGACATCTATCCGACGGCGCCGTGGCAGTCGTTCTCCCAGACGGACTGTCTGCTCCACGCCATCCGCGACGTCGTCCACCAGGATCCGTTCACGCGCCGCTCGTTCGACAAGCCGCGCGGCTATCCCGGCGACGCCGGCATCCTCGACCTCATCTACGGCGCCGTCCCCCTCCCCGAGGGCACGACCGAGATGGGCACCGAGGTCTACGCCTACACGGTGCAGGCGCCGGCGTGCGAGAGCGTCCGCGCGCGACGCGACCTGATCGCCGGGATGATCGACGAGTCGGCGTCGATCGTGGACCGTCCCCGCATCCTCTCGGTCGCCTGCGGGCACCTTCGGGAGGCCGGGAAGTCGGCGGCGCTGCGCGAGCGGCGCATCGGGGAGTTCCTCGCGCTCGACCACGACACCGACTCGCTCGCGATCGTCGACCGGGACTACGGTGAGCTCGGCGTGAAGACGATCAACAATTCGGTGCGCGGGCTCGTGACCGGGAAGGTGAAGCTCGCGAACCTCGACCTGGCCTACGCCGCGGGTCTCTACGACTACCTCGGGCTCCCCGTCGCGACGAGCGTGACGAAGGCGATGCTCGAGATGCTGCGTCCGGGCGGGCGCGTCCTCGTCGCCAACTTCGCGCCGAACCTGCGCGACATCGGCTACATGGAGTCGTTCATGGCCTGGAACCTCATCTACCGCGACGAGCGGGACATGGGGACGATCGCCTCGGGGCTGCCCCAGGAGCTCATCGCCCGCCAGCGCCTCTTCCGCGATCCGCACGACAACATCGTCTACCTCGAGGTCACCCGGGCGTAGCGCGGCGCCGGCGGCGACGCCGGCCCCGAGGCGGAGCGGCGCGGCCGCCCCCTCAGTCGATCGGCGCGAAGGCCGACAGACCGTCGTGCAGGTACCACCGCCCCGTCGTGCGGCCGCGCACCGGGACGAACCCCTGCACCGGCGCATCCGGCGGACCGACGAGGAGCGAGCCGTCGGCGTCCACGGTGAGCACGGACTCCTCGCCGCCGTAGCGGTATCGTAGCGAGTCGCCCCGCGCGAGCAGCTGCAGCGTGTCTCCACCGTTGGCGTACCGCCCGAGGAGGGCGGCGACCGCCGGCGACGCGACCGGCGCGGGAGACGTCGGGGGCAGCGCCGGCATGGGCGCGAGTCGGTCGAGCGCCGCCTGCTCCGTCCCTCCCATGATCGCGCCCGGTCCGTTCGCGAGGACGATCACGGCGAGGCGACGCGCGGGAACGAGCGCGAACACCGCGCCGGATCCGCCGCGGAACCCGTAGTGCCGCGCGACGCGCGCATCCCCCACGCCGCAGATCGAGAGCCCGAATGCGTACGAGCAGTCGCCGCCGGGCGTCGGCACCTGGGGCTCGAGCATGTGCCGCACGACCCCCGGCGGGAGGAGCTGTCGCCCGCCGACGCGCCCGTCGTTGAGCAGCGCGACCGCGAGACGCGCCAGCTCCTCCGCGCTCGAGAAGAGCGACCCCGACGGCCACGTGCTCGCGTCGTCGGGATAGGGGCGCACGACGACCGGGCGTCCGCCCTCCCCTCGCCGGTGGTCCACCGCGAGCGCGTGCGTCATCGCGACGGTCGGCAGGAAGGTGCTCCGCGTCATGCCGAGCGGCGCGAGGACGCGCCGGCCGACCGACGCCACGTACGAGCCGCCGTCGGCGCGCTCGAGGACGTGACCGGCGAGCCAGTATCCCGGACTCGAGTACGAGTAGACGTCGCCCGCCGGCGCGAGGATGCGCTCGCGTCCCCAGCCCCGGACGCGCTCCGCGAGCGCCGATTCGTCGTGCGAGCCGGTGCCCGCGCCCTCGTTCCCGAGTCCGGCCGTGTGCGTGAGCAGCTGGCGCATCGTGAGCGCGCGCAGCGGCTCGGCGAGCTCGGGGACTGTGCGGCCGATCGGCGCATCGAGCGCGAGCCGCCCGTCGTGCTCGGCGAGCAGCGAGGCGAGGCCGGTGACCATCTTCGTCACCGAGCCGATGCGAACGAGCGACGACGGCGTCATCGGGTCGCCCGTCTCGACGCTCCGGACGCCGAGCGCGCGGAGGAGGACGACGCTGTCGCCGACGACGATCGCGATCGACGCGCCGGGGACCCCGCGCTCGTGCATCTCGCGCTCCAGCGCGCCGACGATCTCGGCGTACGGGTCGGGCGCCGGGGCGAGCGCGCCGTGCACGGGCGTGACGGCGGACGGGAGGAGCAGCATCGCGACGGCCGCACCGACGCACCACGCGGCCCGTCGCCAGACCGTCCTCGTCACCGCTCCTCGCCGGTCCGCGCGCCCCCGACGGGTTCCGCGTGGGTGGCCTGCGCCTGTCGCGGGAGCTCGAGCGTGAAGGACGAGCCCGCGCCCGGCGCGCTGCGCACCTCCAGCGAGCCGCCCATCGCGCGCGCGAGGTCGCGGCTGATCGCCAGGCCGAGCCCCGTGCCCTCTCCCGGATTGGAGAGCGTGCGGCCGACCTGCACGAAGGGCTCGAAGATCGCGTCCTGCTTGTCCGCCGGGATCCCGACGCCGGTGTCGGTGACCGTGATGCGGACCCGGTCGCCCGGCGCCTCCGAGCAGCTCAGCGACACCCGGCCGCCGTCGGGCGTGAACTTGATCGCGTTCGAGAGGAGGTTGATGACGATCTGCTCGATCTTCGTGCGATCGGCGCGCATCAGCAGGCTCTGCGGGCAGGGATCGAGGACGAGCGAGAGGCCGCGCGACGTCGCCTGCGGCGCCATCATCGCCGCGACGGACTCGAGCATCTCGTCCGCCGAGACATCGGCGAGGTCGAGCGAGAGCCGGCCCGCCTCGATGCGGCTGTAGTTCAGGAGGTCGTTGATGATCGCGAGCAGGTGCTGCTGGCTGCGCCGGATGCGATCGAGATCGGCGGACTGCTCCGGCGTCACCGGGCCGCGCAGCCCGAGCGCGAGCAGCTCGGCGTAGCCGCCGATCGCGTTCAGCGGCGTGCGCAGCTCGTGCGACATCGCGGCGAGGAACTCGCTCTTCGCGCGGTTCGCGGCCTCCGCCGATGCCACGCGACGCGCGTCCTCGAGCGCGCGCTCCTCCGACCGCTTCCGCTCGGTGAGGTCGCGCGTCACCTTCGCGAAGCCGAGCAGCGTGCCGTCGGACAGGCGCAGCGGCGTCACGACGATGTTCGACCAGAAGCGCGAGCCGTCCTTGCGCACGCGCCAGGACTCCTCCTCGACGCGGCCGTCGCGCGCCGCGACGACGAGCTCCTCCTCCGGCCGTCCCGCCGCGACCTCCTCCGTCGGGTAGAAGATCGAGAAGTGGCGCCCGATGATCTCCTGCGCGGTGTATCCGGTGATCCGCTCCGCGCCGTCGTTCCAGCTCCGCACGTGGCCCTCGGGATCGAGCATGAAGATCCCGTAGTCCGACACGTTCTGCACGAGGAGGCGGAACCGCTCCTCGCTCGCCCGCAGCGCCTCCTCGGCGCGCCGTCGCTCCGTCAGGTCGCGCGTGACCTTCGCGTAGCCGACGAGCGCCCCGTGCGGATCGCGAAGCGCCGTGATCACGACGTTCGCCCAGAAGCGGGTGCCGTCCTTCCGGATGCGCCACCCCTCGTCCTCGAACCGTCCGTCGCGCGCGGCCAGTTCGAGCTCGGTCTGCGGGAAGCCCGACGCGACCGCCTCCGCCGGATAGAAGGTCGAGAAGTGCCGGCCGACGATCTCCTCGCGCGTGTACCCCTTCAGCCGGTGCGCGCCGGTGTTCCACGTGAGAATGTGGCCGGACGCGTCGAGGGCGAAGATCGCGTAGTCGCGCACGCTCTCGACGAGCAGCGCGTACAGCTCGGCGCCCGCGGTCGTCGGTCCCACCCCGCTCGCGCGGGGGCGGACCGGCGAACTCGTTGGGGTCGTGCCGCGTCCAATCCCCGAAGGGTCGTTCGAGCTCATCCTCGAGCCAGGCCTGAGTCGGAAGAACGTCGCCGTCCGCACGCGCGATCGCCGGGGCCGCCGGTCGTTGCCGCCGTGGGCGCGCCGCAGGCGCGCGTGAAGGGATGGCGAAGCAGAGACTTACACCATCGTGCCCCGGTGCGCAAAGCGTTCTCGCCCGGCGGTGCCACGGCGCGGCGAGCCGAATCGCCCTGCGTTCAGTGTTGACTGAATATACTGTACGTCGCTAATTTCTGGTATGCCTTCCGTGGACCGCGACAAGCACGCTGCGCTCGACCCCGGCCTCCAGCACTTCGTCGAGCGCATGGGACTGCTCTGGGAGAACGATGGCCTCCCCCGCATCGCCGGCCGCATCTTCGGCCTCCTCCTCGTCACCCCCGGCGCCTGCTCCCTCGACGATCTCGCCGAGACCCTCGGCGTGAGCAAGGCCAGCATCAGCACCGACGCGCGGCGCCTCGAGCAGCTCGGCTTCCTCGAGCGCACCAGCCGCCCCGGCGACCGGCGCGACTACTACCGCGCCTCCAACGACCTCGTCGAGCGTTCCCTGCAGATCCGGCTCGACGCCCTGCGAAAGGTCCGGCGTCTGCTCGCCGAAGCCCCGCGCCCGCACGGCGCACCGGAGGTCGCGGCGCGGCTCGACGACTTCGAGCGCGTGCACCGGTACGCCGAGGATGCCGTCGGCGACGTACTCGCCCGATGGAAGCACGACGCCGCCGCTCGCGCCGGCTGAGCACCGCAACGTCCGTACACGACCGACGAATGCACCATACAGACGCGATCCCGGCGCCCTCGCGGCGCGGCCCACGCCGCGTCGTTCCGGCGCTCCTCCTGCTCGCCATCGCCGCCCCCGCCGGCGCCCAGGACCTCGGTCCCGCCCCCGCGGACACGGTGCCGCTCGGCCTCGCCGAAGCGGTCGCCCGCGCCGTCGACCGGAGCGAGGAGATCCGTCTCGCCCGCGCGGACGTGGACCTCGCCGACGCCCAGGTGCTCGCCGCGCGCGCGCAGGCCCTGCCGCAGCTCGACGGCAGCTTCTCCTACACGCGCACCTTCGCCTCGCAGTTCGACGATGCGAGCTCGACGGACGTGCCGGACATGTTCGATCCGGACCCCACCGCCCCGATCGAGGACCGCGTCGCGTACCTCGAGGAGAACGTGGACCTCGCGGCCTTCGACGCGCTCACCGACGTCTTCGCCAACCTCCCCTTCGGGCGGCCCAACCAGTACGTCGCGCAGATCGTCGGCAGCCAGCCGCTGTACTCTGGCGGCCGTGTCGGCGCCGCGCTGCGCATCGCCGGCGAGTACCGCGAGACGGCGCGCCTCGGCCTCACCGAGCAGCGGGCCGAGATCGAGCTCCAGATCCGCAACGCCTACTACCGCGCGCTCCTCGCCGGCGAGCTCGAGGCGATCGCCCGCGCCGCCGTCGTCCAGGCACGGAGCTTCCTCGAGCAGGAGCAGCTCCGGCTGCGCGCCGGCACCGCCTCGGAGCTCGACCTGCTGCGCGCCGAGGTGTCGCTCGAGAACCTGCGCCCGCAGCTCGTCGAGGCGCAGAACGCGGCGCAGCTCGCGCTGCTCGACCTCAAGCGGCTCGTCGACATCCCGCTCGCCCAGCCGATCCGCCTGACGACCCCGCTCGTCGTCCCGACGGCGCAGGAGCTCGCCGTCGCGGACGTCGCGCCGGAGCTCCTCGTCGCGCAGCGCGCCGCCGTGCGCGCCGCCGAGCGGCAGGTCGCGATCCGCGAGCAACAGGTGCGCATCGCGCGCGGCGCGTTCCTCCCGTCGGTGAACGTCAGCATGTCGTACGGCCGCCTGCTCTTCCCCACGCGCCCCGCCGATCTCACGGGTCGCTGGACGACGGACTGGACGGGGACCGTCGGCGTGCAGATCCCGATCTTCTCCGGCTTCCGCCGGGCGGCGGAGCTCGAGCAGGCGCACGTCCAGCTCCGGCAGCAGCAGCTCCAGCTCGCGCAGCTCCGCGAGAACGTGCAGCTCCAGTACGAGCAGGCGCGCGGGGAGCGCGAGCGCGCGGCGGCGACGATCGCCGCGCGCCAGCGCACCGTCGAGCAGGCGCAGCGCGTGTACGACCTCACCGTCCTGCGCTACGACCGCGGGCTCGCGACGCAGCTCGAGGTGACGGACGCGCGGCTCGCGCTCCTCCAGGCGCGCACGAACCTGGCGCAGGCGCTGTCCGACTTCTACACGGCAGACGCGTCGCTCGCGCGCGCCCTCGTCGGCGCGACCGGCGGCTCGATCGAGTCGGGGCTCGTCCCTTCTCCCGATGCCGCCCTCCCGGCCACGACGACGCCTGCCACGCCGACCCCCGTCACGCCGGCTCCCGCGCAGCCGGTCCCGCCGGCGGCCGGGCCGGCCGCCGCGCCGGCGCCTCCGTCGGTCGCGCCGACGACGAACCAGCCGGGCCGATGAGCCGCCCGCGACGACGCGTACAGGACCGAACATTCATGAGACCCGACCACGACCGCCCCCGTCGCACCCTCGTCCGGCTCCTGCCGCTCCTCGCGCTCGGCGCGCTCGCCGCGTGCGGCGAGTCGGAGACGGCGCCGGGCGCCGTCGCCGAGCCGCAGCCCCTCGTGCTCGGAGCGGCCGACGTCGCCACCGCGCGACTCGCCTCGCTCCAGACCGGCCCGACGCTCACCGGCTCGCTGCAGCCGGCGGAGGTCGTCGAGCTGAAGGCGCAGATCGCCGGGACGATCTCCGATCTCCGCGTGGACCGCGGCTCGGCGGTGCGCGAGGGACAGGTGCTCGCGCGCATCGAGGCGGCGGGGATTCGCAGCCAGGCGGCGGGGGCGCGCGCCGCGGTCGCCGCGGCGGAGGCGAGCCTCGCGGTCGCGCGGCAGCAGCTCGAGGCGGCGCGCACGCTGCGCGCGGCCGGCGCGATGTCGGAGATCGACCTCCGCTCCGCCGAGGCGGGGTACGGCGCCGCCGAGGCGCAGCTCGCCGCCGCGCGCGCGCAGGCGGCGAGCGCGGGCGAGGCGGCCGGGCACGCGACGGTCCGCTCGCCGATCACCGGCGTCGTCAGCGCGCGCGCCATCGAGGAGGGAGAGTCCGTCTCGCCCGGCACCGAGCTGCTGACGGTCGTCAACTCGAGCCGCCTCGAGCTCGCCGGGCAGGTGCCGGTGCAGCAGGCGGCGCAGGTGCGCGTCGGGCAGCCGGTGCGCTTCACGCTGGACGCGTATCCGGGACGCGACTTCCGCGGAACGGTGGCGCGGATGGACCCGACCGCCGACCCGAGCACGCGGCAGGTCGGCATCTACGTGCAGCTGCCGAACCCGGGAAGCGAGATCATCGCCGGCCAGTTCGCGCGCGGGCGCGTGCTCGGCGACACGCGGGAGACGGTCGTCGTGCCCGAGAGCGCGGTGCGGCAGGAGGGAGAGGAGCGCTACGTCTTCGTGATCGAGAACGGCCGCATCGCGCGGCGCACGGTCGCCGTCGGCGGCCGCGACGATGCGACCGGCGAGGTGGGCATCACGTCGGGCGTGCAGGCGGGCGAGCGGGTCGTCTCGGCGGCGGGCGCGACGATCGCGCCGGGCACGGCGGTGACGGTCGCGGCGGACGCGGCGCCATCCGCGCCCGCGAATGCCGGCGCGGCCGGCGATGCCGGGGAGGGACGCTGAGGTGGCGCACGACGGGAAGGTGACGGACGCCGGCCGGCGCGCGCCGGGCGACCCGGGCGCGCGCGACGCGGAGCACGCGGCGCACGCGACGCCCGCCGCGCATCACGAGGAGCGCGGCGCCGGCGGCGGGCTGAGCGGGATGTCGATCCGCCGCCCGGTCTTCGTGACGATGATGATGCTCGGCCTCATCGTCCTCGGCCTGTTCAGCTACCGGCGGCTGCCGATCGACCAGTTCCCCGAGGTCGACATCCCCGTCGTCGCGGTGCAGACGACGTACATCGGCGCGAGCGCGGAGACGATCGAGCGCGAGGTGACGCGCCGGCTCGAGGAGGCGTTCAACCCCGTCGAGGGGGTGGACCGCATCACCTCGCAGTCGCTCGAGGGCGTGTCGGTGATCGTCGTCGAGTTCGAGCTCGACCGCGACGGCGACCTCGCCGCGCAGGACATTCGCGCGAAGATCGAGGCGGTGCGCCGCGACCTGCCGGAGGACATCGACCCGCCGGTCGTGCAGAAGTTCGACCCGGCGTCGCAGCCGATCGTCTCGCTCGCCATCGCCTCCGACGTGCAGCCGATCCCGGCGCTCACCGTGCTCGCCGACGAGACGATCCGCCGGCAGCTCGAGAGCGTCCGCGGCGTCGGCGAGGTCCGACTGGCCGGCGGCCTCGAGCGCGAGGTGCGCGTCAACCTGCTTCCCGACCGCATGCGTGCGGTGAACGTGTCGGTGCCGGAGGTGATGGCCGCGCTCGCCCAGCAGAACCTCGAGGCGCCCGCCGGACGCGTCGAGCAGCAGGGGACCGAGCGCCTCGTGCGCGTCACGGGGCGGATCACCGATCCGCGGCAGTTCGGCGACGTCGTCGTGACGAACCGCAACGGCAACCCGATCCGGCTGCGCGACATCGCGCGCGTGGAGGAGGGCACGGAAGAGGAGCGCTCCGTGGCGCTCGTGAACGGTACGCGCGCCGTCTCGCTCGACATCCTCAAGGTCTCGGGCGCGAACACCGTCGAGGTCTCCGACGGCGTGCAGGAGGCGGTCGCGCGGATCCAGCGCACCCTCCCCGAGGGGACGACGCTCAGCGTGATCCGCGACAACTCCGTCGTCATCCGGCAGTCGGTGAACGACGTCATCCACGAGCTCGTCCTTGGCGCGATCCTCACGGTGATCATCGTCATGCTCTTCCTGAACGACTGGAAGGCGACGGCCATCACCTCGCTCGCGCTGCCGGTCTCCGTCATCTCCTCCTTCATCCTCATGAGCGCGCTCGGCTTCACGCTGAACGTGCTCACGCTGATGGCGCTCTCGCTCTCGATCGGCATCCTCATCGACGATGCCATCGTCGTCATCGAGAACATCGTCCGCCACCGCGAGATGGGCGAGGACCACTTCACCGCCGCCGGCCGCGGGACGCGGGAGATCTTCCTCGCCGTCATGGCGACGACGCTGTCGATCGTCGCCGTCTTCGTTCCCGTGGCCTTCATGGGCGGGATCATCGGACGGTTCTTCTTCCAGTTCGGGCTGACGATCGCGTGGGCGGTGCTCGTCTCGCTCTTCGTCTCCTTCACGCTCACGCCGATGCTCTCCGCGTGGTGGGGCGTGAACGCGCACGACCCGTCGCACGTCGGCGGGAACGTCGTCTCGCGCGGGATCGGCCGCTTCAATGCCTGGTTCGACCGGCAGTCGGGGCGCTATCGCGGGATCATCGAGTGGGCGCTCTCGCGCCGGAAGACGACGCTCGCCCTCGCCCTGGCGAGCTTCGTCGCCGCCTTCTTCCTCTTCCCCTTCATCGGCGGCGCCTTCATGCCGGAGTCGGACGACTCCGAGTTCGCCGTCCAGTTCGAGACGCCCGAGGGTTCGGCGCTCGACTACACGCTCGCGAAGGGGCGGCAGATCGGCGCCGCGCTCCGGCAGATCGACGGCGTGGACTACACCTACACGACGATCGGCGCGGGCGCGACGGGGACCGTGACGAGCGGCGAGATCTACGTGAAGCTCGTCCCCGCCGCGGAGCGCGACCGCTCGCAGCTCGACGTCATGGTCGAGGCGCGCCGCGCGCTCGAGCCCGTCTTCGGCGCGGACATCGCCGTCCTGCTCTCCGGCGGCCTCGGCGGCGCGCAGGCGCCGCTCCAGGTCGAGATCCGCGGCCCCGACGTCCAGGGGCTGCAGCAGCTCTCCGCGCGCGTCGCCGAGGCGATCGCGCGGATCCCGGGAATCGTGGACGTCCAGAACTCGCTCGGCGAGCCCCGGCCCGAGTACCGCATCGACGTGAATCGCGAGCTCGCGAACGAGGTCGGGCTCGACATCGCCCAGGTCGCCGCCTCGGCGAGCCCCTTCCTCGCCGGCGCGACGGCGACGCGGTGGGAGGACCCGACCGGAGAGGAGCGTGACGTCGTCGTCCAGGTCGCGCCGGAGCAGCGCCGCTCCGTCGAGGACCTCGCGACGCTCCCGATCGCGACGACGGCCCGCGACGGCGGCGCGGCGCAGAGCGTCCTGCTCGGCGACGTCGCCCGCATCGAGCTCGGCGGAGCGCCGGCGCAGATCGACCGCAACGCGCTGCAGCGCGTCGCCACCGTCAGCGCGGGCACGACGCCCGAGCTCTCCATCGGCGAGGCCTCCGCGGACATCCGCGAGGCGCTCGCGTCGATGGAGATGCCGACGGGGTACACGGTCTCGCTCGGCGGCGAAACGGAGCAGCTCGAGGAGACCGGCGGCTACGTGATCGAGGCGATCCTCCTCGCCGTCATCCTCATCTTCCTCATCCTCGCCTCGCAGTTCGAGTCGTTCACGCAGCCGTTCGCGATCATGCTCTCGCTGCCGCTGTCGCTGATCGGCGTGCTCCTCGCCCTCTGGGTGACCGACGACACGCTGAACATGATGTCGATGATCGGCGTCATCCTCCTGATGGGGCTCGTGACGAAGAACGCGATCCTCCTCGTGGACAACGCCAACGAGCGGCGCGCGCTCGGCAGGGACCGGCACAGCGCGCTGGTCGAGGCGGGGCAGGTCCGGCTCCGCCCGATCATGATGACGACGCTCGCGATGATCTTCGGCATGCTCCCCATCGCGCTGGCGATGGGCGAGGGCGGCGGCTTCCGCGCGCCGATGGCGCGCGCCGTGATCGGCGGGCTGATCACCTCGACGCTCCTCACGCTCGTCGTCGTCCCGGTCGCCTACACCTACTTCGACGACTTCGGCGGCTGGATGAAGCGGAAGCTCGTCTCGCGCGAGCGCGAGCGGGAGATCGAGGAGGAGCAGCGCGAGGCCGGGATGGCGCCCGAGCCGGTCTGGGGAGACTGACGTGGACACACGCGAGCGGATCCTCGAGGCGGCCGCGCGGCTCTACGGGCAGCACGGCTACCTCGGCGCCACCACGCGGCGGATCGCCGAGGAGGCGGAGGTCAGCGAGGTGACGCTCTTCCGCCTCTTCGGCACGAAGGAGGCGGTGCTCGAGGAGGCGATCCGCTCGCGCGCGCTCGGCGAGCCGCTGACCCCCCTCCCCGCGGAGCCGGAGGATCCGGTCGCCGAGCTCACGGCGTGGTGCGCCTCGGAGGTCGCGCGCTTCCGCCGCTCGCGGGATCTGCTCCGGAGCTGCTTCGCCGACACCGCGGAGCGCCCCGGATTCACGCAGGTCGCGAGCACCGGCCCGGTCGCCGCCGCGCGGGAGCTGGCGCGCTGGGCCTCCGCGCTCGCGCGCCGCGGCCAGCTCGCCCGGGACGCCGACATCGAGACCGCGGTCGGGATGCTGACGGCGGCGCTCTTCTCCGACGGCCTCGCGCGCGAGGAGATGAAGGGGGTCCACCCCGCGTCGCGGAGCAAGGCGCCGGAGCGGTATGCGCGGACGTTCCTGCGCGCGATCGGCGCGACGACCGACTCGGGACCGCGCGAGCCGCGCCCGCGCGCGCCCGCCCGCAAGCGCCGGAACGCTTCTTGAGAGCGAGCCGGGACGGGGCGCCGCGCACGACGTGCGGCGTCGTCTCGACACACCCGGGAGCGTTGGAGATGAGCAAGCTGCTGCGTGGTCTCGCCGCCGGCTACGGCGCGAAGAAGCTCGGAGGCGGGTGCTTCAGCACGGTGCTGATCTTCATCCTCCTCTGGTGGCTGCTCGGACAGTGCGGCGGGCCGTTCCAGTGATGCGCTGACGTCGCGCCGGGCCGCGCGCGCCGCGCGGTACGGCGGCGGGCCCGGGTGTGGCACCCGGCGCGGGGAGCGCGTAGCTTCGCGGAGCGACGGCACGACTCGACGCGCGCGTCGCGCCACTCCCGCCGCCCTCTCCCTCGCCCGCATCCATGCTCCATCTCCAGCGCATCGCGCTCCGCGAGATCCGGCTCCCCCTGCGGGAGCCGTTTCGCATCTCCTCCGGCGTCTGCACCGAGCGCCGCATCCTGCTCCTCGAGCTCGAGGACGCGAGCGGCACGACGGGGTGGTCCGAGTGCGTCGCCGGCGAGCAGCCGAACTACTCGCCGGAGACGGTCGAGACGGCGTGGCACGCGACGCGGGAGTGGCTCGCGCCGCGCGTCCTCGGCCACGACATCGACGGCCCCGAGCGCGTCCACGCCCTGCTCGAGCGCGACATCCGCGGCCACCACATGGCGAAGGCGGGGGTCGAGATGGGGTGCTGGGAGGTCGCGGCGCGCCTG
>DASUSM010000051.1:0-3449 GCA_036375115.1 Gemmatimonadaceae bacterium | reverse complement strand
GGAAGCTCGCCCACGACCTGCCGATGGCCGCGGCCGCCCCTGACGACACGCGCGTCGTCCCCGCCGACCGGCCGGCGATCGCCGAGGTGCTCGAGCTGCTCGGCGACGCGCTCCGCCGCCGCAAGCGCGCGACCTTCGCGTATCGCACGATCGGGACGGACACGACCGCGCGGCGCGACGTCGAGCCGTACGGCCTCTTCTTCGTCGGCGGGCACTGGTACCTCGCGGCGCGCGACCGAGAGAAGGAGGCGATCCGCAACTTCCGCGTGAGCCGCATCGCCGAGGTCGAGGTCACCGGCCGCGCGACGTCGACGGCGGACTACGCGGTCCCCGCCGGCTTCGACCTCCGCGAGCACGCGCGCTCTCGTCAGGCATGGGAGATCGGCGACGGCGACGTGATCGAGGCGACGGTCGAGCTGCGCGCGCACACGGGCGCCGCGCTCGCCGCGGCGAAGCTCGGCCAGTCGGTGCCCGGCGAGCCGTCGCACCGCCGGTTCGCCGTGCGACGCCCCGACGCATTCGCGCGCTGGCTCCTCTCCTTCGCCGGCGACCTCGTCCCGGTCGCGCCGGCGTCGGTCGTCGAGCTCTATCGCGAGACCGCGCGCCGCACGGCGGCGCTCTACGCGGAGGCCCGGTGAGCGAGCAGGCGGCGACGCAGCTCCGGCGTCTCCTCGGCGTCATCCCCCGCCTCGCCGACGGCGATGCCCACCCGATCGCCGAGGTGGCGCGGAGCGCGGGGACGACGCCCGCGGTGCTGCTGAAGGACCTCCACACGATCTCGGAGCGCTTCGGCGCCGAGCCGGCGGGCTTCGTCGAGGGACTCCAGATCTACAACGATGGCGAATCGGTGCAGCTCGTCTCGCGCGACTTCAGGCGTCCGATGGGGCTGACCCGCCCCGAGCTCTGGGCGCTCGAGCTCGGCCTCGCGATCCTGGCCGGGGAGCGCCCGCCCGACGAGCGGGCCGTGCTTGAGCACGCGCGCGAGCGCGTGCGCAAGGCGGTGGCGAAGGTCCCGAAGGAGGAGATCGGCGAGGACGCGACGCGCGCCGCCGAGCTCCCGCCGGTCGAGCCGGCGCACCTCGCCGCGCTCCGCGACTCGGCGCGCACGGGTCGCAAGGCGCGGATCGCCTACCGCCGCGGCGACGCCGACGCGCCGGGCGAGCGCACGATCTGCCCCTACACGCTCCTCGTCTCGCGCGGCGCCTGGTACCTCGTCGCGTACTGCGAGCGGAGCACGGACATCCGCGTCTTCCGCCTCGACCGCGTGGAGCGGGTGGAGACGCTCGGCGAGAAGTTCGAGCGCCCGGCGTCGTACTCGCCGTCGGACTTCGTGCGCGAGGGGATGGTCTTCCGCGCCGAGGAGGCGCCGACGATGACGGTGCGCTACTCGTCGCGGATCGCGCGGTGGATCGCGGAGCGGGAGGGAGTCGAGCCGGACGCGGACGGGTCGGTGTCGATCGAGCGGCCGATGGCGGACCTCGACTGGGGCGTCAGGCACGTGCTGCAGTACGGGCCGGACGCGGAGGTGGTCGGGCCGGAGGCGCTGAGGGAGGCGATCGTGGAGCGACTCGGTCGGATCTGACGGTCGCAACGGCCGCTCGGGCCGGCCCCACAGACGATGGGTGATTGGATGAGGGGGATGCGTGGGATCATTGGGATCGCTCCTCGCGCACGGAGATCACGCCGTGGCGGTGGACGATCCGGTGCACCTTGGGCGTGGGCCCGAAGTGGAGAAGCAACCCGACCTCGAGCGAAGTAGCACGGAGGTAGTTGAAGAGCTGGCGGCACGCGAGGGGGTGCAGCGCGAAGGTCGACTTGGTCTCGACGACGATCACGTCGTCCACGAGCATGTCGAGACGCTGTACGGCGAGCGCGTCGCCCTTGTACAGGATCGTGACCCCGACCTCGCGCGCGACGCGGTGGCCCCGGGCGCGAAGCTCGCGCTCGAGCGCGAGGACGTACACGTGTTCGAGAAAGCCGTAGCCGAGCGCGTTGTACGCATCGTAGAACGCCCCGATGACCGACCGCGTGAGCGGTTCGTGAATCGGATGATGCCGGAGCATGGCGTCAGGATGACGGAAGTCGCCCCAGCCCGCACGATCCGACTTCCCCCGGACGGACCCGAATCGCTCGAGGAAGTGATCCAACTCATCCCACGCATCCCCCTCATCCAATCACCCTTCGTCTGTGGGGCCGGCCCGAGCGGCCGTCGAAGGAGCCGGCTGCCGCCCCGCGGGCCTGTCACACCCCCCGCGTACCATGGAGCCACCTCTCACCACGGTGCTCCATGGATCCCAAGCTTCTCCTCGACTACGAGCTCGCCGTCGCCCGGTCGGGCTACATCGTCCGCGTCCTCCTCAGGCTCGAGGGTCGCGCGCCCGACGCCGCGGCGCGGATCCCCCTCGACCTCTCGCTCGTCCTCGATCGCTCCGGCTCGATGGCCGGCGAGAAGCTCGCGCGCGCCCGCGAGGCCGCCGCCTTTCTCGTCAGGCGGCTCCGCCCCGACGACGTCGTCAGCGTCGTCGCCTACGACAGCGAGGTGACCACCGTCGCCCCGCCCGCCGCCGGAGACGCGCGCGCCGACCTCGCCGGGCGCATCGTGAGCATCGAGCCCGGCGGGAGCACCAACCTCAGCGGCGGGTGGCTGCGCGGGCACGAGCTCGTCGCCGACGGCAAGCGCGCGCGCGCCGCGGCCGGTGCGGACCGCGCGATGCACCGCGTCCTCCTCCTCACCGACGGACTCGCCAACGCCGGGATCACCGACCCCGAGCGCCTCGTCGCCCTCTGCCGCTCCGCCGCGGCGAAGGGCGTCACCACCACCACCATCGGCTTCGGCGCCGACTACGACGAGCAGCTCCTCCGCGCGATGGCCGACGCCGGCGGCGGGAGCACCTACTACATCGAGGAGCCGAACCAGGCGGCGGGCGTCTTCGAGGAGGAGATCGAGGGGCTCCTCTCCCTCGCCGCGCAGAACGTCGCCGTCGACGTCGAGGTCGAGAGCGCCGTGCAGCTCGTCGCCGTGCACAACGACTATCCGATGGTCCACTCCGGCCGGAATCTCCGCGCCGAGATCGGCGACCTGTACGCTCGCGAGCCGAAGTCGCTCCTCCTCGAGCTCTTCGTCCCCGCGCTCGAGGACGGGCAGACGATCCCCATCGCGACCGTCACCGTCTCCGCCTACGTCCTCGCCGCCGACGGAGGGATCGAGCACCAGGTCGTCCGCATCCCCGTCGCCGCGCCGCTCTCGCGCGACGGCCACGCCGAGCCCGAGGTCCGGCGCGAGCTCATGCTCCTCGGCGCCGCGAAGGCGCGCCGCGAGGCGCTGAAGCTCCGCGACCGCGGCGACTTCGGCGGCGCGAGCGCGGTGCTCGGCACGATGGCCGAGACGCTCGCCGCCGCGCCGCCGATGGTGCGCGAGGCGATGGCGGAGCAGATCGACGACCTGCGCG
>DASUSM010000050.1:0-5646 GCA_036375115.1 Gemmatimonadaceae bacterium | reverse complement strand
GTCCCGTTCACGACGACGGTCACCAGTCGCCCGACGAGCGTGATGTCGAACGACTGCCACTCGCCGGCCGGGCGTCCCGCCATCTCGCTCGGCGGCAGGAAGCCGTAGATCGCGCCGAGCAGGTCGTTCGCCGGCTCCGTGGTCGCGCTGTCCACGACCTGCACCTCGTACCGGCCGCGGAGATAGACGCCGCTGTTGCTCCCGCGCGGGTAGCGCAGCTCGAGATGGAGCTTGAAGTCGCCGAACGTCCGCTCCGTGACGAGGTTGCCGCCCGACTTCGCGTTCGTCAGGATGCCGTTCACCGCGCGCCACTGGTTCTCCCCGGCGATGACGCGCCACCCGGAGAGGTCCGTGCCGGTGAAGAGCGGAACCGGCTCGCCCCACTGCGGCGCCGCCGCGCGGCGCAGCGACGGCGCGCGTACCGCGGTCCACCCGTGCCGCTTTCCGTCGCCGAAGCTGATCGTGCCGTTCAGCCGCTCCCCCTCGAGACGCCCCTCGACGACGATGTCCTCCGTCGTCTCCTCCCACTGCGGCGGGATGGCGAAGCGCAGCGCACCGTCCGTCAGCTCGACGCGCGCGATCGGCCGCGCGCTCCCGACGGGACCGACGAACTGCCCGACGTAGGTGCGGTGTCCCGACTTCCGGATCTCGAGCCAGGACGGAAGCGTCGCCTCGGGGGTGCGGATCGTGATGTCCCACCGTCCGAGGATCGCTTCGTTCGCCGTTTCCGGCGACGGCGACGCGGGGGCGGTCGCCGTCGGGGCGCCGGGGAGGAAGAGCGCGAGCAGGACCGCCGGGAGCCTCGACATGGTGCGTCCTCCGATGAGAGTGGCGAGGCGCGTCCGCACCCCTCGCTACGGCGGCGCACCCGACCGGATCAAGCTGCCGAGCCGGCGGCGATCAGGGAAGAGGTCAACGCCGGCGGGGACCTCGGCGTTGTCGCTCGAGCAGCGCGACGATAGCCTTCGTCTTCCCGTGACCCCGAGCCATGAATTCTTTCCGTTCGCAGGTGAGTGCCCGTCTCCTCGCGCCGGTCGCCGGCGTGCCCCGCGCTCTCGACGCCGGCCTGCTGCTGCTGCGCGTCGTCGCCGGCCTCGCGCTCGCCTTCGCCCACGGGATCGGCAAGGTGCCGCCGAGCGAGCGCTTCGTCGCGCGCGTCGCCGGAATGGGCTTCCCCGCGCCGGAGCTCTTCGCCTGGCTCGCAGGGGCCGCGGAAGCGGGCGGCGGCCTCCTCCTCGCGATCGGGCTGTTCACGCGTCCGTCCGCGCTGCTCGTCCTCGGGAACATGCTCGTCGTCGTGCTCCTCGCGCACGCGGGCGATCCCTTCGGCACCCGCGAGAAGCCGCTCCTCTTTCTCGTCATCGCCGCCGTGCTCGCGCTCACCGGTCCCGGGCGCTACTCGGTCGACGCGCTGCTCTTCCGCTCGCCGGAGGTCGCGCCGCGGCCCGCCGACTGATCTCACGCGCGCCGACCTCCGCCGCCCGTCACCGCGTCGCGCGGCGCCGGGCGCTCTCGTACGTGCCGACGAGCTCCGCCGATGCGAGGACGTGTCCCTGCATGGCGCGCTCGAGATCCGCCTTCGTCGCCTTCGAGCCGAGATCCGGGAGCACGGTGTCGAGCGCGTAGAGCTTGTGGAAGTAGCGGTGGCGGCCGATCGGCGGACACGGTCCGCTGTAGCCGGAGCCTCCGCCATCGTGCCGTCCCTCGCGCGCCCCCGCCGGGAGCGCGCCCGGGCTCGCGCCTTCCGACAGCGCACGCGTCGAGGGCGGAAGACCGTACAGCACCCAGTGCACCCAGACCCGCTTCGGCGCGGCCGGATCGGGAGCATCCGGATCGTCCACGACGAGCGCGAAGCTGCCGGTGCCCTCCGGCGCGCCGCTCCACGCGAGCGGCGGCGAGACGTCGGCCCCCTCGCAGGTGTAACGGGCCGGGATCGCACCGCCCGCGGCGAACGCGGGCGACGTCAGGGTGAGCACGAGGACCTCCGTGGCTGCGGTCGCGGCGCGCGGCGCGCGCCGATCCACGACGATGCGGCGGCCGGTCCGCCCCCGCAACCGCGCGACCGGCCCGCGGACGCGAGCGCCCGCGCGACTCCAGGTCGGGGGGCCCGACGGTCAGCCGTTCGTGCCCGCCGCTGCCGCGTCGCTCACGATCTCGGCCCCGGCGCATTCGTGAATGACCGTCGCCGGCCACGCGGGATCGTACCGCTCCGCGCGCAGCATCCGCGCGAGCGTCAGCCGCTTCCCATCTCCCCAGACGACCATCGACGCCTCGCGCGCCTCGGCGATCGTCGCGATGCCGACGCTGATGCCGTGGTGCGGCACCGCGTCGAGCGACCCGAACGACGGAAACGTCTGGAGGTTGTCGCGCCGCGTCTCCTCCGACAGCGCGACGATCCGTGTCCGGCTGCCCCGCGCGCTCCCCGGCGGATTGAAGGCGACGTGGCCGTCGCTCGCCCCCGACGCGAGCAGGAAGTAGTCGATCCCTCCGGCCTCGGCGATGCGCCGGTCGTACGCCTCGGGGTCGCGCGGATCCGGGAACCAGACGGACTCGTCAGGCAGCCGTCGGGCGGCGGGGAGCGGCGCGGCGAGCCGGGCGACGATCTCCTCGCGCGCGAAGCGGCGGCAGGACCACGGTGCGCCGGCGGGAGCGTGCACGAGCCCTTCGTCGCCCGGGACGAGATACTCGTCCATCATCACGAGCACGACGTGGGCGATGTCCTGCCGCGTCCCGGCGAGCCGGCGCGCCATCGCCTCGTACACCGGACGCGGCGTGCGCCCCGTCGGGCAGCCGAGGAGGAAGCGCGAGCCTGCGCGCCGTGCCGCCTCGATGCGGTCGAGGAGCATCGCCGCGAGCGAGTCGCCGATCGCCTCGGGCGAGGGGAGGACGCGCAGCGTCGCCTGCGCCATCGCTACGGGACCGGCCCGAAGAACAGGCTCGCCGCGCCGACCGCTCCCTCCATCCCCTCGAACGCGGAGCCGACGATCCGTGCCCGATCGCGGAACGCCGGCGCGGCGTGCTCGTGGTAGCTCGCGCGCGTCGGCTCGAGGAGGAGGTCGCCCGCTGTCGCGACCCCACCGCCGACGACGATGCGATCGGGGGCGAAGAGCGGTGCAAGCGACGCGAGGCCGAGGCCGAGCCACCACCCCGTCTCGGCGAGCGCCTCGACCGCCGGTCGCTCGCCGCGCCGCGCCGCGCTCACGATCTTGCGGACGGGGCGCCCGCCGGCCCGCGCCGAGAGCGCCGCCGAGCAGACGAGCGCCTCGAGGCACCCACGCGCGCCGCACGTGCAGGCGCGCCCCGCCGGGTCGAGGATGATGTGGCCGAGATCCCCCGCGCACTCGCCGGTATGCCGGAGCAGCGCGCCGTCCACGATCACGCCGCCCCCGAGCCCCGTTCCGACGGTGACGCCGAGCAGTCGCGCCGCGCCGCGTCCGGCCCCATATCGGTGCTCGGCGAGCGCCGCGGCGTTGGAGTCCACCTCGAGACGGCACTCGAGCGCGAGGTGCTCGCGGAGCGCCCGGCGCAGCGGGAACCCCTCCAGCGCCGGGAGGTTCGCGTTGTACGACATCGTCTCGCGCTCGCGATCGAGGAAGCCGGCGACGGAGACGCCGACTCCCTCGAGCGCGCGCGAGTCCGCCGTCGCCGACGCCAGGAGGGGCCGCATCGCGGTGGCGATGCCGTCGACGAGCGGACGGGGCTCGCCGCGCGCGCTCGTCGTGATCGTCGCGCTGTCGAGGACGCGGCCATCCTCGGCGACGAGGGCGAGCTTCGTCCGCGTCGCGCCGATGTCGACGGAGGCGGCGACGCGCATTCAGCGCGCGGCCTTCGCGAGCTCGGGACGCTTCCAGAGGTCGATCGGCTTCGCGACCCCCTGCGGACGGAACGGCAGCTCGATCTTCCGGCCGAGCCCCGCCGACGCGTAGGCGGCGTAGAGGACCTCCTGCACGACGCGCCCCGTCTCGCCGTCGGAGATCGGCGTCTCCTTCCCGCGCACGCACCGCGCGAAGTGCCGCATCTCCTGCGGGAAGCCGTAGTTCCAGTGCTCCTCGAAGACCGGATACGTCCACCCCTTGGTCGTCGCCGCCTTCTCGACCGCGTAACCGAAGCCGACCTCGGAGTACGTCGGGAGCGCGTTCCCCATCAGCATGTCCGCGTACGTCTGACCCTTGTCGCCGAACACCTCGATCGAGTCGTCCATCCCGCCGGGGCGGTTCCAGCTGTTCTCGACCACTCCGGTGGCGCCGTTCTCGAACTCGATGATCGTGATCGCCTCGTCGTCTCCCTGCGTGCGCGCGCCGTGCACCTGCGTCGCGAGGTGCGCGTAGACGCTCTTCACCGTCGGCTTGCCGAGGAACCACCAGCAGAAGGCGATGCCGTGGCAGCCGAGGTCCATCAGCGCGCCGCCGCCGGACTGCTCGACGTCCCAGAACCAGTCGGCATGCGGGCCGCTGTGCTTCTCCCCCTGCTTGACGAGGTGGATCCGTCCGAAGGCGCCCTCGTCCGCCATCTGCTTCGCCTTGACGTACTTCGGCGCGAAGAAGAGCTCCTCGGCGTAGAGGAGGAGGACGCCGGCCTTCGCGCAGGCCTCGATCATCGCGTCCGCCTCCTCCAGCGTGATGCAGAGCGGCTTCTCGCAGACGACGTGCTTCCCCGCCTGCGCCGCCTCGATCGTGATGCGGGCATGCAGCCGGTTCGGCGCCGTGATCGAGACCAGCTCCACGCGCGGGTCGCGGAGCATCTCGCGATAGTCGGCGTAATGGCGCGCGATGCCGTGCCGTTTCGCGAAGGCCGCCGCGTTCCCGGGCGTCGGCGACGCGACGGCGACGACCTCCGCCTCCTCGGGCATCATCCGCACCGACGCCGCGATGCAGTCGGCCTGGAAGCGCGAGCCGACGATCCCGATCCCGACCTTGTTCATCGCGCCGTCACGCCTGCACGGCGACCTTGAAGCCGCCGTACGCCATGCGCTTCATGTCGAAGGGCATGTTCGCCGGATCGATGTGCATGCGGGGATCCTTCATCACCTTCGCGTTGACGCGGTCCCGGTGCGCGCGGGAGCGGTAGACGATCCAGGAGAAGACGACGGTCTCCCCGGGCTTCACCCGGATCGTCTTCGTGAAGGAGAGCATCCCCTTCACGAACAGGTCGTCGCCGACGCACTCGCGGAACTCGAGCGCGCCGTGCTCCCGGAAGATCCTGGATGCCTTTCGCGCCTCCCGGACGTAGGCCTGGATCTTCTTCTTCGGCACGGCGAGCAGAAAGCCATCGACGTACGCCATCGTGGTGTCCTCGTCAGGTGGATGGTTTCGCGGTCGGGGTGCGCCTCACGCCCACGCCGGCTGCCCGCGGCGGAGCGGGACGCACCCCTCCCAGCGGCCGGGCGTCTCCACCCAGCGCAGCGCCTGCGTCGTCCCGATCTCGCTCGAGAAGTAGGCGCGCTCGGCGAGCTCGCGCACCGTCGCGAACCAGTGCGGCTCGTCCGGGCCCGCGCGTTGCGCCTCGGCGTCGATGTCGCGCAAGAGCGCCTCGCGCCCCGCCCGCGGCGCCTGTGCGAACTCGCCGCCCGCCCGCGCGCGGGAGATTGCCGTCAGCTCCGCCAGCCCTCGCACCACGCGCTGCTGCGCCTCCTCGTCGTAGCAGTCG
>DASUSM010000049.1:0-6072 GCA_036375115.1 Gemmatimonadaceae bacterium | reverse complement strand
GCCATGACCTCGTAGAGGCCCTGGCGGCCGCGGTAGCCGCTGCCGGCGCACGCCTCGCACGCCTCGCACGCCGTCGCGGCGGCCGTTGCCGCCTTCGCAACCGCTGCGGCGCCCGGCATGAGCGTCGCGCCCGGCGCGTCGAGCGACGTACCGCCGCAGTCGCGGCAGATCCGGCGGACGAGGCGCTGCGCGAGGATGCCGCGGAGCGCCGCCGCGAGCCTGTAGCCCTCGACCCCCATGTCGGCGAGGCGCGATACGGCGGTCGGCGCGTCGAGCGTGTGCAGCGTCGCGAGCACGAGGTGTCCCGTGAGCGCCGCCTGGATCGCGATCGCCGCCGTCTCCGGGTCCCGGATCTCCCCGACGAGGATGATGTCCGGGTCCTGGCGCAGGATCGAGCGGAGCGCCGCCGCGAAGCCGAGGCCCGCGCGTTCGTTCACCTGCACCTGCACCGTCCCGGCGAGGCGGTACTCGACCGGATCCTCGACGGTCACGATGTTCACCCGCCCGGTCATGAGCCGGCGCAGCGCCGCGTAGAGCGTCGTCGTCTTCCCGGAGCCCGTCGGGCCGGTGACGAGCACGAGTCCCTCGCGCGCCGCGAGGAGCCGGTGGATCGCGCGCAGCTCGTCGGGCGCGAAGCCGATCTCCTCGAGCGTGCGCGCGGCGGCGCGCCCGTCGAGCACGCGCACGACGACCTTCTCCCCGTACGCCGCGGGGAGGGTGGAGACGCGCAGGTCCACCGCCGCGCCGCCGGCCTCGACGCGCGCGCGGCCGTCCTGGGGTCGCAGCCGGTCGCTGATGTCGAGCCCCGACATGACCTTGATGCGCGAGACGAGGGGGAGCCCGACCGCGCGCGGGAGCACGCGCTCCTCGCGCAGCACGCCGTCCACGCGCAGGCGCACGACGATGGCGCCTTCCTCCTGCTCGAGGTGCAGGTCGCTGGCGCGCGCCGCGATCGCGCGGGCGAGGAGATCGTCGGCGAGGTGCACGATCTCCCCGCGCGACGCCGCGGCGTCGGCCGCGCCGAGGAAGGGACCGGCGCCGCGCCCCGCGTCGCCCGCGGGCCCGTCGCGCGCGCCGTCCGCGGCACCGTAGGTACTCGTCAGGCGCTCGGCGATACGCGCCGGGGCGGCCATGAACAGCCGCACGCGCCGCCCCGTTGCGAAGGCGAGCGCGCGCTCGCACTCGGGATCGTGCGGCGCCGAGCCGGCGACGTCGAGCACGGCGGCGTCGGCGCGCAGCGGGAGGACGCCGAAGCGGCGCGCCCACCGCTCCGGGACGAGCGCGGCGGCGCGCGGGTCGGCCGCCTCGAGGTCGGCGACGGGGACGCGGAAGTGCGCGGCCGTGGCGGCGACGAGCTGGTCGTCGCTCGTGTACCCGCCGCGGACGGCCGCGTCCCAGAGGGCGCCGCTCGCCTCGCCGCGGAGGGCGTCGAGCGCGCCCTCGTCGAGGAGGGTGGCGAGCACGGGAAGGAGCCAGCCGTCGCGTGGCGGGATCGTCTGCGGCATCGGTGCGGGGTCCTCACCGCACGATAGCGCGCTGTTTCCCGCGCGCCGACCCGTACGAACGCGACGCGGACGAATCCGCCGCGGCGCGCCGAGCCCGAGCGCGCGACGACTGTGGGATGCCGACGCGACGCCTAGCGGTCCCGCAGCTTCGGAGCCGGGCTGACAGCCACCGGGCGGCGGGCGCCATCGTCGAGCCGGTCGGCGTAGTACTCCTCGATGCACATGCTCACGACACGCTCGAGCAGCGGGAGCCCCCGGTCCGAGTCCGGGCGCCACTGGGCCTCGGGGAGGGTGCTCCAGGCGTGCTTGATGACGACGACGAGCTGCTCGGCCCGCACGCCGCGGTCGCGCGCCGCGTCGCAGAGCAGGCGTAGACCGTGCCGCAGCCGCGCCGTGGGAACGGCCGCCCCGGGCTGTGCCTCCCGCAGCTCCGCTCCGAGCGCCGACCGGAGCGCGGCATGAGCCGCGTCGAAGAGCGAGCGTCCCCGCTCGGAGCCGCCGTCGATCGCGGACGTCCGCTCCTGCTGCATCGGCGATCTCCCTGTGCGACCGGAAGGGGGCGCGGCGCGGCGACGCGCCCGAAGCAATTCCCGAGGGCACGATAGCGCCGCGGCCAGGAGGGGACAACCCTTTAACAACAACAGTTTACAGATCGTCGTCCGTACGCTGTCGTAATTTGCGTGACGGAGCGCACAACCGGGCAGGCCGGGGTCGCCACGGGGCGGACCGTCCGCCGGGTCAGGCTCCGGACGCCCCCGTCCCGATATCGGCGAGCATCCGCTCCATCGCCTGTCGCGTGACGCCGTAGCACGCGCACGCCGCCGCCTCGAGCCCGGGCCGGTCGACGACCGTCACGCGACCGCGCCTGTACCGGATCAGACCCGCCTTCTGGAGCGCGCCCGCGGCCAGCGTCACCGCCGGGCGGTGCACGCCGAGCATGTACGAGAGGAACTCCTGCGTCAGGAACAGGCGATCGCCGCCGATGCGGTCCTGGGTCATCAGCAGCCACCGCGCGCACCGCGCCTCGAGAGTGTGCAGCCGATTGCATGCCGCCGTCTGGGCGACCTGCTCGAACAGCGCCTGCACGTAGCGGAGGAGCAGGTGTTGGAGCGCGGGGCTCTCTGCGAGCGCGGCGCGAAGGCGCGCGACCGGGATGCGCCGTCCGCGTCCAGCGACCTGCACGAACGTCTGCGTCGACGCGCGGTCGGCATGCAGGAGCACCGCGCTCCCGGCGAACCCCTCGCGTCCAATGGTCCCGACCTCGACCGTCCCCTCGGCCATCCGGCTCACGACGGAGACGAGACCCTCGTCGACGAAGTGGACGTACTCGATCGGCGCGCTCGGCTCGTAGAGCACCTTGCCGAGACCGAGCGTCTCGGGCTCGAGGTCCGGCGCGAGACGCTCGAAGTCCGCGGCGGGAAGCGCGGCGAGGAGCAGGTTGCCTCGCGCGCCATCGAGGGATGGCGCGCCGTCGGCGTGTTCGTGGATCTCGAGCATTCTTCTCCCTGCGCTCACCGTGGACATCCAGGTGACGACAGGGGAGAGCGGCGCACGTGGCGCCAGGCTCGAGTGCCGCTAGATGAATGACGTGCCGGACACCGCGTGGCGCGGCGCCATCTGCAAGCTAACACATCGCGCGCAGGCGAGCCGGACGATTCTCCGGTCCGCGGACCGCGAGCGTCACAGCACGCGCCAGAACTCGCGCGAGACGTCCACGGAGAACATCCACCGCCCGTCGCGGAGCCCGCGCGCGACATCGAATCGCAGCAGGTCGAAGAGCGTCAGCACGCCGACGCCGACGGACGGGTGCATGCCCTCGCGCGTCGCGCTCGCGCCGCGCGGCGCGTCGAGCCAGACCGCGTGCGCGTACGGCGCGAGCGTCGCCGCGGCCGGCGCGGTCCCGAAGCGGCCGAGCGGCACGGCGAAGAACGGGACGGGGAAGCGCCACTCGATGCGCTGGCCCACCGCCGCGCGTCCGACGAGCTCGTGGAAGTCGTAACCCGGGCCGGTGACCGGTCCGCCGAAGTAGACGAGCTCCTGCGGCGGGACATCGGGCCGCGCGCCGGCCGCAGCGCCCGTCGTCTCGAGGACGAGCCGCTGCCCCCCGAACGGGCGCTCGACGCGCACAGAGAGCGACGCGCGCACGACGCGCGGCGCGTCCGTGGCGAACGTCGTGTCCCGTCCCTCGAAGCGCGCGCCGCGGAGCTCCGCCTCCGCGCCGACCTCGGTGCCGAACGGACCGAGCGTCGTCGGCCGCTCGGCGCGGAGCGAGAGCCGGACGAGGTCGATCGGCCATGCGGCGAGCGTCGGCTCGTAGCGCCCCGTCGCGGGACCGGCATGCACCGCGAGCCGGTCGTGCTCCTCGTACGCGCCCTCGATGCGCCAGCGGATGCCGAGCCGCGGCGCGAGGTCGACGCCAAGCGCGGCGCCGCGCACGTCGTACGGATTCGTCCAGTCGCTCCCGAACTCCTGCGCGGCGATGCTGTTCACGAGAAGCGACCGCTCGGGGACGTCCCCGGCATCGCGATGGTCGCGCCAGGCGCGCAGGCGGATGGCCGCGCCGCTCGCCCATCGACGGCCGATCGCGACCTCGCCCTTCGCCTCGTCGTCGTCGAGCCCCCACCGTCCCCGGGCGGACGTGAAGACGCCGCCGCCGAGCCGGTGCGAGATCCCCGCGCCGAGCGCGAGCCCCTCGACGCGGTTGACGCGGACGAAGTCCGAGATGCGGCGCGAGGCGAGCGACGTCGAGCGCGCGCGCGCGAGCGCCTCCGCGCGCACGAGCGCGCGCGCCTCCTCCTGCACGCGGCGGACGTCCTCGTCGGTCGCCGCGCGCACGTCCGGCGGCAGGGAGTCGAGGATCTCGCCGTCCCACCGGTACGCGCGCTGCTGGCGCGGCGGGAGCTGCACGATCTCGGGGCCGCGGAAGAAGCGGGGCTCGAGGGCGACGTTCACCTCGTAGTCGCCGATCTCCCAGCGGCCGCGGATGATCCCGCGCGCCGGGTAGTCGAGCCACGACGCCGTGCGCCGGATCTCGATCTCCTGGCGATAGGGGAGCCAGAAGCGGTTGCGCACGAGCGCGTTCTCGAGGACGATCGAGAGATCCTCGAGGTGCCGGTCGATGTAGGCCGCGCGCGTGAAGTTGAACGCCATGCGCACGACCTCGCCCGTGCCGCGGTCGAGGTACACCGCGCCGACGACGCGCGGCTGCCGGTCGTCGCGCGGCCGCACGCGGACCTCGTAGACCTCTGCGGACCGCCCCGGCAGCCGGATGGAGAGCGAGTCGTGGATGGCGAAGTCGTACTCGCGGAGGCCGACGTCGGACAGCGGGTGCGGCACGTCGCGCACCTCGTCCCCCTCGCCGAGCCGGATGATGCTCGGAAAGTTGTTCTGGACGATGCCGAGGTGGTCGCGGTGGTAGGCGATGTCGGTCGGCAGGAGGAGCGTGTCGCGCCGCCCGATGATGCGCTGCTTGCTGAGGTTGGGCGCCTTCCAGTACACTTCGAGCGCGAGCTGGTCGGCCTTCACGACTCGCGGCGGATCGGGGAATCCCTCGCCGAGCTGCGCGAGGAAAGTGACGTAGCCGCGCGCCGTCGCGGTGTAGTCGATCAGCGCCGTGTCGGCCAGCTGCTCGGCGCGGCGGCGCGTGGCGCGCGTCACGAGCGCGATCGTCCGCTCGTCGTTCCACCCGCTCGCGGCGGCGCCGGCGGGCGGCGCCGCCTGCGCGGCGAGGCGGGCGGGCGCGCCGGGCGACCCCACGAGAGTGCACGCGGCGACGAGTGCCGCGAGGATGCGTTGCATGATGCGGAAATGTCGGCCGCGCACCGCGCGGGTTCAAGCTCGGCGAGCGCCGGAGCGCCGCTCGTGAGCGTCGAGCGCTTCCTCGAGATGGCTCGCGGCGGCGGGCTGGTCCCCGTCTGGCGCGACTGCCTGCTCGACGCCGACACGCCGGTCTCCGCCTTCGCGAAGCTTCGGCGCCCCCCTTTCGCCTTCCTCCTCGAGTCGGCGCCGGCGGGCGGCGAGACCTGGTCGCGCTACACCTTCCTCGGCACGGAGCCGCGCCGCGCCTGGCGGCTGCGCGACCGGGTCGTCGAGTGGTGGTCGCCGGAGCGCGGCTGGCACGATGCGCACGAGTCCGCCGACCCGCTCGAGGAGCTGCGTGCCGAGCTGTCGCGGCACCGCCCGGCCGAGGTCCCGGAGCTCGGCGCCTTCTGGTCGGGCGCCGTCGGCTACTTCGGCTACGACGTCGTGCGCCTCCTCGAGTCGCTCCCCTCGCCGCCCCCGCGCGCGCTCGACGTCCCCGACGCGCTGTTCGTCTTCACGCGCACCGTCGTCATCGTCGACAACCTGCGCGCGCAGGCGCGAGTCGTCGTCGCCGTCCCGGTCGAGCCGGAAACCGGCGACGGGGAGCTCCGCCGGCTGCACGCGGCGGCGGCGGCGGAGATCGACGACGTGATGCGACGCCTCCGCGCGCCGTCCGCGCTGGCGCCGCTCGAGCTCGACGCCGCGGCGCCGCCCGCCGCGGGGCGATCGTCCTACGAGCGCGCGCGCTTCCTCGCCGACGTCGAGC
>DASUSM010000048.1:0-4595 GCA_036375115.1 Gemmatimonadaceae bacterium | reverse complement strand
ATCGAGAGGACGCCCTGCTTCGGGAGCACGTGGTTCATGACGGTGAACATCGCCTTCTTCAGCTCCCCCGCGTAGCGCGTCCCGCCGATGAGGAGGGTGCGCTGCTCGAGGTTCAGCACGATGAACGTCCCCGTACGCGTCCCGTGCTTCTCCGGCGTCGCCTGGAACTCCGGCGCGTGGAGGATCGTGAAGGTCGGCTCGAAGCTCGCGAGCTCGGTCAGCTCCGGGCGGACGAACATGTTGCGCACGAACGCCGCGTGCCACGCGTTCGGCATCACGTAGCGGCAGGCCAGCCGGTATGCCGGGTCGGCGCCGCAGTAGAGATCCTGCACGTAGAGCTCGGAGAGCCCGTTCAGGTACGCCTTCACATCCTGGAGCAGCGCCTCGAACTTCTCGGGGGGGAACGGCTGG
The DNA here is from genome assembly GCA_036375115.1 of Gemmatimonadaceae bacterium. Taxonomy (GTDB): domain Bacteria; phylum Gemmatimonadota; class Gemmatimonadetes; order Gemmatimonadales; family Gemmatimonadaceae; genus DASUSM01. The sequence continues at coordinate 4,184 of DASUSM010000048.1, read as the reverse complement.
TTGACCTTCCCCCAGTCCACCTCCGACTCCGACGGCGCCTGACGCACGACGAACTTGTCGTTCGGCGAGCGCCCGGTGTGCGGCGCGGTGACGGCGACGAACGGGCCCATGTCGGCGAGGTGCCCCTCGCCGCGCCGGATCGCCTCCTGGACCAGCTCCGGGGCGATGAGGTTCCAGTGCACCTCGCCGCGTGGGTTCAAGCCCTGCTTCGCCAGACCGTGCCGCGACTTGCGTTCGGCGGTCTCGGCGCCGGGGCGCGTCTGCGTGGCCATGCGTCTCGATCCTCGCTGAATGATCTCGCGGCGCGTCAGTCGGCCGTCGCGAAGAGCGACGGCACCCCGTCCGCGCTCGGCGCGCGCGACTGGGCGTCGACGACGGCGACGGTCGCCATGTTGACGATGTCCTGCACGTCCGCCCCCTGCTCCAGGATCTGGACGGGGCGGCGCATCCCGACGAGGATCGGCCCGATCGCCGTCGCCCCGCCGAGGTGGTTCAGCAACTTGTAGGCGATGTTCCCCGCGCTCAAGTTCGGGAAGACGAGCACGTTGGCCTGCCCCTTCAGCTCGCTGAACGAATAGCTCTCGTTCAGGATGCGCTCGTCCATCGCCGTGTCCGCCTGCATCTCGCCGTCCACCATCAGGCGGGGCGCACGCTGCCTCAGCAATTGCACGGCGCGGGCCACCTTGTCGGACTCCGGATGCCGCACCGAACCGAAATTCGAGAAGGAGAGCATCGCCACCCGAGGCTCGAGCCCGAGCGTCCGCACGATGCGGCTCGCCGCGTAGCCGATCTGGGCGAGCTGCTCCGCCGTCGGGTCGATGACGACCGTCGTATCGGTGCAGAAGATGACGTGGCGCTCGAAGACCAGCATGTACATCCCGCTCACCGTCCCCGCCTTCGGGTGCGCGCCGATGATCTCGAGCGCGGGACGGAGCGTCTCGGGGTAGTGGAGGTTCACCCCCGAGACGAGCGCGTCGGCGTCGCCGCAGGCGACCATCGCGAGTCCGAAGTGCGTCGCGTTGTAGAGCTGCTGGTGCGCCGCGCCGTGGCTCACGCCCTTCCGCTGGCGCCGCTCCCACAGGTGCTGCGCGTAGCGGTCGCGCTCCGGGGAGTCGGCCGGATTCACGACGCGGATCTCGTCCAGCTCGATCCCGCCGGCTGCCGCGAGCCGCCGCACCTCCTCCGGCTCGCCGAGGAGGATCGGCTCGCAGATCCCCTCGTCGACGCAGATCTGCGCCGCGCGGATGACCTTCGGCTCCGTCCCTTCGGGGAAGACGACGCGCCGCGGGTCGCGCTGGGCGCGATTGATGAGCCCGCGCATGATCCCGCGCGCCCGGCCGAGCCGCTCCTCGAGCCGCTCGCGGTACGCGTCGAGGTCGATCATCTCCTTCGCCACCCCGCTCGCCACCGCCGCCCACGCGACGGCCGGCGCCACCCACAGGAGGACGCGCGGGTCGAACGGGAAGGGGATGAGGTATTCCCGCCCGAAGCGGACGCTCGTCAGGCCGTAGAGACGGCTCACGGAGTCGGGCACCTCCTGCTTCGCGAGGAGGGCGAGCGCCCGCGTCGCCGCCATCTTCATCTCCTCGTTCACCTCCGTCGCGCGGGCGTCGAGCGCGCCGCGGAAGATGAAGGGGAAGCCGAGGACGTTGTTCACCTGGTTCGGGTAGTCCGACCGCCCCGTCGCGATGATCGCGTCCGCGCGCGCCGCGCGCGCCTCGACGGGGCTGATCTCCGGGACCGGGTTGGCGAGCGCGAAGATGATCGGATCGCGCGCCATCTTCCCTACCATCTCCCCCGTCACCGCGCCAGCCACCGAGAGACCGACGAAGACGTCGGCATCGACGAGCGCGTCGGCGACCGAGCGCGCCGTGGTCTTCGCCTTGAAGCGCGCCTTGTAGGGGTCCATCTCCCCCTCGCGCCCCTCGTAGATGACGCCGGCGCGGTCGCACATCACGATGTGCTCGCGCCTCACGCCCAGCCGCACGTAGTGCTCCGCCGTCGCGATCGCCGCCGCCCCCGCGCCCGAGAAGACGACGCGGACGTCGCCGATGTCCTTCCCGACGATCTCGAGCGCGTTGAGCAGCGCCGCGCCGGAGATGATCGCCGTCCCGTGCTGGTCGTCGTGGAAGACGGGGACCTTCATCGTCTTCCGCAGCGTCTCCTCGATGTAGAAGCAGTCGGGGGCGCGGATGTCCTCGAGGTTGATCCCGCCGACCGTCGGCTCGAGGAGCTGGCAGAAGCGGATGACGTCGTCCGGGTTCTCGGAGCCGACCTCGAGGTCGAAGCAGTCGATGTCCGCGAATTGCTTGAAGAGGTTTCCCTTCCCCTCCATCACCGGCTTGCCGGCGAGCGCCCCGATGTTCCCGAGCCCGAGCACCGCCGTGCCGTTCGTCACGACGGCGACGAGGTTCCCCTTCGCCGTGTACTTGTAGACGTCCTCGGGGGACTCCTTGATCTCCAGACAGGGCTCGGCGACGCCCGGGGAGTACGCGAGCGCGAGGTCGCGCTGGTTCGTCAGCGGCTTGGTGGGGACGACGGCGATCTTTCCCGGTCGGCCGCGAGCATGGTAGTCGAGGGCGTCTTCGCGTTTCATCCGCGCATTGTCTCTTCAAAACGCAACGCCGGTGCCCGCACGCCGCGCTCCGCTCGCCGCGGAGGCTGGCCGTCGCGTGACGCCCGGCTCGGGTCGCGGCCCGCCTCGGTGGCGGCCCGCGCGCTCCTTCATAGAGTAGTCCACGAAGGTTATCCGGCCCCGGGAGGAAGGTCAATCGGCCGCGGCGCGCGTGGCGCCGCGGGCCGCGGTGGCCTAACTTGCCTGCGATGCTCCGACGCGTCCGACCCCCGAGCCGCCTCGCCGGCGTCGCCGTGCTCCTCGTGCAGCTCGCGCTGCAGACGGGGGTCGCCTGGCGGGACGCGCGCGCCGAGGGCCTCGTCGTTCGCCAGGAGTCGCACGTCGAGCAGCTCGGCGCGCGCCACGCGCAGCACGCGCACGCGGCCGAGTGCGCGATCAGCCAGCACCTGCAGGCGCACTCGTCGCCGGCGTCCCGCGTGCGCGCGCCGACGGCCGTGCGCGCGGCGGCGCTGTCGCCGCCGCCGCAGCCGGCGCAGGCGCCGCCCCGCTGGGTCGCTGCGGCCACGCTCTCCCGCGGTCCCCCCGCCGTCGCCTGATCCGCGGCGAGCTCCGGCTGCGTCGCGGATTCGCGCCGCATCCGTTCGCGCCGGTCCGCCGGCGCCCTCTCGGGACCGTCTCTCGGAGCTCCTCCATGATTCGCACGCGTCGGCGGCTCGCCGCCGTCCTTCTGCATCGCGCCGCCGCCATCGCGGTCCTCGCCGCGCCGCTCCTCGCCGGCGCGCAGACGCCATCCCAGCCGCTCGAGGTCGTCGGCCGCGTCGCCGACCCGACCGGACGCCCGCTTCCCAACGCGCAGGTCGTCATCCGCAGCCTGAACCGCGGCGCGCTCACGGACGCCGAGGGGAGCTATCGCATCCGCGCGATCCCGCCCGGGCGCTATCACATCGACGTGCACCTCATCGGCTTCCGCCCGGCGCACGAGGAGATCGTCGTCGCCGCGGACGCCGGCGCGGTCACGAAGGACTTCGTCCTCGAGCCCACGCCGCTCCAGCTCGCGGACGTCGTCAGCACGGCGACGCCGATCGGCGAGGAGTCGCAGGACATCACCCAGTCCACCGTCGCGCTCTCCGGCAAGGAGCTCGCGCGCAACATCGGCGCGGGCGTCGCGCAGACGCTCGAGTCGCAGCCCGGGCTCGCGACGCGCTACAGCGGACCGCTGGCCGCGATGCCCGTCATCCGCGGCCTCACCGGCGACCGCATCCTCGTGCTCCAGAACGGCGAGCGCACCGGCGACCTCTCCTCCTCCGCGCCCGATCACGCCGTCTCCGTCGATCCGCTCGCGGCCGACCGCATCGAGGTCGTGCGCGGGCCGGCCTCGCTGCTGTACGGGAGCAGCGCCCTCGGCGGCGTCGTCAACGTCGTCACGAGCGACATCCCCACCTCCGTCCCGACGCGCGTCACCGGCTACGCCGCGGCGCAGGGCGGGACGGCGAACCCCGGCGGCGCCGCGAGCGCCGGCCTCACCGTGCCGCTCGGCGACCGTCTCGCCGCGCGCGCGAGCGGCAGCGTCCGACGGCTCGGCGAGACGCGCCTCGGCGGCGGCGGGACC
>DASUSM010000047.1:0-3010 GCA_036375115.1 Gemmatimonadaceae bacterium | reverse complement strand
ACGAACGCGGTGCTGACGGGGGACCCGATGGGATACGGACCGGCCTGGATCAAGCTGCTCGCCGCCTTCGACATCGTCTTCCTCGCGGCGACGTTCATGACCTTCGAATACGTGATCGGCGAATGACCGCCACTGTCGATCTCCCCGCCTCCGCACGGAACGAGGCGACGCCGGACGGCGCCGGACGGGCCGCATGGATGCTGGCCGTGCTCCTCGCGCTCGCCGCGGCGCAGGCCTTCGGCGTGCTCGCGTCGCCGCCCGACCGCGACATGGGGCACCTCCAGAAGATCATGTACGTCCACGTCCCCGCGGCGTGGAGCGCCTTCATCGCCTTCGGCGTCGTCTTCGTCGGCAGCGTGCTCTACCTCTGGAAGCGCGAGGAGCGCTGGGACGTGCTCGCGGCGGCGGCGGCGGAGGTGGCGGCCGTGCTTACCGCCCTCACGATCGCCCTCGGCTCGATCTGGGGGCGGCCGACGTGGGGCGTCTGGTGGACGTGGGATCCGCGGCTCACGTCGACCGCCATCCTGCTCGTCATGATCGTCGGCTACCTCGCGCTGCGCAGCTTCGTCGAGGAGCCCGAGCGGCGGGCGCGGTGGAGCGCGGCGGTCGGCATCCTCGGCGCGATCAACGTGCCGATCGTGTACATGTCGGTGCGCTGGTGGCGGACGCTGCACCAGTTCCAGTCCTCGCCGAGCACCGTGGATGCGGCGTACGCGTGGGGGCTGCGGGTGAACGCGGTCGCCTTCCTCGCCGTCATGATCTGGCTCGTGCGCGCGCGGTACCGGACGGCGATGCTGGAGCGCGTGCCGGAGCGCGAAGCCGAGCGTGAAGCCCTGAGCGGGAGTGAGCAGCATGTCTGACGACGCCTACATCATCGCCGCCTACGCACTGACCTGGCTGGTCCTGCTGCCGTTCGCCTGGAGCACGCTGCGCCGGATGCGCCGCGCCGAGCGCGCGGCGCGCGCGCTCGACGGCCGGAGCGGCGGCCGATGAGGCGCGGCCGACGTCTCGGGATGGCCGTCGCGGCGACCGCCATCCTCGGCGCCTTCGCCTATCTCGTCTACGGCGGGATCGGCGAGAACCTCGTGTACTTCCTCACGCCGCAGGAACTCGTGGCGCGCGGGGACCGCGCGTACGACGTCCCGCTGCGGCTCGGCGGACAGGTCGAGCCCGGATCGGTCGAGTGGAACGCGCAGGCGGTGGATCTGCGCTTCCGCATCAGCGACGGCGTGCACTCGGTGCCCGTCCACTCCGCCGGCGCGCCGCCGCAGATGTTCCGGGACGGGATCGGAGTCGTCGTCGAGGGACGCTACCATCGGCCCGGCATCTTCGAGTCCACGAGCGTGATGGTGAAGCACTCGAACGAGTACCGCGCGCCGAAGCCGGGCGAGACGCCGGCCGACATGTACCGGAGCCTGCAGCCGGGAGACGCACCGTGACGCGACTGCTCGGCTCCAGCGCGGTCGTCGTCGCCTTCGGCACGGCGATCCTCGGCATGGTGCTCGCCGTCGCCGGCGCGCGGCTGCGCCGCCCCGAGCTCGTGCGCGGCGCGTACACCGCGGTCCACGTCAACTTCGCCCTCCTCGCCCTCGCCGCGCTGGCGATGGTCTGGGCGCTCGCGACGCACGACTTCAGCATCTCGTACGTCGCGCAGGTGGGGAGCCGCTCGACGCCGCTCTTCTACACGATCATCTCGCTCTGGGGCGCGCTCGAGGGATCGATCCTCTTCTGGGGGCTCGTGCTCGCCGGGTTCAGCGCGGTCGCCATCCGGCACGGCGTGCGGACCGCGGAGAGCGGACGGCCGGAGAGCCCCGATGTCGAGCGGATGCTGCCGTATGCCGCCGCGATCCTGCTCGGCGTCGGCGCCTTCTTCTACCTGCTCCTCGTGATGCCGGCGAACCCGTTCCTCGCGGTGTCGCCGGTGCCGGCGGACGGCCCGGGCCCGAATCCGCTCCTCCAGAACCACGTGCTGATGGCGGTGCATCCGCCGCTCCTCTACCTCGGCTACGTGGGGATGTCGGTGCCCTTCGCCTTCGCGATGGGAGCGCTGCTCGCCGGCACGCCCGGCGGGACCTGGATCCGGCTGACGCGGCGGTGGACGACGGCCGCGTGGATGTTCCTCACCGCCGCGATCATCGCCGGCATGTGGTGGTCGTACGAGGTGCTCGGCTGGGGCGGCTACTGGGCCTGGGATCCGGTGGAGAACGCCTCGTTCCTCCCCTGGCTCACCGCGACCGCCTTCCTCCACTCGGCGATGGTCGAGGAGCGGCGGGGGATGCTGCGGGTGTGGAACCTGAGCCTCGTCACGGCGACCTTCGCGCTCACGATCCTCGGGACGTTCCTGACGCGGAGCGGCATCCTCTCCTCGGTGCACGCCTTCGCCGAGGGCGAGATCGGCTACTGGTTCCTCGGCTTCATCGCCATCGTGCTCGTCTTCTCGCTCGCGCTCGTCGCGGGGCGGAGCGACCAGCTCCACACCGAGGGGCGGCTCGACGCGGTGGCGTCGCGCGAGACGGCGTTCCTGCTCAACAACCTGCTCTTCACGGTCTTCACGTTCACGGTGCTGCTCGGCACCCTCTTCCCCCTCGTCGCCGAGGCCGTGCGCGGCGTGAAGGTGAGCGTCGGCGAGCCGTTCTTCAACCGGATGACGCTGCCGCTGTGCATGGCGCTGCTCTTCCTGCTCGGCGTCGGCCCGGCGCTCCCCTGGCGCTCCGCCTCGCGCGACGCGGTGATGCGCGAGCTCGCGCTGCCCGCGGCGCTGGCGGTCCTCGTCGCGCTCGCCACGTGGGCGCTCGCCGGCGGCGGCCCGTACGCGATCCTCACCTTCGCCTTCGGGACGTTCGCGCTCGCCGTCAACGTGCGGCAGTTCGTCGCCGGGGCGGGGGCGCGCAGGCGCGCCCACGGCGAGTCGCCCCCGCTCGCGCTCGCGCGGCTCGTGTCGGGGAATCGTCGGCGCTACGGCGGCTATCTCTCGCACGTCGGCGTGATCACCGTGGCGATGGCGATCGCG
>DASUSM010000046.1:0-19478 GCA_036375115.1 Gemmatimonadaceae bacterium | reverse complement strand
TCCTCGGCGTCGGCGACGCGGCGGACGCGTGGATGGCCGCGTTCAGGATTCCCAACCTCCTCCAGAACCTGTTCGGCGAGGGAGTGCTTTCGGCGTCCTTCATCCCCGTCTATGCGCGTCTGCTCGCGCGGGGCGAGCGGGACGAGGCGCGGCGCGTCGCGAACGCCGTCGCGGGGATCCTCGCGCTCGCGACGTCGCTGCTCGTCGTCGCGGGGATCGCGGCGACGCCGCTCCTCATCGACCTCGTCGCGCCCGGCTTCGAGGGCGCGAAGCGCGAGCTGACCGTCCGTCTCGTTCGGATCCTCTTCCCGGGCGCGGGGCTGCTCGTCTTCTCCGCGTGGTGCCTCGGGGTGCTGAACAGCCACCGGCGCTTCCTGCTGTCGTACATCGCACCGGTCGTCTGGAACGCGGCGATCGTCGCCGCCCTGCTGGTCACCGGCGGCGCCGCGGGGGAGAGCGCGCTCGTCGTCGCGGCGGCGTGGGGATCGGTCGCCGGGAGCCTCCTGCAGGTCGCCGTGCAGCTTCCGACGGTCGTCAGGCTCGCCGGGCGGATCCGTCCCACGCTCGCCCGCGACGCCGACGGCGTACGGCAGACGCTGCGCAACTTCGGCCCGGTCTTCGTCGGGCGCGGCGTCGTCCAGATCAGCGCATACGTGGACATGATGCTGGCGAGCCTCGTCGGCACGGGCGCGGCGGCGATCCTCGGCTTCGCGCAGACGCTGTACGTCCTCCCCGTGAGCCTCTTCGGGATGGCCGTCTCCGCCGCCGAGCTCCCGGCGATGGCGAGCGCGCTCGGCACGGAGGAGGAAGTAGCGGCGACGCTGCGGGCGCGGCTCGCCGCCGGCGCGGCGCGGATCGCCTTCCTCATCGTGCCATCGGCGGCCGCCTTCCTCGCCTTCGGCGACCTGCTCGCCGGAGCGCTCTTCGAGAGCGGCGCGTTCGACCGCCGCGCCTCGCTGTGGGTCTGGGCGACGCTCGCCGGGTACGCCATCGGGCTCCTCGCGACGACGCACGGCCGGCTGTACTCGTCGGGCTTCTACGCACTGCACGACACGCGCACGCCGCTGCGATTCGCCGTGGTGCGGGTGGCGCTCTCGGCGGCGCTCGGCTGGGCCGCTGCGCTGACGCTCCCCGACGCGCTCGGCGTGGATCCGCTCTGGGGCGTCGCGGGGCTCGCCGCCGCGTCGGGGATCGCGGGGTGGGTGGAGCTGGCGCTGCTGCGCCATGCGCTCCGCCGGCGGATCGGCGTGCTGCCGCGCGGGCGGGCGCTGCTCCCGCGCCTCGGCCTCGCCGCGGGCGCGGGAGCGGCGGCTGCCTGGGGCGTGCGTCTCCTGCTCGACGGCGAGGCGCCGCTGCGAGTGGAGGCCGTGCTCGTCGCCTCGACCTTCGGGCTGACGTACTTCGCGGTGTGCTGGGCGCTCGGCGTGTCCGCCATGCGCGACGTCGTGGCCGCGCTGCGGCGCCGCACCGGACGCGGGAGCGCCGCAGGTGGATGAGGGCGAGTATCTTTCGGGAACGCCGGACGCCGAGGGAGCGGACCGGCGAGCGCATGCCGAGACCGTGATCGCGCCGACCGACGTCATCGCCGCCAAGCTGCCGCACCTGCCGGAGTCCCCGGGCGTCTACCTGTGGAAGGATGCCGGGGGCGTGGTGCTGTACGTCGGGAAGGCGAAGCGTCTGCGCTCCCGCGTGCGGAGCTACCTCGCGGGGGACCAGCGGGAGAGCCCGAAGACGCGCGCGCTGATGCGGAACGCGGCGGACGTGGACACGATCGTCGTGCCGTCCGAGGCGCACGCGCTGGTGCTCGAGGCGAACCTCATCAAGGAGCACCGTCCCCGGTTCAACATCGCGCTGCGGGACGACAAGTCGTATCCGTACATCAAGGTCACGGTTCCGGAGCCGTACCCGCGCGTCTTCGTGACGCGCCAGCTCGTCGGCGACGGGGCGCGGTACTTCGGGCCGTACACCGACGTCGGGGCGATGCGGCGTGCGCTCAACGTCGTGAAGCGCATCTTCACGGTCCGGTCGTGCAACTACGACATGCCGCGGCAGATGCCCGAGCGTCCGTGCCTCGACTACTTCATCAAGCGGTGCAAGGCGCCCTGCATCCACAAGCAGTCGCAGGGCGAGTACCGCGAGATGATCGACGAGGTGCTGCTCTTCCTCGACGGACGCACGCGCGAGGTGGAGCGGCGGGTGCGCGAGCGCATGGACGCCGCGGCGTCGGCGCTCGACTTCGAGCGCGCCGCGGAGCTGCGCGACGTGCTGCAGCATCTCGCGCGCATGGAGGAGCCGACGGTCGTCCTCGAGGTGGAGGGCGGGGACCGCGACGTCATCGGCTACGCGCGCGACGGCGACGACGTCTGCGTGGTCACCCTGCGCATCCGCGCCGGCAAGCTCCTCGCGCGGGACCAGCACTACCTGGAGAACGCGGCCGGCGAGCCGGACGGCGTCGTGCTCTCCGCCTACCTCGCGCGGACGTACCTGCCGCTCGAGGAGCGCGCGCCGGAGCTGCTCGTGCCGATCGAGTTCGAGGATCGTGCGCTGTTCGAGTCGTCGCTCGCCGGGACGCGCATCCTCGTGCCGCAGCGGGGGCCGCGGCGTGAGCTGATCGACCTCGCGCAGCAGAACGCGCGGCACCTCCTCGAGGAGGCGAAGGTCGTCTCCGAGGAGGCGGAGGAGCGCGCCGGCGACCCGGTCTACGAGCTCCAGCGCCAGCTCGGGCTCCACAAGGTGCCGCGGTCGCTCGTCTGCTTCGACGTCTCGCACGCACAGGGGACGGACACGGTCGCCTCCTGCGTCTGGTTCCAGAACGGGCGGCCGAAGCGCGCGGAGTATCGCAAGTTCAAGGTCGCGTCGGTCGCCGGGATCGACGACTTCGCGTCGATGCAGGAGGTCGTGACGCGGTACTTCCGCCGGCGCGTGGAGGAGGAGAAGCCGCTCCCGGATCTCGCCGTCGTGGACGGCGGAAAGGGACAGCTCAACGCCGCGCACGCCGCGCTCTCGACGCTCGGCCTCGGGGAGCTGCCGCTGATCAGCCTGGCGAAGCGCGACGAGGAAGTCTTCGTCGTCGGGCGGACCGAGGCGCTGCGTCTCTCGCGCCGCTCGCCGGCGCTGCGGCTCCTGCAGCAGGCACGCGACGAGGCGCATCGCTTCGCCGTCACGTTCCAGCGGCTGCGCCGCACGAAGCGCACGGTCACGTCGGAGCTGATGCGGATCCCCGGCGTGGGACCGGTGAAGCGCCGCCAGCTGCTGCAGCGCTTCGGCAGCGTGCAGGGCGTCCGCGACGCGAGACCGGAGGAGATCGCGGAGCTCCCCGGCTTCACCGTCGATGGCGCGAGGCGTCTGCTCGACTCGCTCGCCGCGACGTCGCCGACCGCGGCGGCGCCGCTCGCGACGCCGGAGCCGCCAAACGCCGACGATGCGGCTCCGCCGGCGGGCGCCGCGGAGGGCGCGTGAGGCGCTGGCGCCTCGCGTGCTCGGCGTGCGACGCGAGCGCGCCGGGAGAGGCGCTCGCGTCCGTCTGCCCGTCCTGCGGCCAGCCGTGGCTCGTCGTGCACGAGGGCGATGCGCCGCGGCGCGACGCGCTCGCTGCCCGCTGGGACATGTGGCGATACGCGGACGCCCTGCCGCTCCGCGAGGGAGAGGCGGCGGTATCGCTCGGCGAGGGCCGGACGCCGCTGCTCGATGCGCCGCGCCTCGCGCGCGCGATCGGCGTCCGGCGCCTCCTCGTGAAGGACGAATCGGTGAACCCCACCGCGTCGTTCAAGGCGCGCGGGATGAGCGCCGCGGTCACGAGGGCGAGAGCGCTCGGCGTGCCCGGGCTCGTCGTGCCGACGGCGGGGAACGCCGGCGCCGCGCTCGCGGCGTACGGCGCCGCGGCGGGGCTTCCGGTGCACGTCCACGCGCCGGCGTCGACGCCGCCGGCGATCCTCGCGACGATCCGCGCGTTCGGGGCGCAGCTCGAGCTCGTCGACGGGCACATCGGGGACGCGGGGCGGCGCGCGCGCGAGGACGCCGCAGCGCACGGGCTCTTCGACGTCTCCACGCTGCGCGAGCCGTATCGCATCGAGGGGAAAAAGACGCTCGGCCTCGAGATCGCCGAGCAGCTCGGCTGGCGGTTGCCCGACGTCGTCGTCTACCCCACCGGCGGCGGCACGGGGCTGATCGGAATGTGGAAGGCCTTCGGCGAGATGGCGCGCTGGGGCTGGCTCGAGTCGAGCGGGCGGCCGCGCATGATCGTCGCGCAGGCGGAGGGGTGCGCGCCGATCGTCCGCGCCGTCGGCGCGGGGGCCGATCGGGCGACGGCCTGGGAGAATCCGGCGACGCACGCGGCCGGGCTGCGGGTCCCGGGACCGCTCGGCGACCGCCTCATCCTGCGCGCGGTGCGCGAGAGCGGCGGCGACGCGGCGGCCGCGTCGGAGGAAGCGATTCGCGCCGCCACCGGATGTCTCGCGCGCGAGACGGGGATCGACGCCGCCCCCGAGGGCGGGTGTGCCCTCGCCGTGCTCGAGGCGCTGGTCCGCGACGGCCGCGTCTCGCGCGAGAGCGAGGTCGTCCTCTTCAACACCGGCAGCGGCGCCTCGTACCGCGGCTGACCCGTCCCACTCCGAGCGGAAGGCGACATGCCCATCGCGATCCTCGACCCCTTCAGCGGCATCTCCGGCGACATGACGCTCGGTGCGCTCGTCGCGTGCGGCCTCGACCCCGACTGGCTCCGGGCGCTCCCGGCCCGGCTCGGTCTCGAGGGCGTCGGGGTGGAGATCCGCGACGTGCGCCGCGGCGACATCGCCTGCACGAAGGTGGACTTCGACATCCCGCCGCAGCCGCACGGGCGCGGCCTCGCGGAGATCCGGGCGCTCGTCGCGCGGGCCGGCGTACCGGACGCGGTGCAGGCGCGTGCGCACGCGGCGTTCGGCGCGATCGCGGCCGCGGAGGGGGAGATCCACGGGATGCGCGCCGAGGAGGTGCACCTGCACGAGGTCGGGGCGGTGGACGCCATCCTCGATGTGGTCGGCGCGGTCTGGGGCTTCGCGATGCTCGGAGTGACGCGCGTCCACTGCGGTGCGATCGCGCTCGGCGACGGGACCGTGCGGGCCGCCCACGGGCTGCTTCCCGTCCCGGCGCCGGCGACGCTCAAGATCCTCGAAGGGCTCGTCGTCAGGCCGGGTCCGGAGGACTCGGGCGAGCTCGTCACGCCGACGGGCGCGGCGCTCGTGCGCGTCCTCTCGGACGGCCCGCCGCCGACGATGTTCGTCCCGCTGCGGAGCGGGTTCGGCGCAGGGACGAGGGACTTCGCCGGCCGTGCGAACGCGCTGCGCCTCGTGCTCGCCGAGCCCGCGGGGCGCGGCGGGACGGAGACGCTCGTCGTGCTCGCCGCCGACATCGACGACATGACGGGCGAGCACTTCGCCGCGGCGGTGGAAGAGCTGCGGGGGGCCGGCGCGCTCGACGTCGTCGTGCTCGCGACGGCGATGAAGAAGGGTCGTCCGGGGATGCGCGTCGAGGTGCTGGCGACGCCGGCGACGGCGGATGCGCTCGAGGCGCAGCTGCTCGGGTCGACGACGACGATCGGCGTGCGCCGCTCGACGGTGGAGCGACGGGCGCTGCCCCGTGCGCTTCGTCACATCGAGGTGCTCGGCCAGCGGATCGCGGTGAAGGAGGTGCGCCTGCCGGACGGCCGCCGGCGGGCGAAGCCGGAGCTCGAGGACGTCCGACGGGCGGCACTGGCGACGGGACGCAGCATTGGGGATATTTCCATGCTGGCCGTCCGGGAGGCGGAACGCTGACTTCCGCGGCCGGGTAGCAGGCGGGGCGACAGAGTCGCCGCACTCGCATCATGACACCAGGAGAGACCATGAAGGTGATCGCGAAAGCCGCCATCGTCGGTGCGGCGATGCTCGCGGCGTCCGCGCCGTCCGCCGGCGCCCAGGAGGCGACGTGTACGGTGGACGTCCAGCGGGGTGATCTCGGGAAGGCGAACAAGGCCCTCGCCGTCGCCCAGATCGCGACGAAGCCCGCGGACAAGAAGAAGAACCTCAGCGAGGCGGTCCGCACGCTCTCGCGCATGAAGGACAAGAGCGCGCCGGAGTGGAATTTCCTCCTCGGGCAGGCGCTCGGCGGCCTCGCCGACCTGCCGGAGACGCCGGCGGTCGCCACGCGCGGCTCGCTCGGCTTCACGGACGCCCAGGACGTCACGGTGGACGTGCTCGCCGCAGCCGACTCGGCGTTCACGGCGTTCGAGACGGCGAGGCCCGAGTGCAAGAGCGAGGTCGTCGGGTACCGCCAGCGGCCGTGGGTCAACCTCGTCAACGCGGCGATCCAGCACGTCAACGCCGACCAGAACGACTCCGCCGCGCACTACGCGAGGCGCTCGCTGGTGATCTACCGCGAGTCGCCGTACGCGTACAACGTGCTCGCCGCGGTCGCGCAGCGCGCCGGCGACAAGGCGCAGACGGAGGCGAACCTGCGCCGGACGATCGAGACCGCCGGTGAGGACACGACCTTCGCGGACATCAAGAAGGGTGCGATGCTCGCGCTCGCCGGGCTGACGGCGGAGAGCGCGTCGTCGCTCGAGGGCGATGCCGCCAAGGCGAAGTACACGGAGGCGGCGGGCCTCTTCCGCCAGTACCTCGCGATGGAGCCGAAGGACCCGGCGGCGACCGCCGGGCTCGGCGAGGCGCTTCTCCTCGCGGGCGACAGCGCGGCGTACGACGCCCACTATAAGGGCGTCGCCGCCGACGCCGCGAACTACTCGGACGTGCAGCTCTTCCGCGCGTGCACCGAGGCGGTGCGGGCCGAGCGCAACGACGTCGCGACGGCGCTCTGCGAGGCGGGCGTGGCGAAGAACCCGTACTACCGCGACGGGCTCTACGTGCTGGCCACGGCGTACTACTCGGCGGATGCGGCCGACAAGATGATGCCGGTCGCGCAGCGACTCGTCGCGGTCGACCCGTCGAACCCGGACAGCTACCAGCTGCTCGCGGGCGCCTTCCAGCTGAAGCAGAAGGTCGAGAAGGACGCGAAGGCGAAGCGCGCGCTCACCGACTCGGTCGTCGCCTACATGCAGAAGGCGGAGGCCCTCCCGGGGCGCGTCTCCTTCACGCGGTTCGCCATGGACGGCGCGAAGCGGACGCTCGTCGGCTCCGTGCAGAACTCCGGGAAGGCGCAGAAGTCCTTCACGGTGAAGATCGAGTTCCTCGACAAGGCCGGGAACGTCGTCGCCACGCAGGAGGCGACGGTCGGTCCGGTGAAGCCGCAGGAGAGCGCCGAGTTCACCGTCACGGCGGAGAACGACGCGATCATCGCGTACCGGTACGCGCCGCTGAGCTGAGCGGCCGGATCGGCGGAACGGTGGAGGCCCGGTGCCACGGCACCGGGCCTCTTCGCGTCCGCGCGACACGGCGGAAGTCGCTATGGTTGATTGATTTCCACTTCCGTAGCTGCTAAGTTGCGTGAGGTGCCGAACGGCGCCGAGCACGACCGTGGGCCAGGGGGAGAGCCGCCGGCGGGCGGCTTTCTCCCTTTTCAGCGAGTGTCATGATCCGCGTCGCCAAGGTCCATCCCGGCAGCATCGCCGACGAGCTCGAGATCGTGCCCGGCACCGAGCTCCTCTCGGTCAACGGGCGAGCGCTCGACGACTTCCTCGACTGGGAGTTCCTCACCGCGGACGAGGCGCTCGCGATCGAGGCGAAGCTTCCCGATGGCGAGGCGATCGTCCTCGAGGTCGAGCGCGAGGAGGGGGAGCCGTTCGGCATCGAGCTCGAGCCGCCGACGGTGCGGCGGTGCGCGAACCGCTGCGAGTTCTGCTTCGTCGAGGGGCTCCCGAAGGGGACGCTGCGCCGCAACCTCTACATCCGCGACGACGACTACCGGCTCTCCTTCGCCTACGGAAACTTCGCCACGCTCTCGAACCTCCGCGAGCGCGACTACGAGCGGATCCTCGAGTACCGGCTCTCGCCGCTCTACATCTCCGTCCACGCGACGAACTGGGAGGCGCGGAAGAAGCTCCTGAACAATCCGCGCGTCCCCGACGTCAACGCGCAGCTGCGCCGCCTCGTCGAGGGCGGCATCCAGTTCCACGGCCAGATGGTCGTCGTCCCCGGGCTGAACGACGCCGACGTGCTCGAGGAGTCGCTCGAGACGCTGTGGAGCTTCGGGGAGAGCTGTCTCTCGGTGGCCGTCGTCCCCGTGGGGCTCACCCAGTTCTCGCACCTCTACACCGGGGAGCGCATGAGCCGCGAGCGTGCGCGGGAGATCCTCGCGCAGGTCGAACGGTGGGGCGAGCGGGCGAAGCGCGAGCGCGGCGAGACCTGGGCGTACGCCGCCGACGAGCTGTACCTCCAGGCGGCGCGGCCGTTCCCGGACGCCGCGCACTACGACGACTTCGCGCAGATCGAGAACGGGATCGGCGCGGTCACGATGCTGCGCGAGCGCCTGCGGGCGGGACTCGGGACGCTGCCGCGACTCGACGGGCGGCGCATCGGCGTCGTCACGGGGCGGTCGATGGAGCCGATCATGCCCGAGCTCCTCGCCATGCTCGCCGAGCGGACGGGGGCGCACTTCGAGCTGATCGCCGCCGACAACACTCTCTTCGCGGGGGGCGTCACGGTCGCCGGGCTCCTCGTGGGCGCCGACATCCGGCGAGCGCTCGAGGGACGTGACGACCTCGATCTCGCGCTGATTCCCGCGGAGACGATCAACGAGGGCGGGCTCTTCCTGGACGACGCCAGCTTCGCGGCGGTCCGCGAGTCGCTGCCGATGCCCGTGTATCCCTCGTACGACTTCATCGACGCGCTCGCCCCCGAGGGCGCGGCCGCGGAGCGGGGAGCGGCGGCGGCATGAGCCTGCCGGTCGTCGCCATCGTCGGTCGTCCCAACGTCGGCAAGTCCTCGCTCTTCAACCGGATCGTCGGCGACCACGCCGCCATCGTCTCGGACGAGGCGGGGACGACGCGCGACCGGAACTTCGCCCGCGCGGACTGGGCGGGGCGCGCCTTCTGGCTCGTCGACACGGGCGGGCTGCCCGAGGACGGGCGGGGCGCGATGGACGCGGAGATCCGGCGGCAGGTGCTGCAGGCGATCGAGGAGGCGGATCTCCTCCTCGCGGTCGTCGACGCGAAGGCCGGCGTCCACCCGAGCGACCAGCGCGTCGTGGACCTCCTGCGCGGATCGGGAAAGCCGTGGCTCCTCGTCGTGAACAAGGTGGACGACCCGTCCTCCCTGGACCACCTCGAGTTCTACAACCTCGGCGCCGGAGAGCCGCTTCCCGTCTCGGCGCAGAGCGGCAAGGCGTCGGGAGACCTGCTCGACGTGCTCGTCGAGAACATCCCGCCGGTCGCGGCGGAAGAGCCGGACGAGCTCCGCATCGCCGTCGTCGGGCGGCCGAACGTCGGCAAGTCCTCGTTCGTGAACCGGCTGCTCGGCGAGGAACGGCTCGTCGTCTCCGACATCGCCGGGACGACGCGCGACGCGATCGACACGCCGATGCGCTACCACGGCCGCGACCTCGTCTTCGTGGACACGGCGGGGCTGCGGCGCCAGTCGAAGATCGACGAGGGGATCGAGTTCTACTCGTCGCTGCGGACGCGCCGCGCGATCGAGCAGGCGCACATCTGCGTCCTGATGATCGACGCCGTCGAGGGGCTGCACAACCAGGACCTCAAGATCGCGACGCTCGCCTGGGAGGCCGGCCGCGGGCTGATCATCGTCGTGAACAAGTGGGACCTGAAGGAGAAGGACGAGAAGGCGTCCGCGCGCTTCGAGAAGGAGTGCCGCGAGAAGGCGCCGTTCCTGCGGTGGGTCCCCTTCCTCTTCACGTCCGCGCTCACGGGGCAGCGCGTCACGCGCGCCCTCGACCTCATCCTCCAGGTGGAGGAGGAGCGGCACAAGCGCGTGCAGACCGCGGAGGTGAACGAGGGGCTCCACGAGCTCGTCGCGCGGCGCCAGCCGCCGCAGGCGCAGGGCCTCGAGGTCAAGCTGAACTACGCGACGCAGGTGGAGACGGCGCCCCCGACGATCGTGGTCTTCGGGAACCACCCGGACCTGGTGCAGGAGCACTACGTGCGCTATCTGCACAACGGCTTCCGCGAGAAGTGGGGCTTCCTCGGCAACCCGCTCCGCATCGTCCTCAAGCGCAAGAACGCCCCCTGACATGCATCCAGCGCTCGGACTCGCGATCGCGTACGTCGCCGGCTCCATCCCCGCCGCCTATCTCGCCGGGCGCCTGACACGGGGGATCGACCTCCGGGAGCACGGCTCGGGGAATCTCGGCGCGACGAACGTCTTCCGGGTGCTCGGCTGGAAGGTGGCGGTGCCCGTCCTGCTCTTCGACGCGGCGAAGGGGGCGCTCCCGGTTCTGCTCCTGCCGCGCGCGGCGGAGACGGCGAACCCCGTCGCCTGGGCGATCGCGTACGGCATCGCGGCGATCGCCGGGCACGTGCGGCCGATCTTCCTGCTCTGGAAGGGGGGAGGGAAGGGCGTCGCGACGGCGGCCGGCGTCTTCCTCGCGCTCGCGCCCCTCTCGCTCCTCGTCGTCACCGTGCTCTTCGCGGGCGTGCTCTGGACGAGCGGCTACGTCTCGCTCGGCTCGCTCGTCGCCGCCGCGGCGCTGCCGCTCGCGGTGCTCGTCGAGAAGGGGACGCATTCGCCGGTGCTCTGGGTGAGCATCCCCGTCGCCCTCTTCGTGTTCTGGACGCACCGCGCGAACATCCGCCGGCTGCGGCGCGGTGAGGAGCACCGCTTCGGGCGGAAGAAGCCGGCGGCGACCGCGCCGGGAGCGGGACGCTGATGCGCTGCGGCGTCATCGGCGCGGGCGCGTGGGGCACCGCGCTCGCCGACCTCCTCGCGCGGAACGGTCACGACGTGGTGCTCTGGGCGCGCGAGCCGGACGTCGTCGAGTCGATCGGCGTGCGGCACGAGAACGCGCGCTTCCTCGCCGGCGCGCCGCTCGCGCCCGCGCTTCGCGCGACCGGCGACCTGCAGGCGGCGGCGACGGGGATGGAGCTGATCGTGCTCGTCCCGCCGTCCCACGCGCTGCGCCCCGTCGTCCGGCAGCTCGCCGCGCACGTGCCGCCCGGCGCGCTCGTCGTCGTGGCGACGAAGGGGATCGAGAACGGGTCGCTCGCGCTCATGACCGACATCGTCGAGGCGGAGCTGGCGACGGAGCGCGTCGTCGCGCTGTCGGGTCCGAGCTTCGCCGCCGAAGTCGCGGCGCGCCAGCCGACGGCGGTCGTCGCGGCCGCGCGCCACGAGGAGGACGCGCGGGAGGCGCAGCGCGCCTTCAGCGGCGACGCCTTCCGCGTGTACACGAGCGACGACCTCGCCGGCGTCGAGCTGGGCGGCGCGCTGAAGAACGTGATGGCGGTCGCGACCGGGATCGCGGAGGGCGTCGGGCTCGGCTTCAACTCGCGCGCCGCGCTGATCACCCGCGGGCTCGCCGAGATGACGCGTCTCGGCGTCGCGCTCGGCGCCTCGCCGGCGACGTTCGCGGGGCTCGCCGGGCTCGGGGACCTCGTGCTGACCTGCACCGGCTCGCTGAGCCGCAATCGCGCGCTCGGCGCGGAGATCGGAAAGGGCGCGACGCTCGAGCAGGCTCTGGAGGGACGGGAGACGGTCGCCGAGGGCGCGCACACGGCGCGGAGCGCGCGCGACCTCGCCCGGCGCGAAGGCGTGGAGATGCCGATCGTGGACGCGGTCTGCCGGATCCTCTTCGAGGGGTTCCAGGCGCGGCGCGCGATCGGGGAGCTCATGACGCGGGAGCTGCGCGCGGAGAAGGACCAGTGAGCGAGCGCGAGCCGGTGCAGGAGTTCTTCTCGATCGGCGAGGTCTGCTCGCTCACCGATCTCAAGCCGCACGTCCTGCGCTACTGGGAGAGCCAGTTCAAGTTCCTCAATCCGGCCAAGAACCGCTCGGGGAACCGCGTCTACCAGCGCCGCGAGATCGAGCTGATCATGCTCGTCAAGCACCTCCTGTACGCGGAGAAGTACACGATCGACGGAGCCCGGCAGAAGGTCGAGGAGCACCGGCGCGGCGGCGACCTTCGCGCGAGCGCGCGTACGGCACTGGCGCGCGAGACGGTCGAGAGCCTCGAGGGCGAGCTGACGTCGATCCTCGACCTGCTCGCCGGGCGCCGGGCGGCCGAATGACCGCGAGGGTCGCCTGCGTCGTGCCGGCGTACAACGCGGCGGCGCGGGTCGGCGGCGTGATCGCGGGGCTGCGTGCATCGCTCCCCGGCGCGATCGTCGTCGGCATCGACGACGGGTCGGCGGACCGGACGCGCGAGGTGCTCGCCGGCGGGTGCGATGCGCTCGTCGTGCACCCGCGCAACTTCGGGAAGGGGCGGGCGCTGCGCGCCGGCTTCGAGGAGGCGCTCGCGCGCGGCGCCGAGCACGTCCTCACGATCGACGCCGACGGCCAGCACGATCCCGCCGCGGCACCACGCCTCGTCGCGGCGCTCGCCGGGGCGGACGTCGTGCTCGGGGCGCGGCCCCGCGCCGGCAGCGCGATGCCGGCGCACCGCCGCTTCAGCAACGCCCTGTCGAGCGCCTGCGTGAGCCTCGCCGCCGGCTGCCGGATCCCCGACTCGCAGACGGGCTACCGCGCGTTCCGCGCGGCCGCGCTGCAGGCGGTCGATGGGTTCGGCGACCGCTACGACTTCGAGACCGACCTGCTCATCCGGCTCGCGCGCCGCGGCTTCCGCGTGGCGACGGTACGCGTGCCGACCATCTACGGCTCCGAGAGCCACTTCCACCCGGTGCGCGATACGGCGCACGTGATCCGCGCGATCTGGCGCCACCGCGCCGAGGTATTCCGCTGATGCGACTGCTGCTCACCAACGACGACGGGATTCTCGCGCACGGGCTCGACTGCCTGCGGCGGGCGGCGGAGCCGCTCGGGGAGATCACGATCGTCGCGCCCGACCGCGAGCAGAGCGCGATGAGCCACTCGCTGACGCTGCATCACCCCCTTCGCCCGATCCAGCGCGGGCCGCGCACGTACCAGGTGGATGGGACGCCGACCGATTGCGTGATGCTCGCGGTCGAGGCGCTGATGCCGGAGCGCCCCGACTTCGTGCTGAGCGGGATCAATCACGGGCAGAACATGGGGGAGGACGTCCTCTACTCCGGGACGGTCGCCGCGGCGATGGAGGGGACGGCGCTCGGCATCCCGTCGATCGCCGTCTCGTTCGCCGGGGGCGACCTGCGGGCGGACGTCTCGCGGCTGGACGAGCAGGTCGAGATCCTGACGCGCCTCTTGCACCACATCACGCGGCTGCCGAAGTTCCCGCGCGACACGCTGCTCAACATCAACCTGCCGCCGTTCCCGTCGTCCGACATCAAGGGCGTGCGCCTGACCCGACTCGGGCGCCGCGTCTACTCGAACTCGCTGACGCCGATGCAGGATCCGTGGGGGCGCCCGATCTACTGGATCGGCGGCGGCTCGGCGAACTGGACGGGGGTCGAGGGGGCCGACTTCCGCGCGATTCGCGACGGATTCGTCTCCGTGACGCCGCTGCATCTCGACCTGACGAACTACGGCATGCTCGAGGAATCCGGCACGTGGTGGATGGACCTCGCGTGACCCAGGAGTACCGCGGCGCGCGGCGGCGGCTCGTCGAGACGCTGCAGGACAACGGCATCTCCGATCTCTCCGTGCTGCGAGCGTTCGACCTCACGCCGCGGCACCTGTTCGTGCCGACCGGCGTCCGGCACCGTGCCTACGAGGACAGCGCCCTCCCGATCGGCAGCGGGCAGACGATCTCTCAGCCCTCGGTGCACGCGCGCTATCTCTCGCTGCTCCGCCTGACCGGCCGCGAGAAGGTGCTCGAGGTCGGGACGGGCTCCGGCTACCAGACGGTGCTCCTCGCGCACCTCGCGGCGCAGGTCTTCTCGATCGAGCGGATTCCGGCGCTGCTCGAGCGCGCCCGCGAGGTGATCCAGCAGACGGGCGTACGCAACGTCTCCCTGCTGCTCGGCGATGGCACGCTGGGGTGGCGCGATTACGCGCCGTACGACGCCATCCTCGTCAGCGCGGCGTCCCCGTCGGTGCCGCAGCCGCTCGTGGACCAGCTCGCCGAGGGCGGGCGACTCATCATCCCGCTCGGCGGAGCGGAGGAGCAGACGCTGGCCGTGCTGACGCGACGCGGAGGGGATGTCGTGCGTCAGGATGTAGCGCCGGTCCGGTTCGTCCCGCTCATGGGGCGGCACGGCTGGCAGGACTGACGCGCCACCGCGGGCCCGATGGGGCTCGCCGAGGAGGGATCGCATGGCCGACGAGAGCACGCCGCCGGGAAGCCGAACCGGACGCCCCTTCATCCCACCCTTCCGCAGGCCTCCCGAGCCCGACGGCGGTGCGAGCCCGGAAGGGCGACAGGCGACGCAGGAGCGCCCGCAGCCGCGCCCCTTCGTCCCTCCCGGAGCGATCAGACCGGTGACGCCGCCGGCACCGCCGGCGCCCGCTGTCCCCGTCGCTCCGCCGAGCGCGGCGAGCGAGCCGAGTGCGATGAGTCCGCCGAGTGCGATGAGCCCGCCGAGTGCGCCGAGCGCGCCGAGCGCGCCGCGGCCGATGTCGCCGGTCGACGCGACGGCCATCCTCGGCGAGGCGGCCCCGGCCTGGCCGGCTGGCGACGTGGCGGACGAGCCCGTGACGGCCCGCAGCACGCCCCCGTTCGGTGTGCTGGCGGTCGAGCACGCCATCTCGGAGACGCTGGGGCAGGGGTCGTCGGACGGCGCCGGTCCGTCGCTGGAGCTCGAGCGCGCCTCGGAGGAGTCTCCGGACGCGCTCCCCGCGCTTCCGCTCGCCGGGTCCGAGCTCTCGAGTGCGGACGCCGACGAGCCGCCGTCGGGCGGCCCCGAGCTACCGCTGCTGATGCCCGACTACGGCACGGACGCCGAGCCGGTCGCCGCGAGCGTCGCCGATGGGACGCCGTCGAGCGCGGAGCCGCTGCCGTGGCTCGCGCCTCCGACGGAGGATCCGGCGGCGGCCCGCGTCGACGCCGAGGAAGCACCCGAGGTGGATCGTCGAACGGACGATACATCAACGGCTTACGAGGATGTCCTCACGCCGCGCGTCACGCCGGCCGGCGGCCCGACGAGGGCGGACTCCCCGTACGAGATCCGCACGATCGTCGGCGCGAACGTCGCCGTCGCCGAGGCGCTCGAGCGGATCGCCGGGCGCGTGCGGAGCGGGGAGCTCCGGGTGCCGGCGGTGGAGGAGTCCGCGGGCGAGGCGGCCTCGCTCGCCGCGGCGCTGGCGGTTCTCCTGGGAGTCCGACGCTGACGGCGAGCACCCTTCACGCGCGAGTCTCCGGCCGCGTGCAGGGGGTCGGATTTCGCTGGTTCGTCCGCGAGCGAGCGAGGCGGCTCGATCTCGCGGGGTGGGTCCGGAACGAGCCGGATGGCACCGTCGCGGTCGCTGCCGCCGGCCCTCCCGAGCGGATCGCGGCGCTTCGGCGTGCGCTGCTCGACGGCCCGCCCGGTGCGCGCGTCGACGAGCTCGTCGAGATGGAACCGATCGCGGCCGCCGAGCTGCCCAACCCGTTCACCGTCCTGACGTGACCGAGCCGACCACCGATCGAAGCGCCCTCGCGCTCGAGATCGTCCGCGAAGTGCGGGACGTCCCCGACTTCCCGAAGAAGGGGATCCTCTTCAAGGACATCACGCCGGTCCTGAAGAACCCGCTGCTCTTCACGCGCACGACGACGGCGATGGCCGCCCCCTTCGCGGAGGAGGGGATCACCCATGTCGTGGCGATCGAGAGCCGCGGCTTCTTCTTCGGCGGACCGATCGCGCAGAACCTGGCGGCCTCGCTCGTGCCGGTGCGGAAGGCCGGGAAGCTGCCGCACACGACGCGGCGCGTCTCCTACGACCTCGAGTACGGCACCGACCACCTCGAGATGCACGAGGACGCGCTCGGCCCCGGGGCGCGGGTCCTCGTCGTCGACGATGTCCTCGCCACCGGCGGAACGGCGCGCGCCGTCTGCTCGCTCGTCGAGGAGCTGGGCGGGGTGGTCGCCGGCTGCTCCTTTCTCATCGCTCTCTCCTTTCTGCCGGGCCTGGAGCTTCTGCGCGACCGCCGCGTCACCTCGATCGTCCAGTACTAGCGCACGGCCGGAAGGCCGGGGCCCGGCCATCGCCGCTCGACGATCGACCACCACCCGCAGAAGAGGGAAACCGTGCAGCAGGTGAAGGGAAGCGTCCTCAAGTCGCGCCTCGGGTTCGTCGAGGAGATCGCCGGAAAGGCGGGAGTGGAGCGCGTGCTCTCCCGCCTCACCGAAGCGGACCGCAAGGAGCTCGGAATGGTCCTCACGGTGAAGTGGTATCCGTTCGACCTCGGGAAGAGGCTGGACGACGCCATCTTCCAGGCGCTCGGCGGCGGCGATTCCGCGTTCTTCCTGAAGCTCGGCGAGGCCTCCGCCGTGAAGAACCTCTCGACCGTCCACAAGGGCTTCCTCACGAACGGCGATGCGCACGCGTTTCTCTCGAAGGCGCCGCTGATCTACTCGATGTACTACGGCACCGGCCGGCGCGAGTACGAGCGCACCGGGGACAGGTCGGGGGTGCTGACGACCCACGAGGCGCAGACGTTCAGCGCGCCGGACTGCCTGACGGTCGTCGGCTGGTACCGGAAAGCGCTCGAGATGTGCGGGATGAAGGGAGTGCAGGTCGTCGAGGACGAGTGCCGCGCGGCGGGGGGTCGCGTGTGCAAGTACCGGGTCGCCTGGACCTGACGCCGGGCATCCGCTATTCTTCGCGGCTGCGGCGCGCTTGAGATACGGCTGCTCGGGCGCTTGATTTATGGTCACAATCCGCAGCGTCCGAACGACTTGCCCCTGTAGCTCAGGTGGATAGAGCAGCGGTTTCCTAAACCGTTGGCCGGGTGTTCGAATCACCCCAGGGGCATGCGGCGGCCGCGCCGGGCGCCCGACCATCCCACACAGCACCTCGAAATGACGCGAACCGGAGCTTCCGCCCGGCCGCCGGTCGCTCCCGACCGTGAGGCCGATTCCCTCGTCGAGTGGGCGCAGCTGAACAGCCGCGCGAT
Organism: Gemmatimonadaceae bacterium; assembly: GCA_036375115.1. Taxonomy (GTDB): domain Bacteria; phylum Gemmatimonadota; class Gemmatimonadetes; order Gemmatimonadales; family Gemmatimonadaceae; genus DASUSM01. Next base: position 2,436 of record DASUSM010000046.1, on the reverse strand, counting down.
CGTCATCGGCGTCGTCGTCCTCCTTCTCGCGATCGCCGGCTGGTGGCTGTACCGCACGAACCGCGAGGCGCGCGTGGCCCAGGCCGAGACGGCGCTGGCGCGGGCGGGGCAGTCGCTCGCCACGAACAACGTGCCGCTCGCGATCACCGACCTGCAGCGCGTCGTGGACGGCTTCTCGGGCACCCCGGCAGCGCGCGAGGCGGCGCTCCTGCTCGCGCAGCTCCACTACGGTCAGGGGGAGCACCAGAAGGGGGTCGAGGTGTTGCAGCGGGCAGCCGACCAGGCGGAAGGGGACGGCCTGGGCGCCCCGGTGCACGTCCTGATCGCCGACGGTCAGATGGAGCTCCAGCAGTACGAGGAGGCGGCTCGGAGCTATCTCCGGGCCGCCGAGCTGTCGCCGTTTGCGATGGAGCAGGCGAACGACAGCGCGAGCGCCGCCCGGGCCTTCACGGCGGCGAAGAACGTGGAGGCGGCGACGGCGATCTGGCGTGCGCTGGCGGAGGACGAGGACAGCCCGGTGCGGGGGGAGGCGAAGATTCGCCTCGGCGAGCTGACGGCGTTGGCGGTGGTACCGGCGACCTGAGCCGTACCTCGCGACCGGCTCGACTGTTCGAGGCCGGCGCAGACGGGTTCGCCGAGCTCACCGAGGACATGGGGGACGCGGGCCGCGGGCGCCACGGGGTGGCGCCTCGCGGCCCGTCGGCCATCTGGATCCGCCGGGCGCGGCCCGGATGACAGCTGCCGCTGGCGTACGCCTGGGGACGCGCGACGCGACAGGCAGGGGATGAAACCGGCCCAACGAAGGGTCAATGCAAGGCATAGCCAAGCGAACTCATCCATAGCCTGCGGCGCGAGGTAGTGCGTATAAGATATGTTATGTAAACTCAGGCCGTGTCGAGATGTGGAAATCCCGGGGTTCTCCACGCCCCTGGTGCTCCTCAATCCCCTGTCCCTGCTCGGTTTGCACGGCGGACTTCGACCCGATGGCCCGAGCCCGCGGATCTGAGCAGACTCGACAGCCGGATCAGATCTCGGCCAGAAAGCCGCGAAAGACGATCCGCCCCTCGCCGCCGAGCGATGGTCGCCAGCCGTGGCCACTACGGCGCAGTGCGACACGAAGGTCCTTCCCCGAGCTCGTGCGCAGCACGGTCGTGTCGCCGCCGAGCCCCCACGTGGCGAGGAGAATGGCGCAGGAGACGGCGCCGCTGCCACACGCGAGCGTCTCGTCCTCGACGCCGCGCTCGTAGGTCCGCATCCGCCACCGGCCGCCGGCGCCGCGCGAGATGAAGTTGGCGTTCGCGCCCCCCAGGAGCGACGGCTCCCATCGGAGCGCCCGCCCGCGGCGGCCGATCTCGACGTCGTCGGCGCTTCCGCAGAGGACGACCAGGTGGGGGACCCCCGCGACCGCGTAGCCGATCCGTTCCTCCCCCGGCTCGAGCCCCAGGGTCAGCGACTCGCGGACGTCGTCGACCTCCGGCAGGTCGATCTCCGGCTGGCCGTCCCGCAGGCGCGCCTCGACGACTCCCGCCTCCGTCTCGATCGTCAGACCCTCCGCGCGCGCCGCGCCGAGCTCGACGGCGAGCCGAGTCGTGCAGAGCGTCGCGTTCCCGCAGAACGCGGCCGTCCCATCGGCGTTCACGTAGCGCAGGCGCAGGTCCGCGCGCGACGAGGGCTCGAGGACGACGAGCCCATCGGCCCCCACGCCGGTCCCGCGCGCGCAGACCCGCCCGACGAACGAGGGCTCCAGGAGGGCCGGTTCGGCGCCGGTGAGCCGGTCGAAGACGACGAAGTCGTTCCCCGACCCGCTCATCTTCCAGAACGACCTCCCCTCGGGGCCGCTCACAGCTTCCCCGACAGCGCCCACCACCGAAGGCGCCAGACCATCCAGACCGCCTCGCGGACGATCCGCTTCGACATCTTGCTGTGCCCCTCCGTCCGATCCACGAAGACGATCGGGATCTCGACGATCCGGAATCCCTGCTTCCAGGCGCGAAAGCTCATCTCGATCTGGAAGGCGTAGCCGTTCGAGCGGACCTTGCTCAGGTCGATCGCCGCGAGCACCTCCCGGCGAAAGCACTTGAAGCCGCCGGTCGAGTCGTAGAGTTGAAGCCCGGTGACCACCCGGGCGTAGATGTTCGCGAAGTAGCTCAGCAGGAGTCGCGACATCGGCCAGTTCACGACGGTCACGCGCCCCTCGCGGTACCGCGACCCGAGCACGAGGTCGGCCGACTGAATCGACCTGAGGAATTGCGGCAGGTGCGCCGGATCGTGGGAGAAGTCGGCGTCCATCTCGAAGATGTAGTCGTACTCCCGCTCGAGCGCCCAGCGGAAGCCGTCGAGATAGGCGGTGCCGAGCCCGAGTTTCCCCTCGCGGTGCAGCACGTGGACGCGAGGCTCCGCGCTCTCGATGTCCGCCGCGATCATCCCGGTGCCATC
>DASUSM010000045.1:0-7414 GCA_036375115.1 Gemmatimonadaceae bacterium | reverse complement strand
CGCGACGCGCGGGACGCGGCGATCGCGCTCGTGCGCGAGGCCTCGGCGCGCGGTGAGGTGCTGCGCGGCGCGGCGGTGGACGACGCCGCGCGCGCGGTGATCGAGCAGCGCGGCTTCGGCGACCGCTTCGTGCACCGCACGGGGCACTCGATCGACGCGCGCGACCTGCACGGCGCCGGCCCGCACCTCGACAATCTCGAGACGCGGGAGGAGCGGCTGCTCGTTCCGGGCGTGCTCTTCTCGATCGAGCCCGGCGTCTACCTGACCGGGGAGATCGGGATGCGCAGCGAGGTCAACGCGTACGTGGGCGAGGGCGAGGCGATCGTCACGCCCGCCGAGTACCAGCGCGAGCTGCTCGTCGTCTGAGGCGCGTCAGCTCTTCGCGATGATGGCCGTCGCGTCCGTCGGGCGCTCGGGGACGAGGGCGAAGGGGAGGACGATCGTCTCGACCGCGTACGGTCCGCGCTCGAAGCGCCAGTGACGGGCGACCGTCGCGATGCAGGCGGCGACTTCGCGCTGTCCGTTCCCGGCCATGACGACGGTGCCGACGGCGACGGAGTCCACGACGCCCGTCGGGAGTACCGTCACCTCGACCTCGAGCGTGCCGACGAGGCTCGGATCGCGGCGGAGGCCCTCGCGCTCGTAGCAGCCGCGGACGTCGGCGGCGTGGCGGAGGATCGTCTGGCGGATCTCGGTATCGGCGCGCAGGGAGTCCGCGGCCACGGCGGGCGCGGGTGCGGCGTCGAGGAGGAGGGCGAGCGCGAGGGCATGCAGCATGTGGACCGCGCACCGGCCTGCGTCGGCCGGCTCTCCGGAGGAGGGGAGGTACATCAGGGCGCGCCGACGGACCGCGCGCCCGGCATCACGCGTTCGACGACCGGCGGACTCGGCCGGTCACGCGGCGTGCGGCTTGCCGGTCGTCCGCGAACTTCCACCACCAGACGAGCAGTGGCGACTCCGATCCATCCATCTCTCCGGGCCGCGCGCATCCTCGCATCGCGCCACGTCGCGCGCGTCGCCGCCGCGCTCGTTGCCACCGCGGTCGCCGCCGGCGCGCTCGCCGGCTGCTCGAACGACGACGCGGCGCAGCGCAGCGACTCGGCCGCGACCGCCGCCGCCCTCGTCGTCGCGCCTCCGCCCGGACCGTATCGCGAGGTCGCGCTCCGCGCCACCGGTCGCATCCGCGGGCGCGTGCTCGCCGAGCCGGTGCCCGGCGACGTCTCCGGCGTGACGGTCGCGCCCGGGGTCGCCGTCGCTCCCGCGGCCGCGCGCGAGGCCGGACCGGCGTGCGAGGACGCCGCCGCCGACGGCGCGCCTCCCGGGATCGATGGCGGGCTCCCCGGCGCGGTCGTCTGGCTCCGCGACGCCCGACAGGGGAAGCCGCTTCCGCTGGAGCGTCGCTACACCCTGACGAACCGCCGCTGCCGGCTCGAGCCGCGGGTGCAGGCGACGATCGCCGGCGGCACGCTGAACATCCGCAACCTCGACCCGATCGAGCACCGCACCCGGCTCGTCAGGCAGGGGAGCGTGGACATCGTCTCGGTCGTGCGGCAGTACGACGAGGGGCAGGTCGTCCCCGACGAGCAGGTGCTGGAGCGCCCCGCGCTCGTCCACGCGACGTGCGAGCTGCATCCGTGGAGCGAGGCGTGGCTCGCCGTGTTCGACCACCCGTACTTCGCCGTGACTGCGCCGGACGGCGCGTTCGCCATCGACTCGGTGCCGCCGGGGACGTACCGGCTCGTCGTCTGGCACGAGCGCGGGGGGACGGAGGAGCGCGAGGTGGAGGTGAAGGCGGGAGAGTCCCTTGTGGATGTGAAGCTCGACTGACCGGGATGCGAAGCGGGCGGCCCCGGGAACGGGCCGCCCGCTCCGTCGCCGCGCGCGCCGTCAGCGCCGGTCGTGCGGCACCGGCACCGTCAGCTGCGTCGTCGAGCGATTCCCGGATGCGTCGACGCACTCGATCGCGATCGTGTAGATGCGCCCGTCACGCGGCCCCGCCCGCTCCGCCCGCAGCTCCACGGTGAGCGCGCCGGTGATCCGCCAGTCGGGCGCCGTGTCGCCGTCGCCGACGTCGTTCACGGGCTCGTCGCTCGTCACGGACGTGATCCGGCAGGCAGGGGCGGCGTCGCACGCGTCGTGCACGTCCACGGTGATCGTGACCGGCACCATCTTGTGGTTCGGCGGCCAGAGCTCGGCCGGCGACGCGGACGCGGACCGGATCTCGGGCGCCGTCGTGTCGATCACCTCGATCACGACCTCGTCCTCGTCCACGCCGCCGAAGCCATCGTCCACGACGAGCCGAATCACGTGCCGTCCGAGCGGGAGCAGCACGGTCGGCTGCGCGCCCGCCGCCGTGCCGAACGGCCCGCTCCACTCCCACGCGAGCGGGTCGCCATCCGGATCGGACGAGAGGCCGCCGTCGAGCCGCACCGGCGTGCCGCCATGCCCGTTGCACTCGACGACGCGGTCCGCTCCGGCGTGCGCCGTCGGACGCCGGTCGATGATCCAGCTCCCCTCCTGCTTGATGTCGTTGTAGGCGAGCCAGACGTCGCCGCGCTGCGCGTCGGCGAGACGCAGCCGGCCGTTGGCGAGGCCGTGGACGGGCACGGAGAAGACGAACCCCTCGGCGCCGTACTCGTCCAGGCAGGCGCGGCCGCCCGTCGTCCACGCGCCGGCGCGCGACGTGACGCGCCATTCCGTGGCGAGCGAGTCCGTCCAGTCGGCGATGTTCCGGCTCGTCTCCGAGCGCGGACGCGCGCAGGCGAAGCGGTGCTCCTGCGACGGCGTCTCGGAGCTCCACCGGCCGTCGGACCCGTGGAGGAGCGCGGCGTCGCCGGCGCCGCCGCGGTCGCCGGGGCGCCAGCTCCAGACGAGGTGGGACTGCCGTTCCTCCTCGGGGACGCGATCCGGATGCTCGAGGTAGTCGGGGACGATCGGGCGTCCGATGTCGTCCGCCAGGTCGGCGCCGAGCATGTCGAGGCTCACCTGGAAGACGCCGCAGGCGGCGAGGTCGGCGACGTCCACGGCGTCCGCGACGCCCACGTGCCACTCGTGGCCGACGGGGAGCGAGAGGGAGAGCGTCGTCCGGTCCTCACCCACCGTCCGGAACACGTTGTCGGCCACCTGCAGCGCCTTCGGCGGACTGTCCGCGTTCGATACGCAGCGCGTGACGATCCCGTCGGTCCGCTCGACGGCGAAGTGCTTGATGTACCGGCCGTGCAGGTGACCGTCGATGTAGTTGTTGTGCGTCGTGCCGCCGAAGTTGTCGCCGACGTAGTAGGCGGGGTCGATGTTGCCGCCGAGGGCGCCGACGATGACCCGCTTGCCGCCCGCGAGCAGCTCGCGCCGCGACGGCCACGGCGTCGCGTCGTCGGGACGGTCGGCGTCGTCGTACAGCATCGCGCCGAAGAAGGTCTCCAGCGGCTCCGAGACGTCGTCGAAGTGCTCCTCGACGTACGCCTCGAGATCGATGACGACGATCTCGTCGGGGTTCGCCGCGAGCCAATCGGCGATCTCGCGAATCGCATACGCGAAGCGCCGGTCTCGAGCAAGGCAGCCGGGGTGGAGCTCGGGACCGGGGAAGTTCGGACCGGTCGCGACGAACGCGTGGCAGAGGCGGACCGCGCCGAACGTCCAGTGCGGGTCGAGCCAGAGCATCCGCGACCCCAGGTCGAGCTGGTCGCTGATCGACCAGACCTGGTTCGGATCCATCACCTCGTTCGCGTCGAGCACGCCGAGCTGGTCGGCGATGTTGTTGAAGGCGTTGTGCGTCGTGAGGAACTGCACCCAGTTCAGCGGCTCGTCGACCGCCAGGGTGCGCTGGTTGGCGAGCGCCCAGTCGGTCCAGCCGCCGCGGAATCCGGCGCCGACGAGGTGCCGGGTGTCGTTCACGCAGCGGTCGTCGCCGGGCAGCGGCGTTCCCCGGTTGTCCAGCTGGAGCCCGTGGTCGCAGCGCGGGCCGGAGTCGAGGATCGGGCACGCGTCGCCGCTCGCGAATCCGCAGTTGGGGACGAACCCGGCCGCGGCGGCCGCGACGGGTACCGGCGCGGTCGACCCCTCCGGCGCGGTGAGGTGGGGCGGCTCGGTGCAGGCCAGGGCGGTGAGCACGCCCGCCGCGACAAGGGCACGATGAATCGCCATCCGAGCTCCTCGCTGGAGAGGCTCGCATATATGGGATGCCCCGGACGCCCCCGCAATGATGGCCTCGGCGCCGTCCGTTTGCCGGGACGCCGGCGCATCGTCAGGCAGCGCGCCGCGCGTCTGGAGCGCCGAACTCGCACGAGCGCGGGGGGAAGGTGGAGAACTGCCTCTCGGTCCGGCCTCACCGACGAGGGGGAAGACGCGAAAGGCTCCGCTCGGGCCGGCCACACCGACGAGGGGTGAACCGCGGATCACGCGGATTCATCCGATCCACGCGGATCGCTCCGCGAGGCGCGAGAGACCGTCGTGGCGGGGCCATGAATGATTGGGGGCTGCGCCTGAACGGACTCGTGCACCGGCGCGCGGCGGCGTGAGCGCCGAGCAGTTCCCCCACAGCAGTTCACGGCTCGTGGCGCGACCCACTCGACCCGCGCACGGCGCCCTGCTCCGCGGATCTCCGCGCCTCCGCGTGAAACACACGGCAAGAAGGCGGAGTCGTCCCGCCGACGAGCTTCGCCAGGCGCACCGGCCTCGCCGCCCCGCCGAACGCCGAACGCCGAGCGCCGAGTGCCGCTAGACCGCGCTCTCCTCACGGAACTGGTTCCGGTACAGCCGCGCGTACGTCCCATCCCGGCCGACGAGCTCCGCGTGCGTCCCCTCCTCGACGATCTCGCCGTGCTCGAGGACGACGACGCGGTCCGCGCGCAGGACGGTGCTCAGCCGGTGCGCGATGATCAGCGTGGAGCGGCCGCGGAGCAGGTCCTCCATCGCCTCCTCGACGAGCCGCTCGCTCTCCGAGTCGAGGCTCGACGTCGCCTCGTCGAGGATGACGACCGCCGGGTCCTTCAGGAAGACGCGCGCGATCGCGAGGCGCTGGCGCTGGCCGCCGGAGAGCTTCACGCCACGCTCGCCGACGCGGGTGTCGTAGCCCTGCGGGAGGCGCTCGATGAACTCCGTCGCGTGCGCCGCCCGCGCGGCGGCGCGGACGTCGGCCTCCGCCGCATCCGGGCGCGCGAAGGCGATGTTCTCCCGCACGGTGCCGCTGAAGAGCGCGGGCTCCTGCGGCACGAGCCCGATGGCGCCGCGCAGGTCGGCGAGAGCGAGCGTCCGCACATCGTGGCCGTCGAGCGCGATGCGACCCGCCTCGACGTCCCAGAAGCGCGTGACGAGCGCGGCGAGCGTCGTCTTTCCCGAGCCCGAGGGACCGACGAGGGCGACGACCTCGCCGGGCGCGATGCGCAGGGACACGCCGTGCAGCACCTCCGGCAGCTCGGCCGCGTAGCGGAAGCGCACGTCCTCGACCTCGACCGAGCCGCGCACCGGCATCGCGAGCGGCGCCGGATGCGCCGCCTCGGCGACCGACGGCCGCGTCTCGAGCAGCTCGAAGACGCGCCGTGCCGCGCCGATCGCCTCCTGATAGCTGCCGAAGAGGGAGGCGAGCGAGCCGATCGCGCCGGCGACGATGAGCGCGTACAGCAGGAACTCGACGAGCTGCCCCGGCGTCAGCGCGCCGGCGAGGACGAGACGGCCGCCCTGCCAGAGCACGGCGACGATCCCGCCGAAGGCGGCGAAGGTGATGACCCCGAAGAACGTCGCGCGGAGCCGCGCGCGGCGGATCGCGGCGGCGAGCACGCCCTCGATCTCGGTCCCGTAGCGCCGCGCCTCCTCGTCCTCGCGCGTGAAGCTCTGCACGGTCCGGATCTGCGAGAACGCCTCCTCGGCCGCCGCCGTCGCCTCCGCGATCCGGTCCTGGACCCCCGTGCTCGCGCGGCGCAGCAGCCGCCCGAAGAAGAACGCGGAGCCGACGACGAGCGGCGCGACGGCGAGCGTCGTGAAGGTGAGCGCGGGGTGCGTCAGCGTCAGCAGCACGACGCCGCCGACGAGGAAGAGCGACTGGCGCGCGAACTCGGAGATGTACGTGCTCATCACCGCCTGGAGCACGGCCGTGTCGCTCGAGAGGCGGCTCGTCAGCTCGCCGGTGCGTCGCTCGGTGAAGAAGCCGGGCGAGAGCCGCACGAGATTCGCGAAGAGGTCGGTGCGCAGCCGCGCGATGATGCGCTCCGCGGTCGACGTCAGCAGGAAGACCTGGACGAAGTTGAGCGCGGCCTGCAGCGCGAAGAGGCCGAGCAGCCCGAGCGCGATGCGGTCGAGGCGCGCGGCGCTCCCGTCGGCGAAGGCGGAGTCGAGGAGGTGCCGGACGACCTGCGGAAAGGCGAGCCCGATCGCCCCCGCGCCGAGGAGGCAGAGGGCGGCGAGGGCGAGGCGGCCGGCGTGGGGCCGGATGCGCGGCAGGAGCCGCGCGAGCGGGCGGGGCGACGCGAGCCGGCGCACCGGCGCGTCGGGCGCCGTCACGGGCCGCCGAGCTGGCGGTCCACGACCATCGCACCGAAGAGCAGCGCGAGGTAGAGCAGGGAATACCCGTAGACCCACCACGCCGCGGCGCGCCACTCGCGCGCGCGCATCACGCGCACCACGCCCCAGAGCAGCACCGCGCCGAGCGCGGCCGCGGAGACGAGGTAGACGACGCCCAGCGCACCGAAGACGCCCGGCAGCACGCTCAGCGGCACGAGGATCAGCGTGTACCAGAGCATCTGCCGCATCGTCTCGCGCTCGCCCCAGACGAGGGGCGCCATCGGGACGCCGGCGTTCCCGTAGTCCGTCTGCTTGTTCAGCGCGAGCGCCCAGAAGTGCGGCGGCGTCCAGTAGAAGATGATGAGGAAGAGATAGACCGCGAGCAGCCCGATCTCGCCCGTCACCGCCGCCCACCCGACGAGGGGCGGAAACGCCCCGGCGGCGCCGCCGACGACGATGTTCTGCGGCGTCGAGCGCTTCAGCCAGCGCGTGTAGACGAAGACGTAGAAGTAGAAGCCGGCGAGGGCGAGCGCCGCGGCGAGGACGTTGGCGAAGACGGCGAGGAGCCACGTCGCGGCGACGGCGAGGGCGATGCCGAAGGCGAGCACCGCGCGCGCGCTCATCCGCCCGCTGGGGATCGGACGCAGCCGCGTGCGCGACATGCGGTCGTCGATGTCGCGGTCGAGGTACATGTTCACCGCGTTCGCCCCGCCGGCCATGAGGTAGCCGCCGACGAAGACGACGAGCACGAGCCAGATCCCCGGGTCGCCGGCGACGTACATCGGCGCGATCGTCGTGACGAGCAGGAGCGAGATGATCCGCGGCTTCGTCAGGCGGACGAGATCCGCGGCGAACGAGCCGCCCGCGGCGGGGATCGCGGCGTCGGTCAAAAGTCCGCCCCGCGCGCGACGATGACGGCCAT